>DATBKB010000110.1:0-8255 GCA_036556145.1 Candidatus Limnocylindrales bacterium | reverse complement strand
TGGAACCCCGATCCGTGGTGGTGGTACTTCCGCGAGATCGGCGGCGGTCGCTGCCCGATCGTCAACTACAGCGGCGGGACCGAGGTCTCCGGCGGCATCGTGTCCGGCAACCTCCTCACGCCGGTGAAGCCCTGCTCGTTCGCCGGCCCGAACGTCGGGGTCGCGGCCGACGTCGTCGATGCCGCCGGCGCCCCGGTCCGCGGCGCCGTCGGCGAGCTCGTCATCCGGCAGCCGCTGCCCGGCATGACGCGCGGCTTCTGGAACGATCCCGACCGCTACCTCGAGACGTACTGGTCGCGCTTCCCCGGCGTGTGGGTCCACGGCGACTGGGCGCTCGTCGACGACGACGGCTACTGGTACATCCAGGGACGATCGGACGACACGCTCAAGGTCGCAGGCAAGCGCGTCGGACCGGCCGAGGTCGAGTCGGCCGCGGTCGCGCATCCTGCGGTCGTCGAGGCGGCTGCCGTTGGATTGCCGCACGAGGTCAAGGGCGAGTCGATCGCCGTCTTCTGCGTGCTTCGTCGCGGTGAGACGGACGGCCCCGACCTTCGCTCGTCGATCGCCGCGGAGGTCGCGCGGGAGCTCGGCAAGGCGCTGAAGCCGGACCTCGTCGAGATCGTGCCGGCGCTCCCGAAGACGCGTTCCGGCAAGGTCATGCGTCGCGTGATTCGCTCGACGTTCCTCGGCCTCGACCCGGGCGATCTCTCCGCCCTCGACGACCCCGCTTCGCTCGCGGTGATCCGCGACCTTGCGCTGGCTCGTCAGTCCTGATCGGGATCTGCCGGATCCCTCGGCGGGAAGAAGGCGCCGTCCAGGAGCCGCCGGTTCCCGAGCGGCTCGCGGAGCTCGAAGGCGACCCGGCTGGGCGGGGCGCCGGGGCAGTCCTGATTGCCGGGGAGTGGCCGAACGCCGAACACGACGAGGATCGCCTCGTTGCCATAGCTGATGAACGGTGGTGCGATCCGCCCGTCCGCCGGCCGGCCCGAGGAGCACGACCGCTCGGTCACGAGCGCGGTGATGGTGGTGGATCCGGGACCTGGGCGCGCAGCGGCCGGGTCGAAAGCCCATTGGGCCGCGACCAAGCCATCGCCGAGCATCACGAAGGGCCTGCAACCGCCCCAACCACTGACCCTCCAACCCTCGGCCGAACGCTCGACGACGACGCGGTGCAGTGCCCCGTCCTGTCTCGGATCCCCAGCGATGAAGAGCACGGCGTCGGGCTCATCGGCGACAAGGCGCCAGCCGGCGTCGGGCAGCGCGTCGACCTCCACCCCGGGCTGGGCGAGGAACGCTCGCAGCGCGGCTGCGGGCGCGCTCGGCGCAAGCTCGGCGCCCGGTGGCTCGAACAGGGCTGTCGTTCCGAACGCGATCTCGTCGCCGCAGGAGAACAGAAGCTCCGCATCAGGCAGGTCGACGGGCAGGTCGTCGGTCGGCTCGAGGGGCGGCGAGACGACGACTCCGGCAGGCGAAGGGCTGCCGGCAGTACCTGGAGTTCCTCCGCCACAGGCAGCCAGCGCCGCGGCCAGCCCTGCGGCGGCGACAGCGACACGGACGGGCGTCATGTGCTCACTCGCCCCTGGCGCGTCGCTTGGCCTCGCGCAGTCGGGTCAGCGTGTCGGCGGCGGCCGGCTCTGCTGGCGCCTGCGGGCGTGGGGCAGGAGTGGACGGCGCGGCCGGTCGCGCCGGCTCGGACGGCCGGACCGGCGCAGGGGAGGGCGAGCGCGATTCATTGAGCGGGACTCCAGGCCCGGCCGCCCCGGGCGCCGCGGTCGCCGGAGCCGCTGACGATGGTGTCGAGTCGGTTCCGAGCAGCGCGGCTCGGGCCGCGGCACCGCCGGCGCGCTCCCGTGCGGCAAGCAGCCCTTCGACCGGCGCGGTGCGCCGCGCGAAGCGACGCCGCGCGCGCCACGCGCCAACCGCGCGTCGCGCATCCGCCAGCTCGCGCCGGCCCAGCGACACCCGTCGCAGCGCGATGTCGAGCGGCCACAGCAGCAGCGCGAGGATCAGGAGCAGCGGCCAGAGCTGGGTGAACGACGAGGTCGTTGCGAGATCGTGCGTCCAGGGCTCCTCGGGGAGCGCGATCGCGCGCCCGCCGGTGGCGGCGCGCAGGGTCGCGAGGAACGCCTGGTTCGCGCCAAGCAGCCGGTACTCGGCCGCCGTCGGAGCCACCAGGCCAACGGTCCGACCGAGTGCGGACGATCCGGGTCGTGTCTGCGAGATGCGAACCGCGTAGGCACCCGGGTCGATCTCGCCGAGCGGCACCTCGTAGACGCCCGGCGCAACCTGGACGAGCGACCGGTCGAGCGGCTCGAGATCCGGCCCGACGATGATCGCCCGCGTCGAGTAGAAGTCGCGTGGCGAGCCGTCGTCGGCGACGCTCTCGACGCGGAGCTTCGTCGTCAGGCCCTCGGTGACGAACGAGGCCTCGATGCCGCCGGTCTCCTCGCCCGGGAACGTCCAGCCGACGAGCTGGCTGAAGAACTTCGTGAAGCCGTCCCAGCCGAGCCAGTTGCGAGCCCAGCGCCCGGTCGAATCGGACGTCCAGGCGACCGATCGGCCGAGGCCGTACTGCCACTGCGCGAGCACCGGGTCGTCGCGCGAGCTGACGAGCACGGTCTGGGCCGCGGACTTCGCGGTCGTGCCGTTGTAGCCGAGCAGCTGCGGCAGGCCCTCGATCCCGCGGAGGATCGGCGAGTCGCCGGTCCGGATCGGGAAGAACGCCTCCTCGACGATCTGCTGGCCGGCGACCTGCTGCGTCTCCTTGAGGAAGATGTCCGGGATGCTCGCCGGGTTCGCCGCGTCGTAGAAGCGGCCGCCGCCGTTCTTCGCCAGCTGCTCGAGGAACGGGTTCGAGCCGCCGCCGGCACCGACCGTCGACAGCGTGATGCCGGCCGCCTTCATCCGCTTGAGGATGTCGTCGTACTGCCCAGACGACGACCAGCCGTCGGTCAGCAGGATGATGTGGCGGCGGGTCGCGCGCGCCTGCTCGAGCGAGAGGACCGCCTCGTTCAGGCCGGCGAAGATGTTCGTCTGGCCGACGGGCTGGATGCCGGCAACTGCGGCCTGGACGTTGCCGACCTGGTCGAGCGGCGCCGTCCGGATGACCCAGTGGGCCGAGTCGTCGAAGGCGACGACGCCGAGCTCGTCGCGCGCGGTGAGCGCCGCCGCGGCCCGGAGGATCGCCTCCTTGCCGATGTCGACCTTGCGCGGGCCGCCCATGCCGCTCCCGCCGCCCCCGTTGAACGTGTTGCAGTGGCAGGCGTCCATCGAGCCCGACTTGTCGATGACGACGACGAGCGCGACGTCCGGCTGCTTCTGCCGATCCCGAACCCCCATGTCGACCGGCAGCGTCTCCTCGACTGGCGTCTTGGCGTAGCCGCCGGCGCCGAAGCTCTTCGGGCCGCCGACCATGACGAGTCCCCGCCCGAGGTCGCGGACGTAGACCTGGAGCAGCCCGAGCTGCCGGTCGGAGAGACGCAGCCGCGGGACGTCGACGAGGACGATGCTGTCGTAGTTGGCGAGGCCGGCGAGATCCGTGGGCAACGCCTCCGGGATGAGCGAGTCGACCTGCTGGCGCTCCTTCTCGAGCGCCGCGACCAGCTCCGCGGCGACCTTCTCGTCGCCCGCGAGAACGAGGATCCGCGGCTCGCCCTTGACGATGGTGTTCGAGTCGCCGCGGTTGTTCTGGCTGAACGTGTCACGGGCGGCCTCGACGACGACGCGGAAGATGTGGAACCCCGGTTCCGTGGGCTTGACGCGGAACGTCAGGCGCGTCAAGCCGGCGTTCAGGTCGATCCGCTCGGTGCTGGCGAGGACGCCGTCGGCGAACAGGCGCACCGTGGCGGGCTGCGCGACCGTCGAGCGAATCTCCGCCGTCGCCTCGATCTCCTCGCCGAGTCGCGCGGTCGACGGCGTGCGCAGCCGCTCGACGAGGACCTCGTCGCGGCCCTCGAGCCCGACGACGCGGGTCTCGACCTGGACGCCGCGCGCCGCCGCCAGCGCGGCCTCGGTCTGGCCCGAGCCGGTCGTGTCGTTGCCGTCGGAGAGCAGAACGATCCGCTTCTGCGCGTCGTCGGGGAAGAGCGCGGTCGCGAGCCGTAGCGCGGCGCCGATGTCGGTTGCGGCCTTGACCGGCGTCGAGCGGATGCGATCGACCTCGGCAAGGTCCGACGGCAGCCGCTCGACGAGCGCGTCCTTGCCGAACGCGACGATTCCGGCGAGGTCGCCGTCGGGCATCTCCTCGAGGCTGTCGCGGATGAACTGGAGCGCATCCGCGCGACCGTCCTCGCCCACCGAATCCGAAAGGTCGACCACGAACACGGTCGCGAGCCGGTCCACCGGCAGCACGAGCTGGAAGCCGGCGAGCGCGAGCACGAGCGCCGCGAGGAGCAACGTCCGCACGAGCAGCGCCATCCGCCGCCGAGCGCTGCCGAGCCGGCGGCGAGCCGCGAAGTGGAGGACGAGGGTGAAGAGGAGGAGTGGTGGCAGGAGCAGCAGCGCGAGGGGCGCGTCGAACGTGATGCCCATCAGGCGCCGCCCGCCGGTCGCCGCCGGAACCGGGTACCGACCCCGCGCCAGAGCCGGATCAGCGCGTCACGCTGGTAGACGGCCCACTCGACGAGCAGCACCAGGAGGACGAGAAGGACGATCGGGACCCACAGCTCGTCGCGGGCCGGTGGCCGCTCGGTTGTCCCCGGACCGCCGGCGGTCGCCGTGCCGGTCGGCTCGGCAGACGGCTGCGCGGTCGCGGGTGGGCTTGTCCCTGGACTCCCCGAGGCCGCCGGCGACGGTTCGTTGAATCCGCCCAGCGCGACGAGCCGGCTCGGCGAACCCGGCGCAATGTTCGACTCCGCCGGGTCGAAGAGATCGACCGCGAACCGCACGGGCGCACCGGGGTCCGCGGGAACCGGCGTGCGACTGGGCGAGGGACCCGCGCTCGGTCGCGCCGATGCTGTCGACGAAGGCCCCGCCGAGCTCGACGGCCCGGGGGACGAGGCCGGCCCGGCGATCGGCGTGACCTGGTAGACCCCGAGCTGGTCGGTCTGGGAGAACGTGACGCTGGTCCCGCCGACGGTGCCGGGGACGAGGTCGACGCTGCTCCCGTCGGGCAGCGTCACCTTCACGCCGGTTGCGCCGGCAGGCACGGTGAGGACGACCGGGGCGCTCGGCCTGACGGCCTCCGTCGGCGCGCCCGAGCCGCCGAGGAGCTCGCCGGTCAGGTTCGCGAGCAGGATCGGAAAGGCCACTTGCAGAGGCAGATCCGAGCGGCGCGGCTCGAAGGCCATGACGGCGGTTCGCTGCCCGGCGAGCTCGCCGGCGTAGAGGAGCGGCGAGCCCTGCGGCCCCGGGATGACGGTCCGGGCCCAGGCGGGCAGGACCATCTTCTTCGCCTCGGCGATGTGGATCGTCGAGAGGTCGACATAGCGGAGGATGGGCTCGTCAGGGTTGAGCGAGCCGATGCCCGGGTTCGTCAGCGTGCCGGTGACGTCGCCCAGCGGGCCGCTCCGCGGCGGCGCGATCGCGAGAACGGCCGTGTCGGGCAAGACCCGCGGCAGGAAGTCCTCGAAGATGATGAGCTCGAACTCATCGAGGCCGGTCGTCGAGTCGTAGTCCTTCGTCGCGCGCCCGTAGAGCTCGGTGTTCGGCAGGTAGCTGAGCGCGGTCTCGAGATACGGATCGCCGTCGCCGACGAGGAGGATCTGCCGCAACTCGTCGGAGGGCACGACGGCCCACGCCCGGTCGTCGATTGCGAGCTGGTCCGGGGCGGCATCGGAATCGGTCGACTCGCCGACAAGGCGGATCTCGATGACGTCGACCCGCCGCGTGTTCTGCTGGGTGATGTCGTCGATCACGACATCGGCCCGCTGCTGCGGATCCATGAAGACGTTGCGGGCCTCGAGCAGCACGCCGTCGGCGTAGACCTCGATCCGTCGTCGAGCTGCATCGACATCGAAGTTCGCGATCGACACGAACGCCGACTTCGTCAGCCCTGACGGCGCGGTCCGGATCGCCAGTGCGACGATCGCCTGGTTCTTGCGCTCCCGACCGACCTGGATGACGCGGACCGGCGCTTCGACGCGGCGCGTCGGAACGGTTGCCAGCGCAGCGTCCGTGGCGATGAGGATTTCGGCGTCGCCCGATCGCGCCGCGAGCGCCGAGGCGAGCGTCAGCGCGTCGCCGAGGTCGCCGTTCGAGGCCGTGACCTGGATCGAGGCGATCGCCTGCCGGATCCGGCCGAGGTCGCTCGAGCCGGTCGCCACGATGCGGGCCGTGCGGCCGGCGGCGATGACGCTGACCTTGCCGCCGGTGGGCAGCTCGCGCAGGGCGTCGATGGCCGCCGACTTCGCCGCCTCGAGGCGGCTGGGGGCCATGTCGGTCGCGCCCATGCTGGCCGAGGCGTCGACGATGACGACGAGATCGCGGGCGAGTCCGGCCGGTCGCTCGAGGAACGGCCGCGCGGCGAGGAACGCGAGCGCGGCGACGAGCAGCAGCTGGAGCAGCAGCAACAGGCTGCGTCGCAGCCGCTGCCAGGGGGCGTTCGCCTCGACGTCGGCGACGAGGCGGTGCCACAGGAGCGTCGACGGCACGACGGCCTCGTCGCGGCGCAGCTTGAGCAGGTACATCGCGACGACGAGCGGCAGGAACAGCAGCCCGAGCAGCGCGAGCGGTGTCGCGAAGGGCACGGGGCTAACCCAGGACTCGGCGCCGACGCAACTCGGCGAAGATGAGGTCGGTGAGCGGGAGGTCGCTCGGCAGCGGGACGTAGCTCGCCCGGCGCTTCCGGGCCAGCTCCGACAGGCTCTCCTGCCAGGCGGCGAGGCGGGCCTTGTAGCCGTCGATCGTCGCGACATCGACCGTCACATCGACGCCCTCGCCCGTCTCGGCATCGACGAGACGCAGATCGCCCTCGAGCTTGGGATCGAGCTCGTCGGGCGAGAGGACGTGGAGGACGATGAGCTCCGAGTTCGTCGCGGCGAGCTCGCGGATGACCCGCTCGGCGTTCGGGTCGAGCAGGTCCGAGATGAGGACGATCATGCCGCGACCGGTCAGCTGCGCCGCGGCATGGCGGGCGGCCGCGAGAAGATCGGTCGGGCCCTCAGCGGGCGAGATCGACGACAGCGTCGACAGCAGGCGGAAGACGCGGCCCGAGCCGCGCAATGCCGATTGCCGCCGCCCGGTGCGGCCGGCGAGGATGCTGAGGACGACACGGTCCTCGGACGCGAGCGCGATGTAGCCGAGCGCGGCCGCGGCGCGCTGGGCGAAGAGGATCTTCGGCGGCCGCCCGGCGAGCATCGACACGGACGCGTCGACGAGGAGCGTGACGGTGACGTCCTCCTCCTCGACGAACAGCTTGACGAAGAGCTTCTCGAGCCGGGCGTAGACGTTCCAGTCGAGCTGGCGCAGGTCGTCGCCGAGGGAGTAGTCGCGATAGTCGGCGAACTCGACCGACTGCCCGCGCTTGACGCTCCGCCGGCCGCCCTTCAGGCCGCCCCGGACGGGCGACTTCGTCAGCAGCAGCAGCCGCTCGAGCTGACGCAGGAACGCCTCGTCAAAGACCGTCGGGTCGACGGTGCTCGGCAGGAAGGCCTTGCGTCCCGGCCGTGCCGGTTCGCCGACCTCCTCCGCCAGGGCGGCACCCGTCGCCCGCGGATCCGCCATCGGGCTACTCGACGGCCGGGGCCGCGACCGTGTCGAGGATCGACCGGATGACCGCCTCGGAGGTGATGCCTTCCGCCTCGCCCTCGAAGTTGAGGATGATGCGGTGGCGGAGCGCCGGCATCGCCGCGGCGCGGACGTCGTCGATCGAGACGTTGAAGCGACCGTCGAGCAGCGCGCCGATCTTGCCCGCGGTCACGAGCGCCTGCGCACCGCGCGGCGAGCCGCCATACCGCACGTACTCGCGAACGATCTCGGGTGCGCGCGGTTGATCGGGGTGCGTGGCGGCAAGGACGCTCACCGCGTACGCCGCGACGTGCGGCGCGATGGGGACCGCCCGGGCGAGTCGCTGCATCTCGACGATCTCGGCCGCGGTGCAGACCTTCGAGGCGCGTGGCGACTCGGCGCCGGTCGTGCGGTCGACGATCTGGACGAGATCCTCCTCCGACGGGAACGGCACCATGACCTTGAACAGGAAGCGGTCGAGCTGCGCCTCGGGGAGGGGATAGGTCCCTTCCATCTCGAGCGGGTTCTGGGTCGCGAGGACGAAGAAGGGCGGGTCGAGCGGATAGCGATGCCGCGCAACCGTGACCTGG
>DATBKB010000109.1:0-32720 GCA_036556145.1 Candidatus Limnocylindrales bacterium | reverse complement strand
GACTTCGTGAAGTACAGCCACTCCTCGCCGGGCAGCTCGTTGAGCTCGTTGTTCGGGTGGGGAGCCCTGCGAGTCGGTCGGCGCGTCGCCGTGCCGGGATCCGCGCGCACCGTCACGGCGCGCTGACGTGTCCGTGGTGGGCGTCTGGTTCGGGCACGGTGCCGACCGTGCCACCGGCCGCCCGCAGCCCGGCCGCCGTCGTCAGGACCAGGAGCCCGAGGAGGAGCACCGCGACCGCCGGCCGTCTCGGCAGCGGTGCGGGCGTGGTCCTGCCTCCGACGCGCGCCATGACGGGCATCGAACGGCCGCGCCAGGCGAGGGCAAGCGTCGCCGTCCCGCCGACGACGAGGACGGCGGCGGCGGCGGCGTGGACGAGGTCGTGCCAGCCGCCGTGCACGACGGAGATCGCGCTCGGTCCTAGCGGGGGTCGTAGGCCGGCGCGCTGTTTCGCGCCAGCCAACCGACGCCGAGGCTCACGACCGCGAGCGCGGCGTGGATCGCGTGCACCGCGGCGTTCGCCGGCACGTCGAAGAACCCGAAGAGATCGGGGCTGATGAGGACGGCGAGCAGGATCACGAGGTAGAGGATCCCGAAGCCGATCGCGCCGCTCACCTGGTTCTGGCCGCGCAGCCGCAGGCCGATGTACAGCGCCAGCAAGCCCGTGAAGAGATGGACGATGTTGTGGGTGTTGTCGGTCGGGACGATCGCCCCGCTCGCCTTGCCGACGATCGGGTTGTCGATGAAGCCGAGCAGCCCGATGCCGACGAGGACGATGCCGGCCAGCGTCATCCAGGTCCGGACCAGAGCCCCGTTGCCCATGGACGCCCTCCTCGCAGCGAATCGCGTGGTCCGTGGGTAGGGTACGCCGCCGCAACGGCGCGCCGCCGGCCGGACCGGCAGATCGGGATCGCGCAAGGGCGGGCCTATGATGCGCCCATGCCGGCGCGCTTCACGAGCGAGCGGTTCGTCGGACGGGAGGGGCCCTTCGCGCGCCTCGCCGCCGCGTTGGAGGCCGCCGCCGAGGGTCGGGCGTCGACGCTGCTCGTCTCCGGTGGGGCCGGCTACGGCGTCTCGCGGTTCCTCGCCGAGGCCGAGCACCGGCTCGCGGGGCTGGCGACCCCGTTCGCCTTCCTGCGCGGGCGATCGCTGCCGGCCGGGAACGACGAGCCGTACGCGCCGGTCATCCGGGCGATCGGCCCGCTCCTGCGCCGGCTGCCGGACGACCGGCTGGGTCGAGTCCTCGCGACGGGGGCAGAGGACGTCGTGCGGCTCCTGCCGGATTTGGGCCCGCGGCTCGCGCCGCTCGGGATCCTGCCGGCACGGCCGACGGTCGCTTCGCCGGAGCGCCGCCAGGCGCGGATCTACGAGGCGGTCCTCGGCGCGCTCGGGCGCCTCGGCGAGGAGCAGCCGGTCGTCCTCGTCATCGAGGACCTTCACCACGCCGACTCCGCGACGCGGGCGCTCGTCGCCTTCCTCGCCCGAATTGCCCGGGCGCAGCGGCTGTGCCTCGTCGCCACGTATCAGCCCGACGAGCTGACGCGGGCCCACCCGCTCGTGGCCGAGATCGCCGCGATCGCCGACTCGCCGCGGCCGGCCGAGCGCCTCGAGATCGGGCCGCTCGATCGCGACTCGATCGCCGGCCTCGTCGAGGGCATCGAGGGCGAGCGGCCGTCGGCGTCGGTGCTCGTGCTCGTGACCGAGCGATCCGGCGGCAGCCCGTTGTTCGCGGAGGAGCTGCTCGCCGCCCGCCGCGAGCTCTCGAGCGCGACGTTGACGGGCTCGCTCGACGACCTCGTCACCGCTCGTCTGGCGCTGCGGTCGCCCGAGTGCCGGCGAGCGCTGCGGCTACTCGCGCCGGCCGGCCGCCCGCTGTCCGCAGACGAGCTCGCCGCGGTCGCCGCCGCCTACGAGGCCGGCGCGAACCGGCCGCCGCCGCGATCGCCCGGTGCGCCGCGACGCGCGAATGGCGCGCTCGACCCCGACCTCGCGGCGGGCCTCGCCGAGGGGATCGAGCACGGGATGCTCGTGAGCGGCGAGGCAGGGTACGAGTTCCGCCATGAGCTCATCGGACGTGCGGTCGAAGCGGACGTTCTCCCGTTCCAGCGGACGCGGCACCATGCGGCGCTCGCCGTCGGCCTCGCCCGCTCGCCGTTCGCGGCCGCCCATCACTGGCTCGCCGCCCACGCCCCGGCCGGCGCCCGGACCGCGGCGGTGGAGGCGGCGAACCGGGCCGAGGCGGTCCACGCGCCGCAGGACGAGCTGCGCTACCTCGAGCTCGCCCTCGCGCTGTCGGCTGCGCCCGCCGGGGAGGGCCGGTCACCCCTCGCCGAGGCCGCGCCCCCGCGCGTGCTCCAGGCCCGTGCCGCGGAGGCGGCGTTCGCCGCCAGTCGCCCGCTGCGGGCCGTCGCGTTCACCGAGGCCGCGATCGCGGGTCTCGATCCGCGGCGCGACCGGCTCGCGCTGGCGAGACTCCATGAGCGGCTGGGCCGGCACCGACGCGCCGCCGGCGACCAGGACGGCGCGGTCGCGGCCCACCGACGCGCGGTCGAGCTCGTGCCGAAGGAGCCGTCACCCGATCGGGCGATGGCCCTCGCCTCGCTCGCCCAGATCCGGATGCTCGACGGGACGTTCTCCGAGGCCGAGCGGAAGGCGACCGAGGCGATCCGGATCGCGCGCCTCTGCGGTCCCGCCGCGCGCCAGTGGGAAGCGCACGCGACGACGACCCTCGGGGTGTCGCTCGGCTGGGGCGACGATCCCGAGGCGGGGGTGACGCTGCTGCGCGACGCGCGGCGGATGGCCGAGGAGCTCAACGACGTCGACGAGCTCTTCCGGGTGTACGCGAATCTCACGACCGTGCTCGACCTCCTCGGCCGGCGCACCGAGGCCGTCGAGGTCGCGTACGAGGGCATCGAGGCGGCGCGCCGCGCCGGGCTCGAAGCGGTCTACGGCAACTTCCTGCGCGGCAACGCGGCGGAGTCGCTGTTCCTCCTCGGCCGCTGGCCCGAGTCGCGGGCGCTGTCGTCGTCGGCGCTCGAGTGGAGCCCGGCCGGGGTCGCGTTCGTCAACTCGGTCGTCAACCTCGCGATCGTCGAGATCGAGACGCGCGCCGGGGAATTCGCCGGTCGCCTGCTCGGCCAGCTGCTGCTCGAGCTCGAGACCGTTCGCGACTCGCAGCACGCGGTGCCCGTCTATCGCGCCGCCGCGTCCTTTGCCTTGTGGCGCGGCGACCTCGTCGACGCCCGACGTGCCGCGGACCGCGGCTGGTTGCTCGTTCGGGCCACCGAGGACTGGGTGCTCGCCGCGAAGATGGCGGCGACGGCCGCGGAGGTCGATGCCGCCGTGGCGACCGAATCCGGCGGCCGCCGCGACTTCGCTGCGCTCGCCGACGCCCGCGAGCGGACGGCGCGGATCCTCGACGAAGCGGGCGCCGCCGTGCGGGGCTCCGGCGTGCCCGACTCGATCGGCTCACGCCGCGAGGCCGACGCCTACCTCGAGACCGCGCGCGCCCATGCCGCCCGCCTCGATCGCAGCGCCGACGCCGCAACGTGGTCCGGGCTCGCGCACACCTGGACGGAGCAGCAGAACCCATACGAGGTCGCCCGGGCGAGGTGGCGCCAGGCCGAGGCGATCCTCACCTCCGGCGCCGGGCGGGCGGGACGGGCGCGAGCCCGCAAGCCCCTGCTCGAGGCGGCCGCCATCGCCCTCGAGCTCGGCGCCCGCCCGCTCCTTCGCGAGCTGCACGAGCTCGCCGGTCGCGCGTTGCTGGCGCTGCCGGAGACCGTCGACCTCGCGCTGGCGGCGAACGGGCACGCGGACGAGGCCGACGGCCTCCGCCCGGCCGGCGATGCGGCCGCCTCCGGGGTTCGAACCGTCCTCGCCGATGCCTCCGCGCCGAAGTCGGCGACGTTCGGGCTGTCGGGTCGGGAGCGCGAGGTGCTCGGCCTCATCGCGCAGGGCCGCACGAACCGTGAGATCGGGGAGCGGCTCTTCATCAGCCAGAAGACCGTCGGGGTGCACGTGGGCAACATCCTCGCCAAGCTCGGTGTGTCCGGGCGGGTCGAGGCGGCGGCCGTCGCGATCCGGCTGGGCCTGACGGAGAAGCAGCCGGTCTGACGCCTCCCGGATGGGCGCCGGAACTGCCCCGGAACGGCACGAGACCCGGAGGGAGGAGCTCCGGGTCCCGTGGGAGGTTCCGTCTCGTCCGGATGGGCCCCGGACGCGGCGGGTTCTGTTACGGCGCTCGCGCGTGCCCTTGCGCGACGCTCGCCAGGACGGTCAGGACGGCCAGCGCCGTCCCGTGGCGAGAAACATGGCAAGGGCGACGACGGGCGCAATGACAGGCGCGAACGAGGCGGCTCGAAGGGCCAGCCGGTGAATCATGACGGTGCTGCTCCGTTCCCCTTCGTGGGCCGCTCCCCTGCCCACGCTCGATCAAGGGAGGGCGAGGCTAGACGACCGAAGGTCCCGGTCGCAATCCGGACCTTGGTACTGGTCGAGTACTAGTACTCGTTCGTGGTCGCCACCGGGCCGTCGTGGGGCGATTGGGGCTGACCAGTTGCCCACGCCCCCGATTCCCGCCGGGCGGCACACCTGGCGCATGCGCCGGTCGACGGAGCCCCCCGACGCGGTTCTTGCCGTGGGGCGGCACACGTGGCGCATGGAGTGTCAAAGCGACCGGTGTCAGGTGTCAGGTGTGCCGTCGGACGAGGGAAACGGCGCCAGCGGCGGACTGATCCGATCGGCGCTAGATTCGAGGCGTCCCCGCGACCTGCCACGATTCCGGCGGGCCGCCCCTGTCCTCAACGCATCCGAGGTCGACTTCGCCCCATGCGCTCGCTCCGCCTCGCACTCCAATCCGTCCTCCCGGCCCTCCTCGTCGCCATGGCGCTCGTCGCGTGCGGCGGCGGGACGGCCGGCTGGACGTACGCGCCAGCACCCTCGGCCACGCCGGTCCCATCGGGGGCCGCCTCCGGCTCGCCCGGTGCATCGGGCTCGCCCGGCGCATCGGGCTCGCCCAACGCCTCCGGCGCGCCGCCCGCAACGGTCACGATCGTCGCCACGAACGCGACGGCCTTCGACACGCCGGCGGTCGAAGCGCCGGCAGGCGTCGGCTTCACGCTCGAGTTCGACAACCGCGACCCGAGCGTGCCGCACAACGTCGTCATCCAGAACCCGGATGGCTCGAAGGTCGACATGGGCGACACGTCGTTCTTCACCGGCCCCGAGAAGCGGACGTACCAGGTCCCGGCCCTCGCGGCCGGCCAGTACCCGTTCTTCTGCGAGGTCCACCCGCAGCCGATGAAGGGCCAGCTCACCGTCAAGTAGGCTGCCGCGATGACCGGGGCGCAGCTCTGCTACACGGACGCGTACGCCCGCTCGGCCGAGGCGCGCGTCGCGGTCGTCGAGGCCGGTGATGGCGGCGCCCCGCTGGTCGTCCTCGACCGGACGGTCTTCTATCCCGGCGGCGGCGGCCAGCCGCCCGACGCCGGCGCCCTCTTCCGAACCGCCGACGGCCGGACGTGGACGGTGCGGTCGGCCCGCAAGTCGGGTGGCGAGATCGTCCACGAGCTGGCCCCCGACGGGGAGCCGCCCGCGGTCGGTGACATCGTCCGCGTCGACCTCGACTGGGCGCGTCGCCTGCTGTTGATGCGCACCCACACGGCACTCCATGCACTGTGCGGCGTGGTCTGGCGCGACTACGGCGCGCTCGTCACCGGCGGCAACATGGAGCCGGGCACAGGCCGGATGGATTTCGAGTTCGAGCGCATGGGCGCCGAGCTCGTCGGCGAGATCGAGTCGAAGGTCAACGACGAGCTCGCGCGCGGGCGCGACGTCCGGGTCAACGTGCTGCCGCGTGACGAGGCGTTCGCGATTCCCGACCTCATCCGGACGAAGATCAACCTGCTGCCACCGGGGATCGAGGAGGTCCGCACGATCGAGATCGTCGGCCTCGACCTCCAGGCGGACGGCGGCACGCACGTGGCGAACACCTCGGAGGTCGGGCGGATCAAGGTCACGGGCTACGAGTCGAAGGGCCGGATCAACAAGCGGATCCGGATCGCCCTCGAGGGTTAGCGCCTCGACCGCTCGAAGGCGATGACCTGGCGGAGCCCCTCGCCGCGGCGCATCGCGTCGAACGCCGCCTCGACGTCGTCGAGCCCGATGCGGTGGGACACGAGGCGATCGATCGGCAGGCGCCCGGCGAGGAACAGGTCGGCGTAGCGCGGGAAGTCGACCGCCGCGACGGCCGCCCCGTAGTTCGAGCCGAGGATCCGGCGAGCGCCGTCGACGAAGGGGAAGGCCTCGAACGAGGCGCGCTCGCCGAACGGCGTGAGGCCAGCAAGGACGGCCGTTCCGCCGGGTGGCAGGACCGCGATCGCGAGCTCGATCGTCGTGCGCAGGCCGATCGCCTCGACGGCGAAGTCCGGCCCGCCCCGCGTCGCCGCGCGAATCGCGGCCGCGGTCGACTCGTCGTCGGTGGCGAGGATCGTGTCGGTCGCACCGAGCTCGCGCGCCATGTCGAGCTTCTCGGCCCGCCGGTCCACGCCGACGATCCGTGACGCGCCGGCGACGACCGCGCCCATGACGGCCGACAGGCCGACGCCGCCCAGCCCGATCACCACGACCGACGCGCCGGCCGGCACCTCGGCCGTCTTGAGGATCGCGCCGACGCCCGTCGACACGCAGCAGCCGATGAGCGCGGCGACCTCGGCAGGGACGTTCGCGGGCAGGGGGATCGCCGCGCTCGCGGCTGTGACCGTCGCCTCGGCCATCGTCCCGATCGCGAGGTACGCGACGACCTCCTGCCCGTCCTTCCGCCGCAGCGGGGTCGAGCCGTCCGGCAGGCGGTGCCGCAGCGAGCCCGAACCCTGGCAGAGCCACTGCCGGCCGGCCTCGCAGTGCCGACAGCGGAGGCACGGGTAGTACCAGCTGAGCGCGACGAAGTCGCCGACCGCCGGCCGCTCGACGCCCCGGCCGACCGCCTCGACCCAGCCGGCGCCCTCGTGGCCGAGCACGAGCGGCCCTGGCCGCTCCCACTCGCCGTCGCGGACGTGCAGGTCGGAGTGACAGACGCCGGACGCGGCGATCCCGACGCGGACCTCGCCCGGGCCGGGGTCACGGAGCTCGAGGTCCTCGACGCGCGTCGGCCGGCCGGTGGCCTCGAGGACGACGGCTCGCATGTCCTGCCGCTCTCAGCGGGCCGCGAACGGCGTGAAGCCGTCGGCGACCTCGGGCCACGGCCGCGCGCGCTCCCACGCCCGCCCGAACCCGATGAGCAACGCCTCGCGATAGCGAGGGCCGATGACCTGGAGCCCGAACGGCACGCCGGACGCGTACCGGCCTGCCGGCAGCGACAGCGCGGGGTGCCCGGTGAGGTTCGCCAGCTCCGTGTTGAAGACCTCGCTCGGCAGGCCCGGCCGGTCCCGGTCCGGCAGGCGACCGTCGGCGAACCAGCCCTCGACTGTCAGCGTCGGCGTCAACAGGACCGCGTCGTCGCCGAGCAGGTCGTCGATCGCGCGGCTGTACGCGAACCGCCGCCGCCGCGCCTCGATGTGATCCCGTGCCGGGATCGTCGCGGCGAGCTCCATCGCCCGCCGGAACACCGGGTCGAGACGGTCGGCGTGCCGCGTGAGGCGGTCCTCGCCGAGCGCGTGGAGCTGCTCCGGGCCCGCGATCCGGAACCAGTCCGCCGTCTGGTAGCCGGACGCGATGACGTCCCGCGACTCGAGCCGCTTGACACGCATCCGCAGGTCGCCCTCGACGGCCCGCAGGGCTGCATCGAACATCGCGGCCACCGGCCGGCCGAGCCGAACGCCGGAATCGAAGCTCGCGAGCGCGAACGCGCGCCTTGGCATGGTCGTCGGTCCGAGGCGCCAACGGTCCTGGGCGGTCGGATCGCCCGGCGTGGGCCCGGCGAGGACGCGCAGCAGGAGAGCGACGTCGGCGACGGACGTCGCGAGCGGGCCGGCCGTCGTGAGGTCGATCCAGTCGGGGATCGGCTCGCGACCGACGACGCCAGCGGTCGGCTTGAGGCCGGCGAGACCACACAGGGCGGCCGGGATCCGGATCGAGCCCCCGCCATCGCCCGCGGTCGCGATCGGCGCGAGGGCCGCGGCGAGTGCCGCCCCGGAGCCGCCGGACGAGCCACCCGGCGACCACTCCGGGCGCCACGGATTGCCGGTCGCCCCGAAGACGCGATTGGCGGTGTAACCCTCGAACGCGAACTCCGGCGCGTTCGTCTTGCCGACGACGACCGCCCCTGCGGCGCGCAGCCGTCGCGTGACGAGGCCGTCGGCGCCCGCCGGCGAATCCTCCGCGTGGAGCAGCGAGCCGTGCGTCGTCCGCATCCCGGCCACGTCCTCGGTGTCCTTGATGAGCGCGGGGAGGCCGGCGAGCGGCCCGAGTCTGCGACCGGCCCGCACCGCGCGGTCGACGCGACGGGCGTCCGCGAGCGCCTCGTCGGCCCGGATCGCGACGACAGCGTTGAGCCGGTCAGCGGCGATCCGCTCGAGGGCGGCGCGAACGAGCTCGACCGACGAGACCCGTCGCGTTCGAACCGCCCGCGCCAGCGATCCCAGGGACGAGCTCTCCGGAGGCACGGCCGCTCGGCTAGAGGGCCTTCACCGCGGCGACGAGGTTCGCCAGACCCTCCTTCGCATCGGCGAAGAGCATGCCGGTCTTCGGGTTCGTGTAGAGCTCGTTGTCGATGCCGGCGTAGCCACGGCCCATCGAGCGCTTGATGACGATGATGTTCTTCGCGTGGTCGACGTCGAGGATCGGCATGCCGGACACGGGCGTCCCGGCCCGTCGCGCGGCCGGATTCGTCACGTCGTTCGCGCCGACGACGAGGGCGACGTCGGCCCGCTCGAACTCGGGGTTGATGTCCTCCATCTCCCGCAGCTGCGGGTAGGGGACGTTGGCCTCGGCGAGGAGGACGTTCATGTGCCCGGGCATGCGCCCCGCGACGGGGTGGATCGCGTACTTGACGTCGACGCCCCGGTCCTCGAGGACGCCGGCGAGCTCGCGAACGGCGTGCTGGGCCTGGGCCACGGCGAGCCCGTAGCCGGGCACGACGATGACCGACGACGCGTACGCGAGCTGGATCGCGGCATCGTCGACGCCGATCTCGCGGACGGTGCCGCCTCCGCCCGCGGCGGCGCCCGCGGTCGCGTCCCCGCCGCCGAAGCCGCCGACCATGATGTTGAGGACCGAGCGGTTCATGGCATCGGCCATGAGCTTCGTGAGGATCGCGCCCGAGGCGCCGACGAGCGCGCCGGCGATGATCAGCACGACGTTGTTCAGCACGAACCCCGCCATCGCGACGGCCGTGCCGGTGAACGAGTTGAGGAGCGAGATCACAACCGGCATGTCGGCGCCGCCGATCGGCAGCGTCATCGTCACGCCGAAGACGAGCGCCACGAGCAGCAACCCGAACATCACCGGGATGCTCTCGTTCCCGGCGATGAGGTAGCCACCGGCGAGGACCGCGAGGATCGCCAGGCCGATCGTCACGAGCTGGCCGCCCGGCACCCGGACCGACCGCGACGGCGTGATCGAGAGGCCCATGAGCTTGCCCGATGCGACGAGCGAGCCGCTGAACGTGATCGCGCCGATGACGATGTCGAGTACAACCGCGACCGAGGTGACGAGCGGCGCGTCCTCGTTCGACGACGCGATCCGGATGAAGTCGTCGATCGCGATGAGCGCGGCCGCGCCGCCGCCGACCGCGTTGAACAGCGACACGAGCTGCGGCATCGCCGTCATCGCGACGCTCCGGGCGGTGTAAAGCCCGAGCCCGCCACCGATCGCGATCCCGGCGAGGATGATGAGCCAGGCGATCGGCGGGGCCCCGCCGGCGAGGATCAGCACGGCCGTCGCCCCGACGGCGAGGGCCATCCCGGCTGCCGACAGGAGGTTGCCGTTCCGGGCGGTGGCCGGAGAGTTCATCCGGATGAGGCCGAGGACGAAGGCCACGGCGCCGAGCAGCCAGGCCAGGCGGACGAGGATCTCGAGCGTCTCGAGGTTCACGAGCCGGCCTCGGGCTCGGACGTCTTCGGCTTCGCCGGCTCCCGCTTGCGGAACATCCGGAGCATCCGGTCGGTGACGACGTAGCCGCCGACGACGTTCATCGCCGCGAACGCGACCGCGACGAGCGACAGCAGCTGGCTGAGGAGATCGTCCGCGGAGACCGCGATGATCATGGCCCCGACGAGGACGATCCCGTGGATCGAGTTCGCGCCGGACATCAGTGGCGTGTGGAGCGTGGCGGGAACCTTCGAGATGACCGCGAACCCACACAGGATCGCTAGCACGAAGATCGTGAAGGCGGCGAACAGGTCCATCAGGCTCCGCCTGCCGCCGCGGGAGCCGGCTCGAGCAGCTTCTTGACCGGCTCGGCGATGACCTCCCCGTCGTGGGCGATGACCGTCGCCTTCGTCACATCGTCGGCGAAGTCGAGGTTGAGCCTGCCGTCCTTGACCATCCCCAGCAGCAGCGCGGAGATGTTCCGGGCATAGAACGCAGACGCGCCGACCGGCATCGTCGCCGGCAGGTTGTCGGGGGCGATGATCGTCACGCCGTTCTTCGTCACGATCGTCTCGCCGGCCTTCGACAGCTCGACGTTGCCGCCGAGCGCGCTCGCCGCCATGTCGACGATCACGGAGCCCGGCTTCATGCCGTTGACTGCATCGGCGGTGACGAGGAGCGGCGGCCGCCGCCCGGGGACCTGGGCCGTCGTGATGACGATGTCCATCGCGGCGATGTGGCCGTTGAGCTCGGCCTGCTGGGCCTTCTGCTCGTCCGGCGTCAGCTGGCGGGCATAGCCGCCCTCGCCGGACGCGTCGGCGACCGACTTGAGGACGATGAACTGCGCGCCGAGCGACTCGGCCTGCTCCTTCGTCTCGGACCGGACGTCGTAGGCCTTGACGACGGCACCGAGCCGCCGCGCCGTGCCGATCGCCTGCAGTCCGGCGACCCCGATGCCGAGGATCAGCACGTTCGCGGGCTTCGCCGTGCCCGCCGCGGTCGTCAGCAGCGGGAAGTAGCGGCCGAAGGCGTTCGCCGCGAGCAGCACGGCCTTGTACCCGCCGACGTTCGCCTGCGAGCTCAGCGCGTCCATGGTCTGGGCCCGGCTCAGGGTCCGCGGGATCGCGTCGAGGCTGATCGCGGTCACGCCGCGCCTGGCCAGGTCCGCCGCGAGCTGCGGGTCGATGAGCGGCTGGAGGAACCCGACGACCGCCTGGCCCTTGCGGAGCCGGCCGACCTCGGCGGACGAGGGCTTCTGGACGCGGAGGATGACCTCCGATTCGGCGTAGAGCGCGTCCGTCGGCACGATCCGAGCGCCGGCCGCGGCATACGCGTCGTCCGGGATGAGCGCGCCGGCGCCGGCGCCGGCCTCGACGAGGATCTCGAGCCCGGCCGCCGTCAGCTTGCCGAGCGCTTCGGGTACCAGGGCGACGCGCCGCTCTCCAGGCGCGGTCTCCCTGGCGACGCCGACCTTCATGGGCACCACCAGATTGGGCGGGAAATCGGGGGAACGTCCTCTTCGCCGCGAAGGATAGCCGGATCGGTGCGGTGGTGCCGCGGTGCGCGTGGGCCCCGGGTTCACCCAACTGCAAGGTGTCGTCGGCTGCCCTCTGCGCCATACTGCGGCGGCACGAGCGAATCCGGATGGGTCCCGGCGGGGAGGTCCCCGACGCGCCGAGGGCCCCTGGTTGGAGGACCAGATGGGACAGCCGGCCCCGCCGCTCCATGCCTTTCCGCTGCCCGGTTCAGGGCTGCATGCCGGTGCCCGGCCGGGAATCGAGCGACGCTCCCGCGCGTTCGTCCCCGGGTCGCCGATGCGACGCTGGGACGACCGGCTCGACCTGGCCGGCGGACTCGCCCTTCGCTACGCCGCCCCTTCGGCGGCGGTCGCCGCGCTCGCGTCTCCGGCCATCGCCCTGCCGCGCGTCCCGGTGCCGCGAGCGACGCCGGCGATGGCGGTCGTGGCCGTCGCGCTCGCCGTCGGCGTCGCCCAGGCCGCCGACCTGCTGACGTTCATCCGGATGATGCTCACGATCGGCGCCCACGCCGAGGCCAACCCGCTCGTGCGAACGGCGTTCGGCGCCGTGGGGGTCGAGGGCGTGATCGTCCTCAAGACCGCGCTCGTCGCGTTCGTCGTCGCGACCTTCGCGTTCGTGTACCGCTACCACCCGCGGGTCGCCGCGACGGTGGCCACCGTCGGGATGATCGCCGGGCTCATCGGCGCGGTTTCGAACGTCCTGACGCTCACCTAGCCGGTGCCCGGAGGGCGCTGAGAGGCGCCCGGCAGGCGGCTGCAAGCCGGATGGGCCCCCTCGTCACCCGGGGCTGATGCGCGCCTCGCCACCATCGACGGGCACAAGGAGGTCGCACCATGCCCCAGCTCGACACCGAGGAGCGCAACGAGCTCCGCGACTCCCAGTTCGCCTACGTCGATCGCGAGGGCGAGCGGCACCTGCCGATCCACGACGAATCGCATGTCCGCAACGCGATCGCTCGCTTCAACCAGACCGAGTTCGAGAGCAAGGCCGCGAAGCGGCGGGCGGCGGAGAAGATCCTCGCCGCGGCGAAGCGCTACGGGATCGACGTCGAACCCGACGACGAGGTCGCCAAGGCGGCCAGGGGCTGAGGCTCGTCCCGCTGGGTCGGCCGTCCTCAGCGGGCGGCGAGCACGATGAGCAGCGTCACGATGTAGGTGTGGGCCAACGCGCTCCAGAAGATCGAGCCCGTTCGCCAGTCGACCCAGGCGTAGACGGTCCCGCCGAACAACGTCGAGAACAGCTCGATTTCCGGCTTGCCGAGGTGGGCGAGGACGAACGGGAACTGGACGATCAGGACCGCGATGGGTCCGGTGACGCGCATGAGCGCGAACATCAGGAAGCCTCGGAGCAGGAACTCGGCCGAGACGAGGTCGAGCGCGTTCGTCACGATGAGATCCGGGATCGGCGCGACCGCGGGCGCGTAGTACTCGCGAAAGTCCGGCCGTGACGCCAGCCAGACGACGACCGGCGTCATGACCGCGCAGCCGACCGCGATGAGCGCGACGCCCCAGCGCCAGTCCCCCAGCCGGAGGCCGTAGCGTCGCGGCGAGTCGCGGAAGCCGAGGACGACGATCGCGAGCGGGACGAGGAGGAACAGCACCACCCGCTCAACCGACTGGACGCGCAGGCCCTCCGCCCCGAGACCGAGCACCCGAAGGTCTGCCGGAATGAACGTCCGGGAGTAGTCGAAGAGCACGGCGAGCGTTGCGACCGCGATCGCGACGGATGCCCGCAGCGGCAGGTCCAGGCCAACGAGGCTCCAGGTCCGGAGGTCGGCCGGCTCGGGCGCGTACTCGGGCCCCGCGGCCATCCGACGAAGGACGCTCACGCCGTCCGCTCGTCGCTCTTCGGGATCATCGTCGCCGCCAGCGTCGCCGCGATGACGCACGCAACGACAGCCACCACGACGGCGGCCTCGACGGAGGACTCGGCGACGATGCCGGCGAGCGCGGCACCCACCGGGAAGCCGACGAAGTTGAACGCCATGGAGACCGCGAACGCTCGACCCATCCATGCCGTCTCGGTGCGACGCTGCCGAACCGTGAAGAGCGCGATGTCGAGCGGCCCGTTGAGCGCGCCCATGATCCCCAGCGACAGGCCGAGGACGACCAGGCCGACGCTCACGCCCAGGCCGCCGGGCGCCGCCGCCAGCGACGCCGGGAGCAGCAGAGCCACGGCAGGCGCCATCGCCAGCATCGGCCAAACGAGCATCCGCCACTCGCGTCCGCGCGTGTCGAGCCGGCCGAACAGCAGCGACGACACCATGCCCGCCACCCCGGAGATCGCGAAGACGACGCCGACGACCGCCTCGCTGAGACCCAGCCGCTCGAGCACGATGATCGGCACGACGATCGTCCAGACGCCGCCGGCGATGTTCAGGGCGGAGATCGAGAAGCCCAGTCCCCGGAGCGTCCGGTTTCGCCACGTGTACTGGACCCCATGCCAGGCGTCGAGCAGGAGGCTCCCGGTCGTCGTGTTCGTGCTCGGCGGGTCAGGCACGCCGATCATCGCGACCGCGGCGATCCCGAACGAGAGCCCGACGAGGATCAGCGCCGTCGGGCCGCCGAGGAAGGCGACCGCCGATGCCGCGATCGGCGGGCCAAGGATGGTGGCCACCACGTAGCCGTTCGAGTCGATGGCGTTGACCCGCTCCCAGAGGTGCTCCGGGACGATCAGTGGAAAGAGGCTTCGGAGCCCGGTGTGGCTGAGGATCGACGTCAGCGACGACACCGTGGCGATGACGAGCAGCAGGGCCGGCGGCAGGAGGTCGGCGAGGGCGAGGACGCCGAGCAGGACGAGGCTGGCCAGCGCGACGACGTAGTCGAGGAGGATCAGCCGGACGCGGCCGTGGCGATCGAGCAGCGCGCCCGCGATCGGGGCGACGAGGAGCCCCGGAAAGACGCTCAGGAACGTCACGGCGCCGGCGAGGAGTGGCGAGTTGTACTCGAGCAGCGTGAAGAGCACGAGCGCCACGCCAACCATCGACTGGGCGACGCGCGCGATCTGCATCGCGAGCAGGCTGCGTGGCAGCCGGTGGATCGCGAGCAGCGCGCGATAGGAGCGGTCAGACACCACGGGCGGGGAGCCGGTCAGGGATCGAAGGGGGTCAGCCGATCACGCGTCGACCGCCCGTCCCGCCTCGTCGCCGGATGCGGTGAAGGTCATCCAGGCGAGCAGGACGCCGAGCAGGAGGATCGCGAGGAGCATGAATCCCTCGACCTGCAGGGGCTCGAGCGCGAGCCCCGTCCGGACAAGGTCGGGCACGGCCGCGACGGCCGTGATGACGGCGTAGACCGGCAGGCCCAGCCACGCCCAGCGGGCGAGGCCGCGCAGCGCCGCGCCGGCCGCGCCGAGGCGCCCGGTTCCGATGACGGCAGCCGCCACGCCGGTCAGGCCGGCCAGCCCGAAGGCGACCCGCCACAGCGGCCCGGTGGCGAGCAGCGAGGCGAGCGACACGAGGCCGGGCAGGATGAAGTGGAGGGACACGAGGAACGCGAAGCGGCGCCCCGCCACCTCGTGGACGAGGTCCGAGTGGCGGTATTCGACGACGACCCACCAGAAGCCGAGCAGCGTGAACGAGAGCGCGGAGCTCGTGGCATAGAACGTCGACGTGTCCATCTCTCCTCCCTGTCGCGGCCCCATCCGGATGGTATCGGGGGCGCCCGGCCGCTGGTGCGAGGCTCAGGCCCGCGTGCGGCGAGCCGTCGCGCGGGCGGCGCGAACGATCCGGATGAAGCTCGCGAAGTGGCGCCACGGCCGAATGTGGCTGGGCTGGCCGGCGTAGATCGTGCGGATCGGCACCCATTCGACCGACCAGCCGTGGCGGACCGCGGTGGCGATCATCTCGACCTCGAACTCGAAGCCCGACTCGGTGCTCGCCTGCATCGCCTCCATGAGCCGAAGCCCGACGAGGCGGAAGCCCGACTGGTTGTCCGGGATGTGCCGCCCGACCGCCCACGAGACGGCCCATGCCCCGACGACGTTCGCGAGCCGCCGGATGGGGGGCATCTGCCGGAAGTTCCGCCGGCCGATGACGAGCTCGGCGCCGGTCCGGCCCCGCGCCTCGAGGAGCGCGGGGATCTCGGCGGGATCGTGCTGGCCATCGGCGTCGAGGGTCAGCGCGGCGTCGGCCCCCTGCTCGACGGCCCATCGGAAGCCCGCTCGCAACGCGGCCCCTTTGCCCTGGTTGGGTCGCAGCCGCACGACGGTCGCCCCAGCGGCTTCCGCGACCGCAGCGGTCTCGTCGGTCGAGCCGTCGTCCACGACGAGGACCGGCAGGTGGGTGCGGGCTTTGCGGACGACGGCCCCGATGCGGGCCGCCTCGTCGAAGGCGGGGACCACGGCAATGATCATGGCCCTGACCCGAAGTCAGTCGCTCTATCCACTGAGCTGCGGGCGCACGGCCCGGAATGCCGGCGCCGTGCTCCGCCCGGGCCCCGCGCGGGCGGTCACGCAAGAACCGCCGCGATGGCGAGGAGTGCCGCGGCGCCGTGGGCGAGCGACGCGGCGCCGGCGGCCGTCATCCCCGGCGTACCGCGGCCGAGAACGGCCGCCAGGCCCGTCAGGACCCCACCGAGCGCCACGAGCGAGAGCCCGAACAGGGCCCGGTTGCCGCGCTCGGCAAAGCGGTCGGCGATGTCGACCTGGCGGCCCTGCTCGGCCGCGACTCCGCTCCAGTCCACGGGGCTCGATCCCACGAGCAGCCGGGTCGCCTCATCGAGGCCACTGGAGGCCGTCGGCGCGGATCCCATCGACACCGCCATATCGAGGAGGCGCTCGGCCGCCCGGGCGTCGGCCTCGGCCCGGGCCTGGATCGCGTCGGCCACCTCCGGACGCTCGAGAACGGCGATCTGCGCAGCCGTCGCGGAGATCGCCAGGGTGAGTGCCCGCTGCATGCCGTTGACCTGGAAGCTGAATCGCGGCGAGCCGCCCGCGGTCCCCTCGAAGACCCGGACCGAGAGCCGTGATGCCATGTGGAGCGCGCGCTCCTCCTGCTTGCCGGCGTCGACCTGGAGCGTCGCGAGGACGGCCGCGAGGATCGCTGCCGCGCCGATGAGCAACGCCAACCAGCGGGCGAACCCGGTCTCGCCGGAGACCTCGCTGATCGCCTCGACGTCGAGATCGGCCGCCATCAGGCGATGAGCTCCACGACGGCTGCCGCGACCGCCCCCGCGGCGAGCGTGGCGACCCCAGCCGCCAGGAAGGGACGCCGACGCCCCGGGAAGCCCTGCGCCAACGCACCGAAGACGAAGGTCAAACCGAGCGGGATCGTGACCGCCGTCGCGTTGATGGCATGCCTGGCGACGCGATCGCCGGCCGCCTGCGGATCGTCGGGTCGTAGGGCGACCAGATCCGGAAAGCGGTTACGGAGGTCGCGCAACCGGAGACCCAGGTCGTACGTCCCGTCGGGTCGCTCGTAGCGGGCGTCCTGGGCGACCTCGGCGCTCGCGAGCAGCGCTCCGCGGACGTGGTCCTGGGCCGAGGCCTCGGCGAGGAGGATGTCGCGCGTCGCGCCCGTCGCCTGCTCGGCAGCGGCGCGATACTCCTCGGCTCGGACGGTTGCTTCGAGGACCCGGAACGCCTGGGCCGCCTCATCGCCGTAGACGAAACGGATGTCCTCGACCGCGGCGGCCGCGGCCTTGACCTCCTGGCGGACGGCCTGCTGCCAGTTGCCGGATGCTTCGCCGGCGAGCAGCGACGCCCGCGCTCCGATCACCGCGGCGAAGGCCGCGGTCACGGCGAGCAACAGCGCGAGACCGCGTCCCGCGCCGGCTGCCTCCTCTGCGTGCGCTCCCTCCGCCACGCCCGCCTCCGCATCCCGCATCGAATCACGCCGACGATGGAGTCGATGGTAGTGACGGGGACGCGCGGAGAGAAGCCCGCCGCGCACCGGCAACAGTCGGGCGATTTGGGGGCTACCGCTCGCGGGGCCGGCGCTCTACGATAGACGCGCTCAGGGGTTCCTGGGGGAGCGCGCGCCTCGGTTGTCCACCCGGGTGTGGCGCGTCGCGTCGCCCATGCGATCCGCGGGCGCAGGGAGGAGCCGGGCAACCGGCCATCGAACGGCGGAGGAGGCCTTGGCGATGCCAGTGGCTAGGGCATGCCCGGTCCACACGGGTGCTCGCGTCCGGCTCGCGAATCCATGAGCACGGAGCTGGGTCAGACCGAGGTCGTCGTCCCGCCGGCCGGAGGAAACGGCCACGCGAAGCTGCGGCGGAACGGGCATGGCGAGGACAACGGCCGCCGTGCCGGGACGCGACGCTTTGCGACCCGACCCGGGCGGCCCCATCCCCTGGGGGCGATCCCCGACGGGGCCGGGACGAACTTCGCGCTGTTCGCCCAGGAGGCGACCGCGGTCCAGCTGCTGCTGTTCGAGAGCCACGATTCCAAGGTTCCGATCAAGACGATCGACCTCGACCCCGGGATCCACCGGACGTTCTACTTCTGGCATATCTACGTCAAGGACGTCATGCCCGGCATGGGCTATGCCTACCGCGTCGACGGGCCGCGGGACCTCCATGGCCGGGGCCATCGCTTCAACCCGAACAAGGTCCTCATCGATCCCTACGGCCGAGCGGTGACCTCGACGCTCTGGGACCGGGTCGCCGCCTGCGGCCCGGATGACAACGTCAGCAGCTCCCTGAGCAGCGTGGTGGTCGAGCTCGGCGACTACGACTGGCAGGGTGACCGCCCCATCAATCGGCCGATGAGCGAGACCGTCATCTACGAGATGCATGTCAGGGGATTCACGCGCGACGACTCGGCTGCGGCGAGGCACCCCGGCACGTACGCCGGCGTCGTCGAGAAGATCCCGTACCTCAAGCGCCTGGGAGTGACCGCCGTCGAGCTCCTGCCGGTCTTCGAGTTCGACGAGACGGAGATCGCGGGCACGAACCCGATCACCGGCCAGAAGCTCGTCAACTACTGGGGCTACAGCCCGATCGCGTTCTTCAGCCCCCACGGCGACTACTGCATCGACCCGGACCGGGGCAATCACATCCGCGAGTTCCGGGACATGGTGAAGGCGCTCCACAAGGCCGACATCGAGGTCATCCTGGACGTCGTCTTCAACCACACCGGCGAGGGCAACCACCAGGGGCCCACGATCAGCTTCCGTGGCCTCGACAACGCCACCTACTACCACCTCGAGCCGTACGACAAGCAGTACTACTCGAACATCTCAGGCTGCGGGAACACCTTCAACTGCAACCACCCGATGGTCGAGAAGTTCATCAACGAGTGCCTCCTGTTCTGGGTCAAGGAGATGCACGTCGACGGCTTCCGATTCGATCTCGCCTCGATCCTGTCCCGCGGCGAGGGCGGCGTCCCGCTCGACAACCCGCCGGTCCTCTGGCACATCGAGCTCGACGACGACCTGGCCGAGACGAAGATCATCGCCGAGGCCTGGGACGCCGGCGGGCTGTACCAGGTGGGCTACTTCCCAGGCTACCGGTGGGCGGAGTGGAACGGCCGGTACCGCGACGACATCCGCCGCTTCGTCAAGGGCGACAAGGGCGTCATTGGCGGCGTGGCGGCCCGGATTGCGGGCAGCGCCGACCTCTACCAGGACGACGGCGAGCTGCCCATCAACAGCGTCAACTTCATCACCGCCCACGACGGCTTCACCCTCAACGACCTCGTGTCCTACAACGAGAAGCACAACGAGGCGAACGGCGAGGGAAACCGCGACGGCACCAACGACAACCTGAGCTGGAACCACGGCGTCGAGGGCGACACGGACGACCCGGACATCGAGGCCCTGCGCTCGCGCCAGGTCCGCAACTTCCTGGCGATCCTCATGCTCTCCCAGGGCGTGCCGATGATGCTCATGGGCGACGAGTCGCGCCAGACCCAGTACGGCAACAACAACGCCTACTGCCAGGACAACGAGATCACCTGGCTCGACTGGGATCGAGTCCGCCAGAACGATGACCTCGTCCGCTTCACCAGCCTGCTGATCGACTTCCGGAGGCGTCATCCGAACCTCCGCCGGTCGACCTGGTTCCGGGGCGAGACGAACAAGCGCGGGCTGCCTGATATCGCCTGGCACGGCTGCGCTCTCGGCGGGCCGGGCTGGCAGGATCCGGAGTCGCGGGTCCTCGCCTTCACCCTCGGCGGCTTCCCGAGCACCCGCCGCGGCCGGAGGATCGATCACGACGTGGACATCCACGTGATGATGAACATGGAGTGGCAGGACCTCGACTTCGAGGTCCCGGACGTGCCCGGTCGCCAGTGGTATCGGGCGATCGACACGGCGGCCACCTCCCCGGACGACATCGCCGCTCGGGGCGAGGAGCAGCCGTTCAGCGGAAGCGTGTGCAACGTCCGGAACCGGAGTGTGGTCGTCCTTATCTCGAAATAGCCGGGTTCGACAGGGGAGGAGGCCGGAATGGCCATCAAGGAGGCACCCATCCGCAGCAAGGCCGCGAAGCCGGCGAAGGCGGCGAAGCCGGCGATGGCCTTCTCGTTCGCCGATACGATCGCCGGCTACGTCACCAGGTTCGACCGGGCGAAGGACACGTTCGGACTCCGGACGAGTGACGGCCGTGAGTTCGACGTGGCCCTGACGGACACGACGAACGGCCAGCTGATCCGCAACCTCGGCGAGCCGCACGCCGACGCGACGCCCCAGCTCCGCGACATGCTCGTGCCGGGCCGCTACCTCTTCACGTACGGCATCTTCTATCCCCAGGCCGGCGGCCACCGCTATGAGGCCAAGCAGATCACGTTCGCCGGCCGCCGGGCGCAGGAGTACGCCTTCGAGAAGCCCGACTGGTGGGCCAAGCAGATCTGGCAGATGGCGGACTTCTATCACCGCTTCCAGTTCCCGGACGGCGAGCCGGACTGGCGCACGTATCGCGTCGCCATGGACATGACCGGCAAGAAGCTGGGCAATCGCCAGGAGACCGACACGATCTCCCGCCTGATCTACGGGCTGTCCACGGCGTACCACATGACCGGCGAGGACCGCTTCCTCAAGGCGGCCGAGGCGGGCACCGAGTACCTCCGCGATCACCTCAGCAACCACGACGCCGCCGAGGGCGTCACGTACTGGTACCACGCCATCGACATCGATGAGCCGAACGAGAAGAAGATCCTGGCCTCCGAGTTCGGAGACGACTACGACGCCATCCCGGCCTACGAGCAGATCTACGCGCTCGTCGGCCCCACCCAGGTCTTCCGGATCAACGGCGACCCGCGCATCCGGGCGGACATCGACCGGACGCTGGCGCTCTTCGAGAAGTTCTTCTACGACCCCACCCACGGCGGCTACTGGTCGCACGTCGACGCGATCAGCTTCGACGGCCGCAGTGATGCGCTGGGGCGCAACCGGGCTCGCAAGAACTGGAACTCGGTCGGCGATCACATCCCGGCCTACCTGATCAACGCGTGGCTGGCGACGGGAGAGCAGAAGTACGCCGACATGCTCGTGTCGGTGGCGGACACGATCGAGCAGCGCTTTCCCGATGACGAGCACAGCCCGTTCGTCCAGGAGCGCTTCCACGAGGACTGGAGTGCCGACACGACCTGGGGCTGGCAGCAGAACCGGGCGGTCGTCGGGCACAACCTCAAGATCGCCTGGAACCTCATGCGCATCTACCACCTGCGGCCGCATGACCGCTACAGGGAGCTGGCTGAGAAGATCGGGCGGGTCATGCCGGACGTCGGCAGCGATCAGCAGCGCGGCGGCTGGTACGACGTGGTGGAGCGGGTTCTCCAGCCGGGGCAGGAGGTCCACCGCTACACGTGGCACGACCGCAAGGCCTGGTGGCAGCAGGAGCAGAGCATCCTCGCCTACCTGATCCTGGCCGGCTCGCTCGGTGACGAGGAGTGGCTACGCCTGGCCCGAGAGGCATCGGCGTTCTACAACGCGTGGTTCCTGGACTACGACGTCGGGTCGATCTACTTCAACGTGCTCGCCAGCGGCCTCCCGTACCTGCTGGGTACCGAGCGGATGAAGGGCAGCCACTCGATGGCTGGCTACCACTCCTTCGAGCTGGCCTATCTCGCCACGGTCTACATGAACCTGCTCGTGTCGAAGGAGGCCACCGACTTCTACTACAGCCCCTTGCCCGGCGTCCTGCCGGACAACGTCCTTCGGGTTGCGCCGGACATCCTGCCGGCGGGCTCGATCCGGATCGGCGCGGTCGAGATCGACGGCGCCCCCCATGCGGACTTCGATGCCGACGGTCTCACCGTCCGCCTGCCCGAGTCCGACAAGCGGGTCAAGATCAAGGTCACGCTGGTACCCACGCGAGATCCGTTCGAGGCGCGTACCGAGGTCAACGACGGCACGGCCTCGATCACCCTGTCCGGCAAGCTCGACAACAGCACGTTCGGCATCTTCCAGACGGAGATCGAGAATGTGCTGGCAAGGCAGCCGAAGCGACTCGTGCTCTACCTCAAGGACCTGGAGTCAATGGCCAACGTCGGCATCCGCGTCCTGCTGTTCGCCCGCCAGAAGATGGACGTCTCGGATCGAGCGGACATCTACGCGGTGGCGCCAAACGCCGCCGTGCGCGAGGCGCTGCTCCGGGCGGATCCGGACCAGGAGGACATCAACGTCGTGGAGAGCTTCGACCCGTTCCGCGACGCCGACGACCCGAGCGACAAGGGTCCCTTGAAGCGGTAGCGACCGCGCTCCCGATTGGTCGAGGGCCCGCCGCGACGGCGGGCCCTGGCTTTTCTCCGGCGTTGGGAGTCAGCCCGGCGGCGGGTCGTCCTGGTCGACGTAGCCCTGGCTGATCTCGACGATGTTGCCGTCCGGATCGGCGACCCAGACGGTCCGCCAGCCGGGGATGAAGTCGTCGAAGCTCATCGGCCCGGCGGTGATCCGGGCGTCGCCGCCCATCTCGGCGACCTTCGCGTCGACGTCGTCGACCTTGAAGGCCAGGTGGCGCCAGCCCGGGTACTCGGGTCCCGGCCCCGCGGGGGCCGGCGCGGGGCTCGTCTGGGTCGCCTTGAAGAGCTCGAGGTAGAGGGAGCCGGACTTGAGGAAGACGATCTGATCGCTGCCCCCGAGCGGCACGACCCTCGCCCGGCGGAACCCGAAGTGGCGCGTGTACCACTGCTCGGTCGCCGCGGGGTCGCGGCAGACGAGCCCGAGGTGATGGGCGGTGGTGGCGATGCCGCCTGACTCCGCCGGCGGACGGCTGTCGACCTGCTGCTGCGCCACGGTCAGCCCGCGACTCCGACCGGCACCGGCTCGGCTGACGACGCAGCCCCGGCCGGCCGTTCGCGCTCGACGAGGGCCTCGATGATCGCCCGCGCGAACTGGTGACAGTGGGCGCCCGTCCGCCCGGTGACCAAGTCGCCGTCGACCACCACGTCGCGGTCCGTGTAGATCGCGCCCATGTTGCGGACGTCGCCGAGGAGGTTGTTGTGGCAGGTGACGGGCCGCCCTCGCACGAGCTCCGGGGCGGGCGCGACCAGCCACATGCCGTGACAGATGATGCCCTTGACGATCTCCTTCTCGGCGAACGCCCGACGGAGGAAGACCGTGGCCGGCGGCGGCTTCGTCACATCCTCCGTGTAGCGCAGCCGGTCGGACACCATCGCCGAAGGCACGACGATCGCGGAGTAGCTCCGCAGCTCCTCGTCGGACATCCCCTCGAACGTCTCGGACGCCTCGAACGGCGCCTGGTACTCGTGGCCCCGGAACGTGATTCGAGGTTGGCCCCACAGGCGGGTCAGGAAGTGCGTCTCGAGGCCCTCCTCGGGAAAGCGATGCTTGTAGTAGAAGATCTCGTCCTCGTAGAAATCGCTCTCGATGAGGATCCCGATCTTCCTGCCGGCGAGTCTCATGGCAGGCGGCCTGCCGCGCCGGCGAGCGCGGCGCCGGTCCGGCCCCTGACCCAGTCGGAGGCCCGCTCCGCGATCATCAGGATCCCGGCGTGGCAGTTACCGGAGGGGACCGCCGGCATGACGCTGGCGTCGGCGATCCGCAGCCCGTCCACGCCGTGGACCCGCAGCTCCGGATCGACGACCGCCAGGTCGTCGGTGCCCATGCGGCAGGATCCGGCCTGGTGGTGGTACGAGTCGGCGGTCGCCCGGACGAACGCGCGAAGCTGCTCGTCCGACTGCGGACTGTCGGCCGGCATGAGCTCGGCCCCCACCCACGGCGCGAACGCCTTCGTATCGAAGATGCGCCGCGCAATCCGCACCCCCTCGACGAGCTTGTCGAGATCGGACGGATCGCCGAGGTAGTTCGGATCGACCCGCGGCGGCGCCGCCGGGTCCGCGCTGGCGAGCTTCACGGTCCCACGCGACCGCGGCCGGACGACGCCCGGCAGGATGCTGATCGAGTTCGGATGGCCCTGGCCGACGATGATGTTGAACGGGACGTGGACGAAGGCGATCTGGATGTCGGGGCCGGTCTCGGCCGGATCGGAGCGCAGGAAGAGGGCGCTCTCCGACAGGTTCTGCCGGCCGGGCGGCACCGGTTGGATCGCTTCACGGATGACGCCGGTGAGCACGTGGTTGTGGAAGTTTCGGCCCACGCCGGGCAGGGTTACTCGCGGTTCGATCCCGGCGGCCCGGAGCTCGGCGGGATCGCCGATCCCCGACAGGAGGAGGAGCTTCGGCGACTCGATGGCCCCCGCCGCGACGATCACCTCGCCGGTGGCGCGGGCGCTCGCCGCCCGCCCGCCATCGAGGTAGTCGACGCCGACGCAGCGGCCGTCCTCGAGGACGAGCCGTGTCGCGAGGGCACTCGTTCGGAACGTCAGGTTGGGGCGCTCGAGCGCCGGCTCGAGGTAGGCGCGCCGGCTGCTCACCCGCCGGCCGTCGACGACGTTGATGTGGTGCCAGCCCGCCCCCTCCATGTCGGGGCCGTTGAAGTCCTCGGTGCCCGGATAGCCGAGCTCCCGGCAGGCGTCGATGAAGGCCGCCGAAGTGGGATTCGGGCCGTGCCGGCCGGCGTTGGTGACCGGGATCGGGCCGCCCTTGCCGGCCCACGGGCTCGTGTCGTCCTCCTGGTCCTCGAGGCGCTGGAACCAGGGCAGGCACTCCTCGTACGACCAGCCCGGGCAGCCGGCCGCCACCCAGCCCGCGTAATCCGAGGGATGACCCCGGATGTGCATCATGATGTAGAGGTTGCTGGTCCCACCGGGGAGCTTGCCGCGAGGCTCGAACGTCTTGCGACCGTCGAGCCCGGGCTGCGGCTCGCTGAAGTACTTCCAGTCGATCTCGGAGCCCAGAAGCGTGTACCAGCGCGAGGCGTCGTCGACGTTGGGCGGCACGTCCGGCGCGCCGGCCTCGAGGAGCAGGACCCGAGCGGCGGGGTCCTCCGTCAGCCGGTTGGCCAGGACGGAGCCCGCCGAGCCGGAGCCGACGACGATGAAGTCGAACTCATCCATGATCATCCCAGCTTCTGGTCGAGGAACGGCCGGAAGGGCACGCTGTCGTGGAAGTTCGCCATGTAGGCGATCCTCCCGTCGCGGAGCCGGAAGTAGTTCATGACGTCGGCTTCGATCGGCACGCCGGCGGCGTTGGCCGCCGAGATGTGCGATACGACCGCCGCCTCGTCGCCACTGACGATGATGTGGCGCGGATCGTTCCGGAATCGTGAATAGGCCCGGCCCATGCCGGCCATCATCGGACGCAGCGTGGCCAGGCCCTCGATGTGCCCGGCCAGCTGCTCGTCCATGACCATGTCATCGGTGAACAAGTCGCACCAGGCGTCCCAGTCGCCGGCGTTGGCCAGCGTGTAGTAGCGGTCGATGACGTCGCGTGTCGCGATGCTGGAGATCGCCACGGCCTCAGCCTCGGGCTCCGGCCGGCTCGGGCGTCGTCGCCTCACCGGACGCGTTGCCACCGCCGGACCCGCCGATGCCGAGCTGGCCCATCATCCCGAGCATGTCGACGTCGTACCAGCTCTCGACGACCTTCCCGTCGGCGATGCGCAGGATCCCGATTTCCGACCAGGCGGCGTGCTTGCCCGTCGGCGGAATGCCCATCAGGTCGCCCTTGTGCGTGCCGCTCTGCCAGAAGCGGGCGGCGACCCGGTCGTCCTCGGCCACGAGGTGGGTGATCTCCATGTGGTAGTCGGGGAAGGCGTTCCGGAAGGTTGTGACGATGAAGTTCACGCCGGCCGCTCCCGGTGGCAGGGTCGGAGCGCTCGGGCTGGTCGCCTCCGGATGGAAGATCTCCTCGGCCACGGCGGTCCTGCCCTTGTTCCAGACCTCCTCGATGAAGCGGCGCATGAGCGCCTTGTTCGCCTCGCGGGTGGACGGCTTGCCGGTGAGGTGCTTCGCCGGTGGCTGGGCGGGACCGGCGGGGGGCGTGGGGACCACGCCCATCTGCTGCATGAGACCCATCATGTCGAGGTTGACCCATCCCTCGGTGATCTTGCCGTCCCGCAGCCGGAACAGGCGCGTGCCGGTCCAGTGGACCTTCTTTCCGCTCGGCGGGACGCCGAAGAACTCACCCTTGTGGGTCCCGCTGATGATGCCCCGGCCGACGACGAGGTCGTCCTCGGCGATCACGTCGGCAAAGACGAACTCCAGGTCTGGAAACGGCGTGTTGAAGGTCCGGTAGGCCTTCTTCAGCTCCTCCCGACCGGGGCCCTGCCCCGGGATCGGCTCGTTCTCCTTGTAGTCCTCGACGACGAGCTCGTCGAGCACGTCGAACGTCCCCTTGTTCGTCGCCTCGACGAAGCGGGTGACGATCTCCTTGTTTCGCTGTTCTTCTGCCTTTGACATCACATCTCCCCTACGACCGGGCCGCCGGCCCAACTCCGATTTGCCCCATGAGCGTCAGCATGTCGGGCACGCCCCAGCCTTCGAGGCGCTTCCCCCCGGCGATTCGCTCGATCGTCATACCCGTCAGCTCGACGGGCTTGCCGGTGGGCTGGATTCCCATGAACGGGCCGAGGTGCGTCCCCCTCGCGCGCCAGCGGGTCGCGACCAGGTCGTCCTCGGCGATGAGTTGCTCGATCGTGTTCCTGACGTCCGGGAAGGCGACGAACAGCGGTTCCACCGTGGACTTGTAGCCGTCGAGGCCGCGGATCTCCATCCCCATCGCCCGATAGATGTAGCCGGGCGCAAGCCAGTCGTCGAGCTCGCTGAGGTCGTGCCTGTTGAAGACGTCCTCGACGTGGTGGCGAAGGATCCGCTTGCCCTCCTCCGGATCGACCTTGGCTCCCGGCGGGCGAGCGGGTGCCACCGCCGGCTCGGTCGGCGGTCCGGCGGGCTGCCCACCACCCGGGGCGGGGATCGCTCCCAGCTGGATCAGCAGGGTCAGGAGGTCCGGCGACCCCCAGTGCTCGACGATCCGGCCGCCGGCCACCCGGAAGAAGCCCATCGAGGCCCAGGTCGCCTGGCGGCCGGTCGGGGCGATCCCCATGAACGGCCCCTGGTGCGTGCCGCGGCCGGTCACGAGCGTCGCAACCAGGTCCCCCTCGGCGACCATCTGCTCGATCGTGAAGTGGACGTCCGGGAACGCCCCCCGGAACATCTTCGGGATGGCGCGTACGCCGTCGAGGCCCTCCGGCGCTCCGGGTGGTCGATTGTGGTCGACGTACGCCGGGCTGAAGAGCTCGTCGACGACGTCCGACCGACCCTCGTTGATGACCTCTTCGACGAATCGGCGGTAGGTGGCCTTGTTCTCGGCTGTCGACGTCAGGACCTGCGAGGTCATTTGACTCCCTCCTTCAGGCGTGCGGCTGCGGCCGGCGATCGGGCCGGCCGAGGGTTCCCGCCGGACGAGGCAGGACCGGCACGCCCGCGGGCAGGCGGCCGAGCCTAGGTGGTCCCCGCTGCTGCCTCCTTCGACTGGCTGACCGGGGCGACGCCGCCGATCGCTGTCATCAGGCCGAGCATGTCGAGCTCGCCCCAGCCCTCGACGACCTTGCCGTCGACCACGCGGTCGATGCCGATGGTCCCGACGCTGACCTTCTTGCCCGACGCCGGGACGCCCATGAACTCGCCGAGGTGGGTCCCTTCCCAGGTCAGTCGGACGCAGACCTTGTCACCGACGGCAAAGATGTCGTCCACCCGCTGGACGGCGTCCGGAAAGCCCGTCCGCCAGATCCGGATGAGCTGCTTGAGCCCCTCGATCCCGGGCTCGATGACCTGCCCGCCGGCTCCATGGACCTTGAAGTTCGGATGGATGATCTCGTCCGCGACATCCACCTTGCCCTGCGTCCAGCCCTCGTCGCACCACCGCCGGATGACCGCCATCGCGGCCTCCTCGATGGGCGTGTAGGTCCGCTCGGCAACTGGCATTTGCACTCCTCCCTGGGCCGGCGGGGACGCCGGCGACTGCTGCGCGGCCCGTGTCCTACTTCTTGACCTGCTCGGCCCCCAGCCACATCCGCTCGGCGGCCGTGTCCTTGTTCGCGCTCGCGCCGTTGCCGCCCGCGCTCTTCATCTGCTCGACGACGCCGCCCATGATCTCGTTCGACTTGCTGTGCATGCCCCGGTATTCGGGGCCGATGAGGTAGGCGAGATCGGGCATCGGCTTGCCGCCGATTCCCCACTCGTACTGCGGTGTCTCCTGGATGATCGTATAGACATATGGTCGGGCGACCTCGCCGACGACCGAGATGAACGTGTCGGTCATCTTCACGATGAGCTCGCGCTTCTGCTCATCGTTGGCGACCACGTCCTTGATGAACTGGATCGTGATGATCGGCATGACCCATCCTCCCTGCCGCGACGCGGCGCTACTGGGTGTCGCCGACGACCGGGGCGCGAGACCAGAACTGGTCGTACTCGGTCGTGCCGTCACCGAAGATCGCGCCCTTGCCGGCGATCACCTTGCCGTCGCGCCAGCGAAGGACGTGGACGACCTCGATGTCCATCGCCTTCTCGCTGTCGGACCGCTTGCCACGATTGCGGGTGATGTCGGCGGACCAGTCGTCGGTGACGATCACCGAGATCGTCTCCATCTTGAAGCTGCCGCCCGACAGGGCCCCGACGTTGCCCATGAACGCGAGGAACTCGTCGAGGTTGTGGTACCAGCCGGAGAGCTGGTTGTGGCCCGGCACCTGCCACACCATGTCATCGGCCCAGAACTCACGGATGAGGTTCTTGTCACCGGAGGCGAGCGCGACGTATGCGCTCTTGACGCGGTCGGACGTGACCCGCTCCTGCACTGCGGACTCGGCCATGACCGTCTCCTCAGCCCTTGAGCCGATCGGGGATCGGCTTCAGCTCGTACATCGACCAGAAGTAGCGGTCGACGTTGTGCTGATCGCCCGTGTAGACCTGGACCTCGGCGATCCGGCCGTCCTTGATCCGGTAGTAGCTGCAGGTCGGGAAGATGATCTCCTCGCCGTTGCGGAGCTTGCCGTGGCCGGTGTGGCGCTCGACGACGCCGTCCTCGCCCATGACGCCGAACGTGATGTTGTCGACGGTGATCCCGGTCTGCATGAGCGCCCCGAAGAAGGCAACGACCTCATCGGGGCCCTTCTTGATGCCCGACAGGGGGTGATGACCCGGGAGGTTCCAGGTGATGTCCGGGGCGAACACCTCAGACTTCAGCGTCGCCATGTCGCCCTTGGCGAAACAGGCGTACATCTTGTCAACGACCGCCATGGCCGGATGCGCCGGCGCTGCGACTGCCATGTGAGTCCTCCTCTGGTGGGGCACCGGCTCCTGGCCGGCGCTCGACTACGTTCGGTTGCCGATCGTTTCCATCCCGCCGCCGCGCCTAGCCCAGCGTGGCCGATCCCTCCATCAGGTCGAGCCCATCGACCACGTACTTCTGGATCACCGGCCGACCGTCCTCCGACCGGACGACCCACGTCTGGCGAGCGTCCATCCCGAGCCACTTGCTCTTCGCGTCGGGCGGGCTCCAGACCCGGGCCTGCCAGTTGACCACGAGCTTGACGTCGGCTTCGTCGCCCCGGGGCGTGATCGTCAGCTCCTTCATCGTGTGGACCTCGTCGAAGAACGTGTGCGTCACGCGGTCGTACCAGCCCTTGAATTCGTCGACCCCGAAGGTGGGGCCCTCGGGCCAGTACATCTCGAGGCCCTGCGAGGCGACGAACGGCCGGACCTCCGCGAAGGGCGCGTGGACGTCGAGCGCGACGTACCAGTCGTCGACGAGCTTCTTCACCGCCGCCTGGCTCAGTTGGGTCGTCGTGGTTGCCATCCGGTCCTCTCCGCTGCCCGATCAGGATTGGCCGGCGCGGACGTGCTTCGCCCGCGCCTCGTCATGCTTGACCTCGTTGCTGACGACGAGGTCGATGAGGAAGGGCCGGTCGTCGGCGAGCGCCGCGTCGATCGCGGGTCCCACCTGCTCGGGCGTCTCCACTCGGGCTCCGCCGCAGCCCATCGCCTGGGCGAGCTGGTCGAACCGGATGTCCGGGTCGCGCAGGTCGAACGAGTCCGGGAATTCGCCCTCCGGCAGGCCCTGATCCTTCCAGTACTGCTTGATGTTCAGCTTCAGGAGCTGGTAGGCGCCGTTGTCGAGGATCACGAACTTCGCCCCCACCCGGTGGTGGGCAGCGGTCCACAGCGCCTGGATCGTGTACATGCTGCCGCCGTCGCCGGTGAACCCGATGACCGGCCGGTCGGGATGGGCGAGCTTGAGGCCGATCGCGCCCGGGATCCCGACGCCGAGCGACCCGCCGCGGGTCTGGAAGAACGTGCCCGGAATCCGCGGCGGCAGATACTGGGTGACCTCCGGCGAGAACGTCAGCGCCTCGTCGAAGATGAGCGCGTCCTCGGGCAGGCGGCGGGCCAGCTCCTCCATGAACTGGGAGGCATGAAGCGGCCCGGCGCGGCGGGCTGCGAGGTCCTCCTCTCGGCGTGCGGCGGCGCGCTGGTCCTTCTCCCCGGCCAAACCGGCAGTGCGTGAGCGGGCGGCGTCCCGGTCGGCCGGCTTGAGGCGGGCCTCGAGCGCCGACGCCAGCGCCGAGAGCGTCAGCTTGGGATCGCTGACGAGCCCCAGGTCCACGCCGAAGTTCTTGCCGATCTCGTAGGCGTCGAGGTCGATGTGGACGATCCGGGCACCTCGCCCGAAGACGTCCGCCAGCGCCGGAAAGACCTCGGGGAACACGTACGTCCCGACGATGAGGATCGCATCGGCGGGGGCGACGATCGCCCGGCTGTTCGCGCCGAACATGTGGCCGAGATGGCCCTGGAAGAGCGGATGCGACTCGTCGATGTTGACCTCCGACGAGTTCGCCCCCCAGACGACGGCGCCGAGCGTCTCGGCCACCCGCGTGAGCTCGGCCTGGGCCTCCGATGCCGCGACACCGTCGCCCATGATGATCATCGGCCGGCGGGCCGAGGCCAGGAGCCCCGCGGCCTCCTCGACGAGCGCCGCGTCGGGCACGGTTCGAGTGCTGGGGATGGTGGTCGGCACGACGTCCTCGTCGTTGGGGGCATCGAGGACGTCTGCGGGCAGCGCGACGAACACCGGTCCCATCGGCGGCGTCGCCGCGATCTTCATCGCCCGTCGGATGACCCGGAGGACCGATCCGGGATCGACGACGCGGGTCGCCCACTTCGTCACCGGCTCAGCGATGGCGACGAGGTCGGCCGCCATCTGGGCGTCCATGGCGTCGTACCGCAGTCCCGCCTCGCCGGCGATGACGACGAGCGGCGAGCCGCCGCGCCGGGCCTGGTAGAGCATCCCCACGCCATTGCCCAGGCCCACGCCGCTGTGGAGCTGGACGACCGCCGGCCGCCGGGTCGCCCGGGCGTAGCCGTCGGCGACGGCGACCGCGACGGTCTCCTGGAGCGTGAGGACGTACTGGAGCTGGGGGTAAGCACCGAGCGCGTCGAGGAAGCCCTGCTCGACCGTGCCCGGGTTGCCGAACATGTACCGGACGTCGTCGGCCATCAGCTGCTCGAGCAGCGCGTAGCGCCCGGTCCTCGTCATCCGTCCCCCGTGTTCTCGATTGCCGGCCGGCGACTTACCAGCCGTACCGCGTGAGGCCCTTCTCCAGCACTTCGACCATCTTCTGGCCGGTCAGGTACGAGTCGGGCGTCGATCGCCCGGTGATGAACGGATAGTCGACGATCACCGACGTCGCCCGGCCGACGTTGCCGTGGTAGGCGCCGTCCGGGCCGGTCGCATCGCGGAGGATGTACTCGAGCGGGTACGGCGGCGGTCCCATATTGAGGTCCGTATTCAGGAACCCGGTGCCGTCCTTGTAGTCGTATTCCTTGCAGTGGCCCGTGACGTGCTTGCCCCAGATGATGCTCTTGCGATCCGCAAGGTCGCGGGCGAAGGCGAGGGCCGTCACGCCGTAGCACTCCGCCCCGATCGGCTTGCCCATCTTGAGGAAGGTCAGGATCAGGGCGTGGATGCGGTCGTTGTTGGCGATGTCGACGATCGGTCCGCTGCCGCCGACGAGGAGGATGGCGTCGTACTTGGCGAGGTCCTTCTCGAGCTCGTCGAGGCGGCCGTAGTACGCCTCCATGTCCCTCAGGAGGGTCGGCGAGCTCCAGTACGGCCTCTCGGGAACCCAGGCCGAGATATCGAGCGGCTTGTCATAGCGGTTCGATGCGTCGAGCTCGCGGGTCTTGCGGGCGACCTCTTCCGATGTCACGGTCTTGCCCAGCGGCGGATCGACGTACTTCGGGTCCATGCTCGGCGGGAGTGGGCAGGGCCGCTTGCCGCGCGGCGTCGCGAAGTCGACCTTGTAGCCGGCCTTGTCGAATTCCTCGAGCGGACCGATGAGCTCCTCTCCCCAATAGCCGTACTCGGAGAGGACGATGAGAATCCGCTTCACGCCTGGGGACCCCCTTTGTGGGCGATGCCGGAACCAATCCCGCGGGCACGACGAGTTGTTCGGGATCGCGCTGAGGAGGCGGTCCCGGAGGCGCGCTCAAGCGAACGCGAAGGCCGTCCTCCACGGCCCCTCCCCTTGGGCGTGTCGCTCGTTCGCGAAATCTAGCAGGCGTCAACCAAGAGGTCCAGAGACAACCTGCGTCGCTACCAGTGATCGCGCCGGATGACGTCGTCGACGGGGCGCCGGCTCACCGGGCCAAAGCGCCCGAGGGCCAGCCGACGCCGCCTCGATGAGCGTGCGCACGAGCTGGTCGGGGACGGGGTCCGGGCGCAGCCGGCGCATCGCGCGCAACGTCGGCATCGTCTCGAACAGGGAGGCCGCCGCGAGCGGGGGAGCGCCCATGCGCGGACGGTCGTGGCGCGCCCGGAGGGATTCGAACCCCCGACCTACTGATCCGAAGTCAG
>DATBKB010000108.1:0-13688 GCA_036556145.1 Candidatus Limnocylindrales bacterium | reverse complement strand
TGAGGCACTCCGGGCCCGAGACGAGGGCGTCGCCGCGGAATCCGACATCGACACCGCGCTCCGACTCGGGGCCGGCCATCCGGCCGGCCCGTTCGAGGCGGCGCGGGCCGGTCTGGGCTGAGCGCGGCGCTACCATCTCGGCATGAGCAGGGACCTCCACCGGCCGCTGCGCGAGGCGTGGATCGTGGACGCGGTCCGCACGCCGATCGGGCGGTACGGTGGCGCGCTCGCCTCGGTCCGGCCGGACGACCTGGCGGCGGCCGTCATCCGCGCCGTCGTCGATCGGACGCGGATCGATCCGGCGCTGATCGAGGACGTCGTCCTTGGCTGCGCGAACCAGGCCGGCGAGGACAACCGGAACGTGGCGCGGATGGCGCTGCTGCTGGCCGGCTTGCCGGTCGAAGTGGGCGGGCAGACGATCAACCGGCTCTGCGGGAGCGGCCTCCAGGCAATCAACTCGGCCGCCCATGCGATCGGGGCCGGCGATGGCGACGTCTTCATCGCGGGCGGCGTCGAGTCGATGACCCGGGCGCCGTACGTCATGGCCAAGCCGGATGCGGCGTGGGACCGCGGCTCGCGCGAGGCGTACGACACGACGCTCGGCTGGCGCTTCGTCAACCCGAAGCTGGCCGAGAAGCACTACCCGTATTCGATGGGCGAGACCGCGGAGAACGTCGCCGAGAAATGGGAGGTCGGCCGCGATCTCCAGGACGCGTTCGCGCTCCGCTCCCAGCAGCGGGCCGTGGCGGCGATCGAGGAGGGACGCTTTGCCGACCAGATCGTGCCGATTGCCGTGCCCCAGAAGAAGGGCGAGCCGGTGATCGTGAGCCGCGACGAGCATCCCCGGGCCGATACCTCGGCCGAGGCGCTGGCGAAGCTGCGGCCGGCGTTCCGCGACGGCGGCACCGTGACGGCCGGAAACTCATCCGGGATCAACGACGGGGCGTCGGCGGTCCTGCTCGTCGAGGCGGGGCGGGCGCGCGAGCTCGGGCTGCGGCCCATGGCGCGGGTCGTGTCCACCGCAGTCGCCGGCGTCGATCCCGCCATCATGGGCGTCGGGCCGGTGCCGGCGACCCGGAAGGCGCTGGCCCGCGCCGGCCTGTCGGTCGGGGATCTCGACCTCGTCGAGCTCAACGAGGCCTTCGCCAGCCAGTCGATCGTCTGCATCAACGAGCTCGCCCTCGACCCCGAACGGGTGAACATCGATGGCGGGGCGATCGCGCTGGGCCACCCGCTCGGCTCAAGCGGCGGGCGGCTCGTGACGATGCTCGTCCACCAGCTGCGGCGTACGGGCGGCCGCTACGGCCTGGCGACGATGTGCATCGGGGTGGGGCAGGGGATCGCCACGATCGTCGAGCGGATCGACGGCTAGGGCTAACGCCCCGACTCGCCCGGCGAGTCGAAGTGCCGTCCAGCGTGCGTGCGGGGAGCGTGAATCGGCCGGGTCACCCGTGGACCACGCTCGATGAGGCACGCGCTGACTCAGCTGGCGTGTCACGACGCCCTCGCCGGCCGCCGAACGTACTCCCCGGGACTGTCCGGGGAGGGTCGCCGCGCCGCCTTGTCGGAATCGGTTGACTTGCGTACCATTACCGCCGACCGGCGGCCCTGCCGAGCATGCCGCCGCGCCTCCAGGCGAAGGAGAACGAGTTCATGATCGAGCCCCAGCCGACGGTGGAGCCCCAGCCGACGGTCGTCTCCCTGACCGACGCCGCGGCCTCGAAGCTCCGCGAGCTGACGAAGGAAGAGACCAACCCCCAAATCGGGCTGCGGGTGTACGTCTACAGCGGCGGTTGCTCCGGCTACCGCTACGGGATGATGCTCGAGGACGCCCCGACCCCGGACGACCGGATCCTCGAGGCCAACGGCGTCAAGGTCTACGTCGACGGCAACAGCGTCAACCTGCTGACCGGGTCGCAGATCGACTACGTCGACACGCTCATGGGCGCCGGGTTCACCGTCAACAACCCGAACGCCGTCGCCGCCTGCGGCTGCGGCTCGAGCTTCCGCACCGCGGACGAGGCTGGCAGCCCACGAGCCTGCGCGCACTGACGCGCTGATCGCCCGCACCTGCAACTCCGAAGCCGCCGGATCACCGGCGGCTCCCGATTTCCCGGCCCGACCGGGCCGCCTCGCGCGGCCTAGACTCGGGGGCGCGCATGGAGATCCCCCTCTTCCCCCTCCGGACGGTCCTTTGCCCGGGGATCGCCCTGCCGCTGCACGTCTTCGAGCCGCGCTACCGGCTCATGACGGAGCGCTGCGTGGAGGGCTCGTCGCCGTTCGGGATCGTCCTGATCCGGGAGGGCCCGGAGGTCGGGTCAGGCAACGTCGCGATTGCCGGCATCGGCACGCTCGCCGAGATCCGCGAGGCCTCACGCTATCCGGACGGTCGGTACGACCTCCTCGTCGTCGGCACTGGGCGGTTTGCGATCGAGACGGTCGATCCCGAGCGGGAGCCGTACCTGCTCGGGACGGTCGTGCCGATCGACGACGACGTCGGCGATGCCGAGCGCGCCGCCACCCTCGCGTCGCGCGTCATGCGCCGCTTCGTCGCCTATCTGCAGCTGCTCCAGCCGATGGAGGGCGAGTCGGCCGAGGAGATCGACGTCCGGGTCGAGGTGGAGACGGAGGCGGAGGATCCAGCCGAGGATCCTGTCGACGACCCGACCGAAGACGACCCGCAGGCCGCGACCGCGATCGCGACGCCGCCATCCGGGGCCGAGACCCCACCCGACGCGGCGTCCGCCACGGAGCCGCCCGACGAAACCGACGAGGCCCGCGCCGCCCGGCTCGATGCCGCCGCGCGTCGCCTCGTCATCCCGGACGACCCGACGACGCTCTCGTACCTCCTGAGCGGCATCATCCAGGTCGACCCTCCGCGCCGCCAGGCGCTCCTCGAGGCGCCGACGACCGAGGAGCGCCTCGGGCTCCTCGACGGCTACCTCGACCGGGAGCTGTGGATGCTCCGGCGACGGCTCCGGTACTACGCGGCCGACGAGCGAGTGACGGCCGGCCGCACGAGCTGAGCCGAAACGGACTCGCGCGCGGGCGCAGGTTCGGTGATGATCCGGGCGTGCGACGGCTGCTCCTCTGGATGGCCGGCAACAGGTGGCTCCGCGAGCGCCTGCCCCGGCTCTGGTTCGCGAAGCGGGCGGTCCGCCGATTCTTGCCCGGCGAGGACGCGGCCTCGGCGCTCGATGCCGGCGAGCGCTTCAAGCGTGACGGCATCGCCTCCATCTACACGCGCCTCGGCGAGAACCTGACCCGGATCGAGGAGGCCGACGAGGTCGCGGCGCACTACCTCGGCGTGTACGACGAGATCGTCCGGCGCGGGCTCGACGGCGAGGTGTCGGTCAAGCCGACGCAGCTCGGGTACGACATCGATGTGGAGAGGACATACATGCACGCGGCGCGGCTGGCGACGCGCGCGGCCGAGGTCGGCGGCGTGCTCTGGATCGACATGGAGGGCAGCGCCTACGCGGAGGGCACGATCGCCCTCTACGAGCGGCTGAAGGCCGAGCATCCGAACGTCGGCATCGCCATCCAGGCCTACCTCCGACGAACGGCCGCGGACATCCAGCGGCTGCTGCCGCTGTCGCCCGCGATCCGCCTCGTCAAGGGCGCGTACGCGGAGCCGGCGTCCATCGCCTACCAGTCGCGGGCCGACGTCGACACGAACTTCGTCGCGGTCGCGCTCTCGATGCTCCAGGCGAAGAGCCAGGGACGGAGCGTCCGGGCGGCGCTCGGCACGCACGACGTCCGGCTCGTCGAGCAGATCGCCGATCACGCCCGGGCGCTCGGACTGGGTCCGTCCGACATCGAGATCCAGATGCTCTACGGCATTCGCGAGGACCAGCAACGGCGCCTGGCACGCGCCGGCTTCCCGGTGCGGGATCTCATCGCCTACGGCGAGCACTGGTACCCCTGGTACATGCGCCGCCTCGCCGAGCGGCCGGCCAATGTCATCTTCGCGCTGCGGCAGATGGTGCCGTCGATCAGGCGGTCGGGCTGACCCGGCTCATGATCGCGAGGGCGTTGCCCTCGGTGTCCGCGAAGAAGGCCATCCACTCTTCGATGCCGGTCGTCTCGTCCTTGTAGATCGAGTGCGGCGCGCCGGTGAACTTCACGCCCCGCGTGCCAAGTTCCTCATACGCGGCGTGGACGTCGTCGACGAGGAAGTAGATGTACGACCCCGGCTTCCACTTCTCCTCCTCGACGGCGTGGACGTACAGCCGCACGCCGCCCATGTCGAAGAATGCCAGGTCGCCGAACGTGAAGATGTGGGGCAGGCCGAGCGTGTCGCGGTAGAACGTCTCGGCGCGGCGCACGTCGCGGGCATAGAGGGCGACCTGGCCGATCGGGCCGAGTCGGAGGGCGGTGGAGGCCACGGGCTTCTCCTTTCGGGACGCGAGGGCGCTCGTCGCCGGGTGGCCCGGCCAGAGCCGCAGCGCGGTGCTGCCGCCATCGACGCCGAGCTTCGCGGCGATGTTCGTGACGTGGTACTTGACGGCGTCGAGGCTCGTCTTCCGGCGCCGGGCGATCTCGCGGCGGCTGACGCCGTGGCGGAGCCACTCGAGCACCTCCCACTCGGCGGGCGTCAGGACGTCGGGGTGGGGTGGCCGGCCACGGCTCCGGTGTTGCGGCACGGGATCGAGGCTACCGCGGCCGACGGCGAATTACCCTCCCCCCAGCGCGAGGCGCTGCGGCTACTCGCTGAAGCGTTCTTCCTTCCACGGGTCGGCGTCGTTGTTGTAGCCGTAGCGCTCCCAGAAGCCGAGCATGTCGTGGTTGAGGAACTCGAGGCCACGGATCCACTTCGCGCTCTTCCAGAAGTAGCGCTTCGGAACGATGAGGCGGAGCGGGTAGCCGTGTTCGGGCTCGAGCGGCTTGCCGTCGAACGTGTCGGCGAGGAGGACGTCGTCGTCGTCGAGCACCGACAGCGGCAGGTTCGCGGTGTAGCCCTGCTCGGCATGGGCCACGACGTGCGTTGCCGACGGCCTGACCTGGGCGAGGCGGAGGATCTCCTGGATCGGGACGCCCTCCCAGTCGGTGTCCAGCTTCGACCAACGGGTCACGCAGTGGATGTCGGTGTGGACCGACTTGCGGGGGAGGGCCTTGAACTGGTCCCACGTCAGCGTGAGCGGCGAGTCCACCTCGCCGAAGACGCGGAAGTCCCACTTCGAAAGGTCCGTCCGCGGCACCGAGCCGTAGTGGAGGACCGGGAACTTGTCGGTCTTGTACTGGCCGGGCGGGATGCGGGCCGCGGTCGCCGGATCGACGCGGGTTCCGAACAGGCGATCCACGTGGCTCCTCCCTGACGATGGCGCCGTATCCTGCCACGATTTCGGGTTGGCGGATGCCGGGCAGGCGTGCGATACCCTTCCGCCCGTGACCGGGCCTGCCACCGATCCCGTCTCGACGCGCCTCGTGATCGTCATGCCGGCCTACAACGCCGCCCAGACGCTCGAGCGGACCTACGCCGACATTCCCCACGACATCGTCGACCGGATCATCCTCGTCGACGACGTGTCCCACGACGACACGGTCGAGATCGCCAAACGGCTCGGGCTCGACGTCATCGTCCATCGCCAGAACCGCGGCTACGGCGGCAACCAGAAGACCTGCTACCGGGCCGCGCTCGAGGCGGGCGCCGACGTCGTCGTCATGCTCCACCCCGATTACCAGTACGACGCGACGCGCATTCCCGCGTTGATCGCCCCCATCGTCGAGGGCCGCGCCGACCTCATGCTCGGCAGTCGGTTCATGGGCAACCCCCTGGCGGGTGGCATGCCGAAGTGGAAGTACGTCGCGAACCGCTTCCTGACCGGCGTCGAGAACGTCGCCTTCGGCCTTCGCCTCTCGGAGTACCACACCGGCCTTCGGGCCTACAGCCGGCGGCTCCTGGAGACGATCCCGTACGAGCTCAACAGCGACGACTTCGTCTTCGACCAGGAGCTGATCGCCCAGGTCGTCGCCGCGGGGATGCGCAACCGGATCGGCGAGATCGGCGTGCCGACGCGGTACTTCGAGGAGGCGAGCTCGGTCGGCTTCAAGCGAAGCGTCGTCTACGGCCTCTCGACGCTGCGCGTGGTCGCCCGCTACGTCCTCCACCGGCTGCGCGTCCGGCGCTCGCCGAAGCTCGTCGCGCGCGGTCCCGGCGACTGAGGCGGTGAGCGGCCGCACGCGGTTCCTCCTCCGGGCGATCGTCGGGATCGCGATCTCCGTCGCCGCGTTCGCGCTGGTCTTTCGCTCGGTCGATCCCGGCGTGACGGCCCGGATCCTCGGCGAGGCCGTGCCGTCGTGGCTCGCCCTCGTCGTCGCGTTTCTCCTCGTGGACGTCGTGATTCGCGCCGTCCGGTGGCAGCGCCTCCTCGCGCCGATCCGGCACGTGCCGTTCCTCGCGACGCTGGCCTACCTGCTGGTCGGCTACCTCGCGAACAACGTCCTGCCGGCGCGGCTGGGCGAGCTCGTCCGCTGCCACTACCTCGGCGACCGGGAACGGCTCAGCCGGACGACGGCGCTCGGCACGGTCGTCGTCGAGCGCGTCGTCGACATCGCGGTCGTCGTCGCGATCGCGGCGTTCGCGATCGTCGTGCTGAGCATCCGGGGGCTGGTCGCGAATGCCGTCGTGCTCGGCGTGGCGATCGTCGTCCTGCTTGCCGTCGCGCTCGCCATCGGGATCGTCGCCCACCGGATCCCTGGCGCCGAGCGCCTCGCCGCGGCGGTCGCGCGCTGGCCGCGGATCGGCGAGCTGGCGACGAAGCTCCGCGACGGGCTGTCCGTGGCGGGCCGGCCGCGGACGCTGTTCGAGGCGCTGGCGCTGAGCGTCGTCGCGTGGGGAGCGACGCTGCTCGCGTTCGCTGCCGCGGGCCAGGCGGTCGGGATCCAGCTCACGATCGGGCAGGCGTCCCTGCTCGCGTCGGGCGTCGCGCTGGCGGCGGCCATCCCCTCCGGCCCGGCGTCGCTCGGCACGTTCGAGTTCGCCGGCGTGCGGATCGCGCAGTCGCTCGGGATCGCCGCCGAGCCGGCGTTCGCGATCGCGCTCATCGTGCACGCCGCGATCCTGGCGACGACGTCGATCGGCGGCGTCGTCGCGCTCACGAGGCTCGGCTGGCGTCGCGAGCCGTCCGACGCGGTGGCGGAATCGGCCACCGTGACGACCAGGCCGGAGGTCGCCGAATAGCCGAAGGCCCGCCGGATGGGCGGGCCTTCAGCTTCGAGCTGCAGAGGGCGCCTACTGCGCCGGCTTGGCGAGGTCGCTGATCTTCGTTAGGCCGTACTTGTCGGCCGTCGCCTTCGTGACGACGAACCCGTTCTGGTCGGTCGCCTCGGCGACGTCGAGCGCCGTCAGGCCCTTCGCCTCGAGCCGCTCCCGCAGCTTCGTGGCGGTCGCCTCGGGATCGGTGGTCGCCTCGCCGGCGCCGCCGTTAACATGCTCGAGCGCCGTCGCGGCGTACTCGACGAGGAGGTCGATCTCGCCCGACTCGAGCGCGGGGAAGACGATCTCGCGATTTCCGAGCTGGAACTTGCGCTCGACCGTCATGCCGTGACCCTCGAGCGTCTGGGCGAAGATCTCGGCGAGGATCTCCTGCTCGTAGAAGTTCGTCGACCCGACGGTGATGCTGCCCTCGAGACCGAGGCTCATCGAATCGAAGTTCTGGGCGGTGATCCAGTCGCGGGCGACGTCCGGGACCGGTTTGGCGTCGACCGTCGCCGCCTTGTTGAGGTTCGTCAGCTCCTCCTGCGTCAGGCGGGAGATGACGAGGTTCAGCGCGTCGGCGATCTTCGGGTTCGCGTCGAGCGCGTCCTTCCGGATGACCGGGATGATGTTGTCGGCGAGCTGGAGCTGCTTGTCGTCCTCGAGCAGGACGAAGTCGTTGACCGCGATCGCCGGATCGGACGTGAACAGCAGGCCGACGTCGACCTGGCCGCCGGTGAGGGCCTGGACGGTGATCGGGCCGCCCACGTCGAGGGCCTTGAACTCCTTGAACTCCAGGCCGTAGGTCTCCTTCAATCCCACGGCGCAGAAGGGCCGCTGCGGGCACTCCGGCGGGCCGCCGAGGATCAGGGTGCTGGCAAGGCTCGGTCCGGCGGACGCCGGCTGAGTCGATTGGGCGCTGGGGGTTGGGGCCGGCGCGCTTGACGGTGCCTGGCTGCTCCCACCCGACGTGGTGCACGCGCCGACGATCAGCGCGACCAGCGTCGCCCCGAGAACAGCACTGCGGAACCTCCGCATGGGTCCTCCTCGCTTCTTGCCCGGCGCGTACGGGGGACGCCCGTGGCAGGCGCGGACTATACCCCGCGAGCCCGAATCGGCCCGTGCGGGGGATGTCAGGTTCTACGCGTCGTCTCGCGCGCCGGTTCACTGGGGGCGCGTCACGCGGGGCGGGGAGGCCCCTACACGCCGGTCGTGACCGGAGCGGGCGCCTGCCCGGCCATCTCGTACGCCTGGCCGCCGGGCCGACTCCCGCCGCGGAGACCGGGCGACACGAGCCGCCGTTCGACGAGCGTGAGGACGCGTTCGGTCGCGAGCGCGAGCAACGCGACGAGGACGGCGCCGCCGATGAGCCGCCCGTCGTCCTGAAGCGCGAATCCGTCGACGATGTAGCGCCCGAGGCCGCCGCCCGCGACGAGCGCGGCGAGCGTCGCCGTCGCGACCACCTGCACGGCCGAGGTGCGGATGCCGGCGACGATGACCGGCAGCGCGATCGGCAGCTCGACGCCCCGCAGCAGCTGCCACTCGGTCATCCCCATGCCGCGCGCCGCCTCGACCGTGTCGCGATCGACGTCCCGCAGCCCCACGTACGTGTTCGTGAGGATCGGCGGGATCGCCAGGAGCAACAGCGCCGGGAACGCGGTCCCGAACCCCAACCCGAAGAAGGGGAAGAACACGAGGAGGAGTGCGTACGAGGGCACCGCGCGACCGAGGTTGGCCGCGCCGATCGCGACGATCGCCGCTCGCCCCGTGTGGCCGATGTACAGCCCGATCGGCAAGGCGATCGCGAGCGCCGCGACCACGACGAGGCCGGAGAGCGTGACGTGCTCGACGAGGCGGTTCGGGATGCCGTCGGTGCCGGTCCAGCGCGCCGGATCGGCGAACCAGTCGGCGACCTCCCGGAGAAGCTCCATCTCAGGCGCCCCGCGCCCGGGCCCAAGGCGTCGCCAACCGACCGAGTGCGACGAGCGCGAGGTCGACGACGATCGCCAGCAGCACTGTCGCCACCGCCCCGGCGTAGACGGCGGCGTAGTTGCGGAAGTTGAAGCCTCGGAGCATCACCTGGCCGAGCCCGCCCTCGCCGATGAGCGCGGTCACCATGACCAGGCCGATCGTCGTCACGGTCGCGATCCGCAAGCCCGCGACGATCAGCGGCGTCGCAAGCGGCAGCTCGACGCGCAGGAACCGCTGCCCGGCGGTGTAGCCCATGCCCTCTGCGGCCTCCTGGACCTCGGGCGACACGGAGTCCAGGCCGGCCACGATGTTGCGCAGCAGGATGAGCAGCGTGTAGCTCACGAGCCCGATCTCGGCGGTCAGGAGCGAGAGGCCCGTGAACGGCACGAGGAACGCGAAGAGCGCGAGGCTCGGGATCGTGTAGAGGATCCCGGCCGTGCCGGCGATCGGGGCGTAGAGCGAGCGCCACCGATGGACGACGATCGCCAGCGCAAGGCTGATCGCGAACCCGACGCCGACCGCGATCCCGGTGAGGATGAGATGGTCGACCAGGGCCGCGAACAGCTGGCCGAGGTTCGCCGGGATCCACTCCCAGCGGATCACCCTGCGGCGACCTCGACCGGCCGAGACGCGGCCCGCATCCAGTCGGTGATCAGATCGAGCGTGACGAGGCCCTCGACGCGGCCGTTGCCGTCAACGACGATCGCGGTCTGGACGTCGGCATCGAGCAGCATCGACAGCGCGTCCTTGAGGGTCGTCCGGCGGCTCAGCAACGGGCTCGTCGCGCTGGCGGCCTCGGCGGCCAGCCGGCCCGTTGCCGGGACGTCGGCGATCGCGATCCAGCCGATCGGGCGGTCGCGCTCGTCGACGAGCAGCACGTACGGCGTCCCGGCCTCGGCCGACCGGCGCCGGACGTCGCTCGCGTCGTCGCCGGGCCGGGCGGTGACCGCCGGACGCAGCTCGAGCTCGCCCACCCGGGTCAGCGACAGCCGCTTCAGCCCGCGGTCCGCGCCGACGAACCGGGCGACGAACTCGGACGCGGGCTGGGCGAGGATCTCGGCCGGCGGCCCGAACTGGGCGAGGATCCCGCCGACCTGCATCACCGCGACGAGGTCGCCCATCTTGATCGCCTCGTCGATGTCGTGGGTCACGAAGAGGATCGTCTTCGCGAGTCCCTCCTGGAGCCGGAGGAACTCGTTCTGGAGCCGCTCCCGGACGATCGGGTCGACCGCACCGAAGGGCTCGTCCATCAGCATGATCGGCGGGTCCGCCGCCAGCGCCCGCGCGACGCCGACGCGCTGGCGCTCGCCACCGGAGAGCTGCGATGGATAGCGATCGCGATAGCGGTCCGGCTCGAGCCCGACGAGCGCGAGCAGCTCGTCGCCCTTTGCCCGCTGGCGGTCCCGCGGCCACCCCAGGAGCCGCGGCAGCGTGGCGACGTTCTCGCCGATCGTCTGATGGGGGAACAGCCCGACCTGCTGGATGACGTAGCCGATGCTCCGGCGGAGCTCGGTCACGTCGCGGGTCATGATGTCGACGCCGTCGATGAGGATCTGCCCGCTCGTCGGCTCGATGAGCCGGTTGACCATCTTCAGCGACGTCGTCTTGCCACAGCCCGACGGCCCGACGAGAACGCAGATCTTCCCGGCCGGAACCGTCAGCGACAGGTCGTTGACGGCCCCCGGCGTGTCCTTCGCCCGCGCGTCGTACCGCTTCGTGACGTGACGGAACTCGACCGTCGAGGCGCGGCGCGTGGCCTCGGGCGTCACCCGATCGTCAGCCGCGCTCGGCGAGCGGCTTCACCTCGCGCATCAGGCGCTCGAGCGTCTCGGTGTCGTACGGCGCCGGCTGCTCGGAGATGATCGTGTGGAAGCCCAGCTCGACATACGGCCCGAGCTTCTCCGCCAGCTGTTCGGGCGTTCCGTTCCAGAACGTGTCGTCCGACTCGACGCGCGACAGCGGCGTCCGGTTGTGCTCCATCGCCGATTTCCAGACGCGGTCCGCTTCCTTGGCCGAGTCGCGGATCGTCGCCTTGATCCCGAGCGTGAACTCGATCTCGGCGATGTCCCGACCGACCGCCTCGCAGTGGTCCCGCAGGACCTGGACCTTGTGGGCAAGCTTCTCCGGCGTGCCCATCGCGTTCCACATGTCGGCGTACTTCGCCACCGTGCGGAGCGTCTTTTTCTCGCCGGACCCGCCGATCATGATCGGCAGCCGGCGCTGGACCGGCAGTGGCTGGTGGCGCAGGTCCCGGAAGCGGTAGCGACCGCCGGGCGAAGACGTCACGGACTTGCCGTCGAGGACGTCGCGCATCGCGCCGACCGCCTCGTCGAGCCAGGTGAGGCGCTCACCGAAGCCGCTGCCGAACTCGATGCCGTGGGCCGTGTGCTCCAGCTCGAACCAGGCGCCGCCGATGCCGAGGATGGCGCGGCCGCTCGACAGGTGGTCGAGCGTCGTGGCCATCTTCGCGACGAGGCCGGGATTGCGGAACGTGTTCGCGCCGACGAGCAGGCCGACCTGCATCTTCTTCGTCGCGGTGGCGACCGCGGCGAGGCTCGTCCAGCCCTCGTAGATCGGCTGGTACGGGTCGCCGAAGATCGCGTACAGGTGGTCCCACGCCCAGAAGTGGTCGTAGCCGAGGCCGTCGATCCGCTTCGCGGCGTCGATGTAGCCGGGCCAGTCGGTGGCCTGGTTCCAGAGAAGAATGCCGAGCTTGAGGTTGGGCATGGCTGGGCGGCTCCCGCGGGGCAGTCGGTCGTTGACAGCCGGAGTCTAGCCGCGTCCGGCCCGTGGCCCTGCGATCGGTGGCTGCTCAGCCAAGGTCGAGCGCGGCGAGGTCGTTCTCGATGACCTCGCGGTCGTCGGCGTCGTCGATCTTCGCGAGCTCCGCGCGCGCCTTCGTCGCCCAGTCGCGAGCGGACCGGCGGTCGCCGGCCGCGAGATGCGCCCGGGCCATCGCCTCGTACGCCGACGGCAGGTCCCATGCCTCGCGGTTCGCTGATGCCTCGTCGATCTCGACGCAGCGGCGCGCATGCCAGAGCGCCGGCTCGGGGCGGCCGATGACGGCGTACACGCGCGAGCACAGCCACTCGCCGCGGGCGAGGTTGACGTCCTCGCCGACACGGCCCCAGTGCCAGCGCGACGCGTGGGCGCGGTGGATCATCTCGTCGGTCTCCGGCTTGGTCCGGTCGGCCTTCTCGAGCAGCGTCCAGGTGCTGTTGTAGAGGTCGACGCCGAGCTGGCGATGGGTCGCGGCGTCGATGTCGGCGGTCGTGGTCGCGGTGGCGTCGGTCACGATGGGTTCCCTTCCCTGGCTGATCCGTCCGGTGACGTGGAGGAGGTACTGGACGCGGAACGAGCGCGCCTCGAGGCGCTCGCGATGCGCGGCGACGAGCCGCCGTCGCTCGGCGGGGTCGTCCGCCGTGAGGACGGCGCGGATCTCGTCGATCGGCATCTCGACGTCGCGCAGCCGGGCGATCGTCCGTGCCGTCTCGAGCTGCTCGCGGCGATAGCGCCGGTAGCTCGTCGATCGGTCGACCTCGGCCGGCCGCAGCAGGTCGAGCTCGTCGTAATGGCGCAGCGCGCCGACGCTCAGCCCGCTGAGCCGCGCGAACCGCCCGATCGAGAGGAGCTCGTTGTCCACGGGCCCATCGTGGACCCTCGGGCAGGTCGAGAGTCAAGGGCGCAGTCGAATCGATCACGGGCGCCGTCGTACGCCCGTTCATCGCCCCGTGGAAACTCCCACTTGCCGCCGGCCGACGAACGTGCAGGTCATCCGGCTAGCACGGCCCCGCCGCCACGGCAGCCACACTCATTCGTGACGACGTGGCCACTTCCACTTGCCACGAGCCGATGAACCCGCTCGTTCGCGACGCCGGCCGCGGCCGGCGGCTCCCACGCTGCCGCGTGGCTACTCCCAGTGGCCACGGGGCGATGAACGCGCAGGCTCCGGGGCCAGTACGGCCGTCCGGCGGCTTGGACACGCCTAATCGTGCGGCGGTGGCTACTCCCAGTGGCCGCGAGGGGAAGGGACGAGCGAGCCGAGCTGAGTCGAGCCGGGCCTACGCGTTGTCGAGCTCGCGGGAGATCGCGCGGAGGATGAACCGCGCCGCCTCCGCGCTCTTGCCGCCGAGCTTCTGGCCCTCGTCCTGCTCCAGCGCGAGCATGAGGTCGCGGAGCATCAGGTCGAGCGTCGGGGTCCGAACAAGCGCGCCCGCCGCGAACGCCGTCTCGAGGCCGCCCACCGCGGCCCGAGCGTTGTCGACCGCGTGACCCTTGGCCTCGAGCCGATCGCGGAAGGTCGCGCGCGCGGCATCCGCGGCCGGCCCCGAGGAGGTCATCGCCGCGCCGCCGCGGTGCGCGCCTTCGGCTGCGAGCGCGGCGCTGCCGCGGGAGCGCGGACGGTCCGGTCGCGCGCCCGCCGCGCCGCGACCCACTCCGGCTCGAGCACGCTCATCGAGATCTCGTCCCACCAGCGGCCCTCGCGCCAGATCGCGTCGCGCGCGCGACCCTCGACGAC
>DATBKB010000107.1:0-5064 GCA_036556145.1 Candidatus Limnocylindrales bacterium | reverse complement strand
GGTCGTCACGGCGACGGCCGAGTGCTGCGGGTCGCGACCCGTCGCGAACGCATTCGGCTCCGGCCGGTCGACGACGTACACGCGCGGCACCGGGATGCCGGCACGGTTCGCGAGGTCCGAGACGATCTGGCGGAGGCGCGGGGCCTCGCCGGGGGCGAGCTCCCGCGCACCGTTCGCCTTGAGCGCGAGCGTGTCGCTCTTCCAGTACACGAACGCGTTCATCGCGACGGCGATGACCAGCGCGAGGACCATCCCGCTGCGCCCGCCGAGCAGGCCGCCGACGAACACGAGCAGGCCGGCGAGCGCGGCGAGGAGCGTCCAGGTCTTGAGGGAGTTGGTGAAGCCGTTCATCGAATGTGGTGCACAGGAGTGGCGCGCCATCGGCGCGTCCGGCGTTGTTCCGGAACCCGGCGGCACACTGGCCGCGTGAGGAGATTCTCCTGCGAATCCCCGAAACGTGCCGCCGGCAGGCCGTCAGGCCGCGGGTCCGGGCTGTCCGACCTCGCTCAGTGCCGCCCGATAGATCGCCGCGCCGTCAAGACCGTGACCCGGTGAGGTGAACAGCGCGAGGTCGGCGACGAGCGATCGCTCGATCGTCGTGCCGGCGGCGGCGTCGACGAGGCGGACTGCGCGCGCCGCGCACCGCATCGCCTGCTTCGTCTCCGGGCGGACGGGATCGTCCCAGTACCACGCGTCGCTGGCGAACATCGCCAGGCGCCATCGCTGGGCCTCGAGAAGGTCGACGAACCGGGCACGGTCGTCGCCAGTCGCCGCACCGTCGAGCCGGCGGGCCGCAACCGCCTCTCGATCCTCGGCGCCGGTCACGACGTCGACCCACTCGTCGCGTGCCGCAAGCCGGTCCGGCGATCCGGGCAGCGCGGCGAAGACCGCATCCGTCGTCGCGTCGATCGCGCCGGCGAGGCGGTCGAAGGCCGCGCGAAGCGGGGCCTTCCACCGGCCGTCCTCCACGTCGGGGCACTCGGCGTGCCACCGCGCGACGCCGTGGTGGCAGCTCCACGACGTCCGCTCGACGATCCGGACGGTCCGATACGAGGGAGCGCCGTCGAGCACCGCCTCGGCGAGGCTGACGACGTCGAACCCGCGATCGGGAACCGCGGGCCCGGGGGCGACGAGGCGATGGAGGAACAGGTCGCGGAACGGCTGGTGGTGGCCGTACAGCTCACCGTCGGTGGCGATGACGGCGAGGCCGGGCTGCCCGTCCGGGAACGGCGATCCGGCGAGGCGCGTGGCGATCCGGTCGCGAGCGAAGCGATCGGCATCCGCCGTCGCCGCGGGCTCGAAGGAGACGGCGCCCGAGAGCGCCGCGTCGTAGAACGCGACGACGATGCTGCGCCCGCCGCCGAGCTCCACGCGGTACGGGCGGCGGCTGTCGAGGTTGGGATCGGCGGCTTGCCACGGGGCGAGGATCGTGAAGCTCACGCCCTCGGCGGCCACCGCCCGGAGCGTCGGCACGTCCACGGCGGTCTCCGGCAGCCAGATGCCTTCAGCGTCCCGGCCGAAGCGGTGGCGGAACTCGCGCAGCCCCCAGCGGATCTCGGTTCGCCGGTCGGACGCGGAGGCGAGCGGCAGGATCGAGTGGTGGAACGCCTGCGCGATGGCGTTGCGCCCGGCCCCGTCCGCGACGAACCGGGCGAGGCTCCTCGGCGCGCTCTCGGCCATCCAGCCGGCCAGCGTCGGTCCGAGGTCGAACGAGATCTTCGCCAGGGTGCCGCGCTCGCCGATCGGCCGGTAGCACTCCGCGTCGATCCGCGAGTTCCAGTCGCGGAACGGTGCAGCCGCGGGCTCGGCCGGGACGCGGCCGGTGAACGGGTCGGCGCGAAGCGGCTGATAGAAGTGGGCGTGGACGGCGAGGCGGGCTCGCTCCGACGTCACGCCCCCGAGGTGGCTGCGGCCGACTCGGCCGCCGCCCGATCGCGCGCGACGCCGACGACGTGATCGACCCGCACGATGCAGTGGGCGCCCGGCTCGAGGCGCACGGGCCACGACAGCAGGAGGCCGCTGCCCTGGTAGATGCGCTCGAACCCGCCCTCGGAGTTCGAAATCGTCTCGATGGGCGCCCACCAGGCATCGGCCGCGGGGCTCGCGGTCGTCGTCACGACGATGCCGACGTCGTCGTTGCCCTGGGCCAGCCGCCCGACGCCGCTCGACGATCCCGACGCGTCGTGCGACGAACGCCGCCCGTCGAGCTCGTACCACGCCGCGGGGTTTCGGCCTCCGCCGAGCAGCATGAGCGACCACTCCAGCCCCAGGCGCGCCTCGATTGGCCGCTCGCCGAGATTTTCGACGCGGACCTCGAGCCCGAGGCTGGGCGACGCGCGGTCGCCGCCGAGCGTGAGTGCCTTCTCGACCCGGACAGGCTCCCGGCCGCGCCCGGCGGCGACGCTGCCGTCGCGGCGAACGGCGAGGCGGCCGGGCTCGGTCGCGATGGTCGCGAACGCGCCGGCGACGAAGTCGCCGAGCTCGCGCTCCTCCGCCGCCGCGACGTCCTTGGGCGTCGTCGTCGTTGGCAGGAACCGGACGAGTCCGGACCGGCGCTCGTGATCGTCGTAGTGGAGTCGCGACGACAGGCCGGCCTCCTTCGTCCGAACCGCGTCATGGATCGACGCCGGTGTCCCCGCGCCTTCCTCGTCGGCGCTCGTCGGCGCGGCCGCGGCCACGTCCGTGTCGTGCCGGCGAAGCGTCGCGTGATACGCCTCGGGCCGCCGCCGCATGACCGCGGTCAACGCGTGTCGTGCAGCCCGGATGTCCCACGAGCCGATGCCGGCGCCCTCATCGAGGTCGACGGTGACGACCTGGCCGGGGTGCAGCAGGAGGGCCTCGTCGCGCCCGTCGAGGTCGACGTCGACGACGTCGGATCGCTCACCGACGCCGGCGGCGGTGTCTGCCGCGTCCTCGGCGGCGATGAGGTGCTCGTACGTCGCAAGCCGCATGTGGTTGATGTAGATCCCGCCGAACAGCCCGTGCCAGTAGCAATCGTTCGACTGGCCGCGATGGAGGTGGTCGGTCGCCGCTCGACGGGCGCTGCCTTCGGCCATGGCCGCCACCTTGTCCGACGTCCGCAGCATCTGCTTGTGGAGGTCGTTGATCTCGCGGTACTTCACCTGGAAGTTGCGCCAGAAGCCGCCGCGCAGCCAGCGGGCTTCGGGTCGCTCCGCGGCGACGGCAGCGTGGAGGATCTCGGCGAACCGGAGGCCCTCGTCGGCGGGCAGCGCCCACTCGCCCATCTCCGCATATGACGACGTCGGGACGTAGACCCGACCGATCGGCGGCTCGCGATCGAGCCACTCCGACGGGGTGACGGTCGTCAGCCACGACCGGTTCGCCTCGATAGCCTCGAAGAAGCGGTCGACCCAGCGGCCCTTGCCCCAGCAGTGCTCCCACGTCGTCGGCCACGCCCCGAACTTCTCGCCGTCGTCGCCCATCATCCCGACGCGGGTCCCATCGACGGTCGCGTGGTCGCGCAGGTACGCGACGACGTCATCGACCTCGCCGAACGGGATCCGGTACCGCAGGCCCTGCTCGGTCCCGAAGACCGTCAGGACGTGACCCTGGTCCTCCGTCGTGTACGCGCCCCAGAGATTCGCCTCGGGAATCGCGGCTGCGCGGAAGTGGGCGTCGTCGAGGATCGTCCAGCGATAGCCGGCGCTCACGAGCGAGGTCGGCAGGTCCGGCTCCCAGACGCGCTCTGCAAGCCACGCGCCGCGCGGCCGTTGACCGGTGAGGGCCTCGAGCGTGTCGGCCATCGCGCTGAGCTGTGAGATCCGGTCACGCTCCGGGAGCGACGCGAGAACCGGCTCGAACAGGCCGCCGCCGAGCAGCTCGACCTGGCCGCGGTCGACGAGCGTGCGCAGCCGCGTGACGAACTCGGGCCGTTCCGCCCGGAACCACTCGAGCAGCGCGCCGGTGTAGTGCAGTGACAGCCGGACGCCGGGATGGCGCTCCAGCGCGGCTACCATCGGCTGGTAGGCCTGTTCGAAGACCTCGCCGAACACCCAACCGAAGTTGCCGACCGGTTGGTGGTTGTGGATCGCGAGGGCGAGCGAGATTCGGGGCGGCACGCTCGCGAACGGTCAGCCGGCGGCTTCGGCGCGTTCGGCCGCGTCGGCCTCGGTCGCACGGGCCGCCTCGGCGGCCTTGAGCTCGCCGCCGGTCCGTGGCGCCGGCAGGGCGACGCCGGCGGCCGGCAGGTACAGCATCTCCGTGTATTCCTGGAGCATCCGCGTCGTCGAGAAGCGCCACAGGGTCGAGGCCATCGAGCGGCGCATGAGGTCGAGCCACGCCTTCGGGAGGCCGGCCTTCGTCCGGTCGTAGTAGCACGGGACGACCTCGTTCTCGAGGAGCCGGTAGAGATCCATCGCGTCGGCCCAGTCCTGGGCGCCCTCGTCGGCATTGGTCTCGCGCCCGCCGATCGCCCAGCCGTTGTCGCCGGTCCAGCCCTCGTCCCACCAGCCGTCGAGCACGCTGAGGTTGATGACGCCGTTGCCGGCCGCCTTCATGCCGCTGGTCCCGGACGCCTCGAGCGGACGGCGCGGGTTGTTCAGCCAGACGTCGACGCCCTGGACGAGGAACCGCGCGATCCGCATGTCGTAGTCCTCGAGGACGAAGACCCGACCGCGGAGCTTCTCCGAGCGCGAGCGGGCGAAGATGTCCTGGATGACCTGCTGGCCGGGCCGGTCGGCGGGATGGGCCTTGCCGGCGAAGACGATCTGCACCGGTCGCGCCTCGTCCCGCAGCAGGCGGGCGAGCCGGTCGATGTCGCTGAAGATCATCGACGCTCGCTTGTACGTCGCGAACCGGCGCGCGAAGCCGATCGTGAGCACGGCGGGATCGAGCGCACCCTCGAGCTGCCCGAGCACGTGGGGCGCCTCGCCGTGGCGGGCGAGCTGGTTGCGGAGTCGACCGCGGGCGAACGTCGCAAGCTCGCGCTTCTGGCGCTGGTGCCCGTCCCATAGCTCATCCGCGGGAATCCGCTGGATGCGCTCCCAGAACCGCCGCGCGGCGGTCTGGTTGTCGAGCTCGTCGAGGTCGGCGTCGAGGTGGCGG
>DATBKB010000106.1:0-4082 GCA_036556145.1 Candidatus Limnocylindrales bacterium | reverse complement strand
GCGGCGGGGCGGCAGCGTGTCGGGTCGGTGCGAGGCCAGCAGCCGGACGCCGTCGACGAGCCGGTCGACCTCGGCCTCGGTGTTGAAGAACGCCGTCCCGATCCGGATCGTCTCGGTCCCCGGTACGCGCGAGGCGAGCAGGAAGATCCGCCCTCCGAGCTCGTCGAGGACCGCGTCCGCCGGCCAGCCGTCGATCCCGAAGACAACCACCGGGCCGCCCGGATCCGCCGCCAGCCGAACCCCCGCGATCGCTCGCAGCCCATCGGCGGTCTTGGCCGCGAGCGCCGCCGAGCGCGCCGCGATCCACTCGAGCCCGACGTACATCGCGAGCCAGCCACAGCTGCGCGCGAGCCCGACGACGGACGGAAGGTGGAATGGGTCGTCCGGGGCAGCGGCGCGTTCGACGGCCGCGGCGTCGGCGGCGATCATCGCCAGACCTTCGGGACCGAGCAGCCACGCTTCCGACCGGGCAACGAGGATGTCGGCACCGAGCGCCTCGCGGTCGAGCGGCGCCGTGCCGGCGACCTGCGTGACGTCAAGGAGAACCGTCGTGCCGCCCTCGCGCGCCTCCGTCGCGACGTCCGGCGCGAGGCGCGCCCCGGTCACGGGTGAGACGAGCGACGCTGCGAGGAGCCGCGCCGCCGACCCGGGCCCGGCCTCGCGCGCTTCGCCGTCCGCGCTGAGCGCGTGCATCGGGACGCCGGCCGGCAGCAGCGGCTCGACGGTCTGGACGAGCTCGGGTGCCACCAGCGCCCGGTCGCCACGCCGCCAGTCGATCGTCCGGATTGCGCGCGCGACGGCATCGCCGAGTCCGTGGCAGAGGCGGACGTCGTCGAGATCCGCGCCGAGGAAAACCGCGACCGCCGCGCGCGCCTCGTCGATCCGGCCGAGCACCTCGTCCCGCCGATCGCGGCCGGCCCGTCCGGTTCGCACCTCCCAGGCCTCGACGTCGGCCATTGCCGCGGCGGTCTCGGCCGGGAAGGGACCGGCCGTCGGCGTGTCGAAATACAGCCCGGCCCCGACGGCCGGCAACGCCTCCCGGAGGGCCGCCAGCTTGTCCGCGTCCGGCGGGAACGGGGCGACCACGGCCGTATGATACCGACGATGCCCGTCCGTCCCTCCCGGACCCCATCGGCCATGTCCGGTCTCGCGCGTCCGGAGCTGCTCGCGACGACCGAGTGGCTGGCGGAGAACATCAACCGGCCGGAGGTGCGCGTCCTCGATGTCCGCTGGCGCCCCGACGGCTCCGGCCGCCAGGTCTTCGCGAGCGGCCACATCCCGGGCGCCGCGTGGTTCGACTGGCCGGCCGAGCTGCTCGCGCCGGACGACGGCGTGCCGGGCCTGCTCATCGCCGGCCCGGAGCAGGTCGCTCGCGCAGCGGCGCGGGCCGGCGTCGGCGACGGCACGACGCTCGTGATCTACGACGACACGATGAGCCTGTACGCATCGCGCGCGTGGTGGAGCCTGCGGGTCTACGGATTCGAATCGTCGCGAATCCTCGACGGCGGCTTTCCGGCGTGGGTCGAGGAAGGCCGCGACGTGTCGAACGCGGCGCTCGAGCCCGTGTCGTCGTCGTTCACGCCGCGCGCGCAGGGCCGCATCCGGCTGACGACCGCGGATGTGCGCAGCCTGCTCGGTTCGCCGGACGTGATCCTCGTCGATGGACGCGCGCCGGCGGAATTCCGCGGCCTCGAGGGCAGCACGCGACGGCTCGGGCACATCCCGGGTGCGGTCAACGTGCCGGTCGCGGGGATGTCGAGACGCGGCAGCCAGCACCTCCGCGACGGCGTCGAGCTGCGCGACCTCGTCCGCCGCGCGAACATCGGGCGAGGTCGGCGGCTCGTCTGCTACGACGGCTCGGGGATCGGCGCGGCGAAGCTCGCGTTCGTGCTGACGGCGCTCGGCCACGACGACGTGGCGGTCTACGACGGTGGCTGGGCCGAATGGGGTGACCGGCTGGACCTGCCGGTCGAGCGCTGAGCTAGCGACCGTCTCCGGAGCGACCGCTCGGCGGATCGCGCCACGGGTTCTGGGCCCTGCCCGGCTGGGCGACGCCGGGGCCCCACGGGTTCGGCTCCGCGGCCGGCGCCGCCGCAGCGCCTGATCGGCCGATGCCCCATGGATCCTGGACGCCGGTCTGGGCGTGCGGCGCGTTGGTCGCAGCCTCGGCGGCGGCCGACCGGGCAAGCCCGGCCCACGGGTCGACCTCACGGTGGGGGGCGAAGACCTGCGCACGCGAGTGGTTGACCGCGATCATCGCCGCGCTCGTGCGGGCCTCGCCGGCCGTATCGGACCAGTACGTCACGTTCGTCACGGGCACGAAGCGGCCCGTCAGCTCCTCCAGCGCGTCGCGGAGATTGCGGTCCGGCTTGAGATGGATGTGGCCCAGGATCTTGAACGGCGGGATCGAGATCAGCGCCTGCTCGGGAATCTTCGGCGTGTGCATCTCCGGGACGGCGTCCGCCGTGCCGCCCTCGGTGACCGCGAACAGGACGGACCCGAGGTTGATCTGGGCGTAGTCGGAGCGGTTTGCGCCCGCGCGAGAGCCGTACTCGTCGAGCACGACATCCATGAGCACGACGAAGTTGTGCTCGGCGTGGTTGAGGATGTCGGTGACCCGGCGCTCGCGGGTCCGGACGTAGCCGCGGACGACGAACGAATCGGTAAAGAGGGTCAGGGCGACCTGGCGCTCGCCCCCCGGGAAGTCGGCGGACATGGGCGAGAGGATAGGGCCGCCCGTGGTGCGGGCTGGCCCACCCGATCGTCCCGCTCGGGACCGGTACTACCTGCGGGCGCCGGCCGTGACGAGGTGCTCGGCGCCTTGCTGGAGGCCCTCGTAGAGGGCCTTGACGGTCTCGAGGGTGTCGATCTCGTCGGCCGACTTGTCCCGGCGGAGGTTGGCAATTCGCGGGAACCGGAGAGAGTAGCCCGACTGGTGGCGGGTCGAGCGGACGATGACGTCGAAGGCAACCTCGACGACGACGGTCGGCTCGACGGTCCGGAACCGCCCGTACTGCTGGATCGTGTGGGCCTCGAACCAGGCGGTCATCTCGGCGATCTCCGCATCGGTCAGGCCGCTGTACGCCTTGCCGATCGTCACGAACCGCTCGTTCGCCTGGTCGCGGACGGCGAACGTGTAGTCGCTCAGGACGCCGTGCCGCTTGCCGTGGCCGACCTCGACGCCGACGACGACGCAGTCGATCGTCGCCAGCGCCTTCTTCATCTTCAGCCAGCCGAGCCCGCGGCGGCCCGGGGAGTAGCCGCTCCGCGGGTCCTTGACCATGAGGCCCTCGTTGCGCCGGCCGCGGGCCTCGACGAAGGCCGCCTCGAGCGAGTCGACCGAATCGGCCTGGACGAGGTGCGACAACGCGAAGCGTCCGCCCTCACCGGCGAGCGGCAGATGCAACGCCTCGAGCCGGCGGCGGCGCTCCTCGAGCGGCACCCGGAGGAGCGGCTCGACCTCCTCGTCGCCGCCGCTGCCGAGCCCGAGCAGGTCGAAGGCAACGAAGATCACCGGCACCTGCTGGCGAATCGCGTCCGAGGGCGACTTGCGGCCGAGGCGGTTCTGCAACGACTGGAACGGAAGCACCGTCCCGCCCCGCCACGCGAGGATCTCGCCATCGAGGATGCCGTCCCACGCGAGGTCCGCCGCGCCCTCGACGATCTCGGGGAACTGGCCGCTGACGTCGTGGAGGTCGCGCGAGTAGAGCGCGACGCGGCGACCGGCCTTGTGGAGCTGGGCGCGGATGCCGTCGTACTTGTCCTCGACCCAGACCGGCGCGCCGAGCCGGCCCATGATGAGCGTCGCGTCCTCGGCCGGCGACGCGAGCATGAACTTGATCGGATGGAACAGCGCGAGCGACGCCTCGTCGAGCCGGTCGTCGCGAGCGAGCTCCGCGGTCCGGCCGATGTCGCCCGTGAGCATCCCCGCCCACTTGACGTCCTCGATGGCCTTGCCGAAGGCCTTCGCGATCGCCGCCTCGACGAGGCCCTCGCGAAGCCCGATGCGCAGCTCGCCCGACAGCACCTTGACGATGTGCTTGGCGGTGCGCGGGTCCGAGCGCTCGAGCAGCGCGCCGAGC
>DATBKB010000105.1:0-4289 GCA_036556145.1 Candidatus Limnocylindrales bacterium | reverse complement strand
GCGTTCGAGATCGCCGAGCAGCTCGGCTGGCGGCTGCCGGACGTCGTCGTCGGGCCGATCGCGTCGGGCTCGATGTTCACGAAGGTCGCCAAGGGCTTCCGCGAGCTGGCCGAGGTCGGGCTCGTCGAGCCGAAGCCGGTGCGCTTCGTCGGCGGCCAGCCGTCCGGCTGCGCGCCCGTGGCGTCCGCCTTCGCCTCGGGCTCGGACGTCATCACCCCGGTCCGCGAGCCCGACACCATCGTCCGATCCCTCGCAATCGGCTCACCCGCCGACGGCGTCTATGCCGTCGAGCTGGCGCGCTCGACGGGCGGCTCGATCGAGGCCATCCCCGACGCCGACACCGCGCAGGCCCTGCGCGACCTCGCCCGACTCGAGGGGATCCAGGCCGAGACGGCCGGCGGCGTGACGGTGGCTGCGGCCGCGGCCGGCGTGCGCCGCGGCGTCATCGACCGGGACGACGAGGTCGTCGTGCTCGTCACCGGCAACGGCGTGAAGACGCCCGACGCCCGCCGCTTCGGCCTCGAGCCCGAGCCGCTGCCCACGCCGATCGCGCCGTCGTACGGCGCGTTCGAGGCTGCCCACATCGCCGGCTGACCGCGAACGTCGCAACCGTCCCGCAACCCGACGCCGGACGCCGCAACCGAACCGCTTCGCAACCGTTCCGCCCGGGTGACTGACCGCGCCTCCGCGCGCCCGTAGGGTCGAGCCGTCGATCGGCTCCCCGTGCCCGGAGGGACGAATGCAACCCGAGATCAACGGCGGCGACACGGCCTGGCTGCTCACGGCCACGGCCCTGGTCATGGTCATGCTCCCCGGCCTGGCCTTGTTCTACGGCGGGCTCGTCCGCCGCAAGAACGTCCTGTCGACGATCATGCACAGCTTCTTCGGCCTCGCCCTCGTCAGCGTCGTCTGGGTCCTCGTCGGCTTCTCGATCGCCTTCGGCACCGACGTCAACGGCCTGGGCCTCATCGGCGGCCTCGACTTCCTCGGCTTCATGAACGTCGGGCCCGAGCCGAGCGCGACCTACGCGCCGACGATCCCCTTCGTCCTGTTCGCCGGCTTCCAGCTGATGTTCGCCGCGATCACGCCGGCCCTCATCACCGGCGCGTACGCCGAGCGGAAGCGCTTCGGCGCCTTCGTCCTCTTCACGGTCCTCTGGTCGGTCCTCGTCTACTCGCCGCTCGCCCACTGGGTCTGGGCGGCCGACGGCTGGCTGTTCAAGCTCGGCGCCCTCGACTTCGCCGGCGGGACCGTCGTCCACATCAGCTCCGGAGTCTCGGCGCTCGTGGTCGCGCTGATGATCGGCAAGCGCTACTCGAACGGCGACCGGATGGAGCCGCACGACGTGCCGATGACCGTGCTCGGCGCGGGGCTGCTCTGGTTCGGCTGGTTCGGCTTCAACGCCGGCTCGGCGGTCGCTGCGAACGGCCTCGCCGCGAACGCGCTCATCGTCACGAACACGGCCGCGGCCGCGGCGACGGTCACCTGGGTGCTCGCGAGCTATGCCCACAAGCGCAAGGTCAGCGTCCTCGGCGCCGCGTGCGGCGCCGTGGCCGGGCTCGTTGCCGTCACGCCCGCCTCGGGCTTCGTCACCGCCGGCGGGGCGCTCGTCATCGGTCTCGTCGTCGGCGGGTTGTGCTACAGCGCGACGTTGCTCCGGGCGCGCCTGAAGGTCGACGACGCGCTCGACGTGTTCGCCGTTCACGGTGTCGGCGGCATGTTCGGGGCGGTCGCGACCGGCGTCCTCGCGACGACCGCGATCAACGGCTTCCCGGGCCTCATCGACGGCAATCCCGCCCAGGTCGTCACCCAACTCGTCGCCGTCGGCGCGACGGTGGTGTTCGCCGCGGTATCGACCTTCGTGATCGTCAAGGTCGTCGACTTCGTCCTCGGCATCCGCGTGGCGACGCGGGACGAGGAGGTCGGCCTCGACCTGGCGGTCCACGGCGAGGTCGCCTACCAGCCCTAGCCCACTTCTGATCGGCGGCCGGACTGGACACCCGGTCGCCACCCAGGCGCCGAGCGAGCCGTGGCTCCTCCCCCCGGCTCGCGCGGCGCTCCCGTCACCTCGGAGTCGTCGATGGCCCGATCACCCGTCGCTCCGCTGTACGACCCGCGGTTCGAGCACGACGCGTGCGGCGTCGGGTTCGTCGCCGATGCCGGTGGTGCGTCGCGCACGCAAGTGCTGCCGCTCGCGCTCGCCGGCCTGGCGGCGCTCGGTCATCGCGGCGCCTTCGCGGCCGACGGCGAATCGAGCGATGGCGCCGGCGTCTCGTTGCCCCTGACACATGGCGTCCTCGAGTCGCTCGGCGTCACGTCGCATGGAGCGCGCCCGGCCGTCGTCCAGCTGTTCCTACCGGTGTCCCGCCGCCGCGCGGCCCGCGCCCGGGCGCTCGTGGCGGAGGCCATGGCGTCGACCGGGCTCCAGGTCACGCGGTGGCGGCGGGTGCCGCATGACCCCGCGGCGCTCGGCGCGGCGGCCCGCGCGTCGATGCCGCGATTCGAGCAGGCCGTCGTCTCGCGACCCGACGGCATCGGCGAGGCGGCGTTTGAGCGTCGCCTCGTCGTCGCCCGCCGGCGGCTCGAGTCGGCCGCCCGTGCCGCCGGCCTCGACGAGCTCGCCGTTCCGTCGGCCTCCTCGAGGACGATCGTCTACAAGGGCCTCGTCGCCGGCGGTCGACTCGCCGAGCTCTTCCCGGATCTCGGCGCGCCCCTCGACGTTCCGTACGCGCTCTTCCACCAGCGCTACGCGACGAACACCCACCCGGTGTGGCGCCTCGCGCAGCCGTTCCGGTCGATCGCTCACAACGGCGAGATCAACACGGTCCGCGGCAACCGCGAGCAGGTGCGCGGGCGTGCGGGCGATGGGATCGGTCGCACGGTCGTGCGCGAGCTGCTCGAGGCCGGTTCCCTGCTGTCGCCGGACGGCTCGGACTCGCTCTCGTTCGACGAGGCGCTCGAGCTCCTGACGGCGACGGGCTGGGACCTCCCGACGGCGTTGCTGACGACCATCCCCGAGGCGCTCGGCCTGCGCCTGGCTCCCCATCCCGCCGCCGCGTCGCTCCAGCGACGGACGGCCGGCTTCCTGGCACCGTGGGACGGCCCGGCGGCGCTCGTCTTCGGCGACGGCCGGCGCGTGGGCGCGCTGACGGATCGAAACGGGCTGCGGCCGGTCGCCTTCGCCGTCACCGCCGACCGCCTCGTCGCGGTCGCGTCCGAAGCGGGCGCCATTCCGATCACGGCGGCCGAGACGGTTCGCCGCGGACGGCTCGGGCCCGGGCAGATGCTGCTCGTCGACCCGACGCGGCGCGCGATCCTCGAGGACGCCCAAGCGAAGTCCGCGATCCTCGCCGGGCTGGCGATCCACGACGAGCCACGGACGTCAGTCGAGGACCGACTCGTCGGTGAGGCGGCGCCGACCTCGCACTCGCTCCGCTACCTCGCCGGGGTCGACGCCGAGCGCGCGAGGCTCGACATCAAGACGATGGCGCTGGAGGCCCACGAGCCGCTGTGGAGCATGGGCGACGACACGCCGACGCCGGGACGCGGCCGGCTCGATCGCCGGGCCGCCGACCACCTCCGCCAGGCGTTCGCGCAGGTGACGAACCCGCCGATCGACCCCGAGCGCGAGCGGGTCGTCATGGATCTGCGCGTCGAGGTCGGGCGGCGCGCGCCGCTCCTCGGCGGCATGCCGCGGCGTCCGCGGACGGTGCGGCTCGACCGGCCGCTCCTCGTCGACCTCGAGCCCCTCATCGAGGCCTTCGACGGCCGAGTCGCCCGACTCGACGCGACGTGGGACCCGTCGGCAGGGCCGGGCGGTCTCGGTGCGGCGCTCGACCGGCTTGCCTCCGAAGCGGTGCGCGCCGCGCGCGGCCGCGTCGAGCTGCTCGTGATCTCCGACCGAACGTTCGCGCTCGAGCGGTTGCCGGTGCCGTCGGTCCTCGCGGTCGGTGCCGTCCACGCGGCCCTGACCAACGCCGGTCTCCGCGGTCGGGCGGATGTCGTCGCCGAGGCTTCCGATGTCCTCGACGTCCATACATGCGCGATGGCCATCGCCGCGGGCGCCTCGGCGGTGAGCCCGTGGCTCGCGATCGAGCTGGCCGGCGAGCTGGCCGGCACGCGTGGCGCGGAGGAGGTGAGTCGTGACGGCGCCGTGCGGAACCTCCTCGCCTCCTTCGAGGCGGGCCTCCGCAAGACGCTCGCCAGGATGGGGATCAGCGCGATTGCCTCGTATGTCGGCGGCGGGCTGTTCGACACGATCGAGCTGGCGCCGTCGGTCGTGGAGCGGT
>DATBKB010000104.1:0-7914 GCA_036556145.1 Candidatus Limnocylindrales bacterium | reverse complement strand
CGTCGCGCGATCGATCGCGCAACGACCGCCGGCATGCCGCGGGAGAACAACATCGTCGACCCCGGGTTCTGGTTCGGGAAGACCGTCGAGCACAACCTCACGGTGCTGCGGCGGCTCGGCGAGCTGCGGGCGCTCGGCCGGCCGATCCTGCTCGGTACCTCCCGAAAGTCGACGATCGGCCGGGTGCTCGACCTCCCGGTCGACGAGCGGGTCGAGGGGACGCTCGCGACGACGGCGCTCGGCGTGGCGTCCGGGGTGGACATCATCCGCGCCCACGACATCCGGGCCAACGTCCGCACCGCGCGGATGGCGGACGCGATCGTCCGGGGAACGTGGCCGGGCCATGGCGGTGGCGGGCGGTAGGGTCGATGAGCGACCGCATCGTGCTCCGCAACATGCAGTTCGAGGGCCGCCACGGCTACTACGACCATGAGCAGGCGAATCCGCAGCCGTTCGAGGTCGACGTCGAGCTGCGGCTCAACTTGCAGCCGGCCGGCGTCGACGACGACCTCGACAAGACCGTCGACTACGGCAAGGTCTTCACGATCGCCAAGCAGATCGTCGAGTCGACGACCTACCGGCTGCTCGAGGCGCTCGCCGAGGCGATCAGCCACGAGATCCTCGCGGGCTTCCCGGCGGTGGACGAGGTCGGCGTGCGCGTTCGCAAGCCGCGGGTGCAGCTCGCCGGGTCGCTCGACTACGCGGGCGTCGAGATCTGGCGGACGCGGTCCGGCTGACCTCGCCGGCGCCTAGAGGTTCGGGGGCCGAGTCCCCAGCGTCACGGGGATCGTGAGCCGCCCGCCACCGCGGACGATGTCCAGCTCGACCGTCTGGCCGGGCGCGAACTGGCTGAGCACCGCATCGAGCGGGTGCTCGGTGTCGATCGTCACGCCCTCGATCGCCGTCACGATGTCGCCCTCCTGGACGCCTGCCGCGGCGGCGGGTCCATCGGCGATGACGGCGGCCTCCCCGGTCGGGCGGTTGTTCGAGTCGAGCACCCGGACGAGCGCGCCGTCCTTGACCGGCAGGCTCAGGTCCTTCGCCAGCTGCACGTCGATCGGCATGAACCGGATGCCGATGTACGGCCGCGTGAGCTCGGTGTTGGCGAGCGCCTGCTGCATGATCGGCCGGGCGATGTTGACCGGGATCGCGAAGCCGATGCCGTTGCTGTCGCGGGCGATCGCGGTGTTGATCCCGATGACGTTGCCCATCGCGTCGATGAGCGGGCCGCCGCTGTTGCCCGGGTTGATCGCGGCGTCGGTCTGGATGAGGTTCGTCAGGACCGTGCCGTCCTCGACCTGGATCCGGCGGCCGGTGGCCGAGACGATGCCGCTCGTGACCGTGTTCGAGTACGTGCCGAGCGGGCTGCCGATGGCCACGACGAGCTGGCCGACCTTGAGCTCACCCGAGTCGCCGATCGGCGCCACGGGCAAGTCGTTCGCGTCGATCTTCACGATCGCGAGATCGGTCAGCGTGTCGATGCCGTAGACGCGGCCCCTGTACTCCTGGCCGTCCTTGAGCTCGACGGTGAGCGAGCTGCTGTCGGCGACGACGTGGCGGTTCGTGAGAATCCAGCCGCGCGAGTCGTAGATGACGCCGGAGCCGACGCCCTCGGGGATGACGCCGCCGGGGAGGTTCGATGCGTCCGTCCCGCTGACGACGATTCGGACGACCGCGGGGCCGACCTTGCCGGCCGCGTCGATGATCGCGGACGATTCCTGCAGCGTCAGGGGCTGGCGCGTGGTGACGGTCGTGCCGCTGCCGACGTCTGGCGCGGCGGCCTGGCGGTCCAGCAGGCCGGCGGCGGTGAGCGCGAGGAACGTCCCGCCGGAGCCGAGGATCGCGGCGATCAGTGCGGCGAGGATGATGGTGCCGAGGCCGCTCGTGCGACGTGGTCGCTCGAGGGGCGCGACGGCCGGCCGGGGCGCCGCGCCGGGGGCCCGCCACGTGTCGTCGTGGGCCCATGCCGGTCGAGGCTGGGGGGTTGGGGAAAAGACCCGCGTCTCGTCCCACTCGAGGGAGGATGGCGGCGTCGCTGCGCCGGGGGCGCCCACCGGCTGCCGCGAGGCAGGATCGTCGGGGCGTGGGGTCGTCGGTTGCGGCGGCGGTTCGTCGGCTCGGTGATCAGTCATTGGTCGGCTCGAGGCAGGCGTGCGGCCGGCACGGAGGCGGTGGGCTTTGGATCAGGGTGACGTGCCCGGGTTGAGCCGCGAGCCGTCTGGCGGTGAAGAATCCGCCACGTTCGCTCCGGCCCCGGCGGGCGCCGCGGGGCCGGGCGAGCCCGAAACCGGCGCACCCGGCACGGCACCGGTGGGCACGGCACCGCCCGGCACGGCGGCGCCGCCCACGGCGGCCGGGGTCGCCTCCGCCGCCCGCGGGTCCCGCGGCAGCTTGACGACGAAGCGCGAGCCGGCCCCGCGCCGGCTCTCGACGCTCACCGACCCGAGGTGCATGTCGACGATCGAGCGGACGATCGCCAGCCCCAGGCCGCTGCCGCTGCCGCGGGCCTCGTTGGCCTCGGAGCCGCGGTAGAAGCGCTCGAAGATCCGCGGCAGCTCGGCCGGGTCGATCCCGACGCCGGTGTCGCGAACCTCGATCTCGGCGCCGCTCGTCGTCGGCCGGACCACGACGTTCACCGATCCGCCACGGGACGTGAACTTGATCGCATTGCCGACGAGGTTGGCGACGACCTGGCCGATCCGCAGCGGGTCGTGGCGGATCCGGATCGGCCGGTCGGGAGCCTCGAGGTCGAGCGTCACGCCGCGCTTCGCCGCAGCGCCCGCCGCCTGCTGGACGGCCGATTCGACGGCCGCCCGGAGGTCGTCGGGACGGAGGTCGAGCAGGACGAGGCCGGAGTCGAGCTTCGAGAGCTCGAGAAGGTTCTGGGCGAGCCAGTCGAGGCGGTCGATCTGCTGGGCGCTCGACTCGAGGAACTCGGCACGCGCGGTCGCGTCGTTCGCCGCCTGGTCGCGGACGAGCTCGTTGAATGTCCGGAGCGCGGCAATCGGGGTTCGCAGCTCGTGCGACACGTCGGCAAGGAAGTCGCGGCTGCGGTCCCGGTCGCGGCGGATGATCCCGATGCTCTCCTCGAGTCGCTCGGCCATCGCATTGAACTGGAGCGCGAGGTCCTTGAGCTCGGTCGGCGCGGCCGCCACCTGCTCCGGCGGCACGCGACGTGTGAGGTCGCCCTCGGCGATGCCGCGGGTCGCCTCGGTCAGCCGCCGCAGCGGGGTCGTGAAGCGACGGGCCAGGACGGCGGCAACGATCATCGACAGGCCGAGCGCGAAGAGCGCGATCGCGATGAGCAGGCCCGTGACGTTCGCGAGGATCGACGCTCGGAACGTGAACGGGTCGGACAGCGTGACCTCGAGGACGTAGGCGAAAAGGCTGCTGCGGATCGTGTATCGCTCGGTGTAGACGAGCGACTCCTGTTGCTGGCCGGGTTGCACCTCGCCGCCGAACGTCGCGACGTACTCGCCATCGGGCGCGGGCGTGAAGTTCTGCGTGGTCCCGAGCCCGAACCGGATCCGGACGTTGGCCTTGGCCAGCTCGTCGGCGATGAACTGGAGGTTGCGCGGGTTGTTGAGGACGACCGCGACGTTCGGCTCGATCGTCCCGTCCGGGGCCACGACCGGGCGGATGGGCGAGGCCTGCGCCGTGAGGTTCTCGATCGAGTTGCGGACGGTGTGCGCCCGGTCAGCGAGGTCGGCCTCCTGCTGGCGGTAGAAGTAGTCGTCGAGCCGGTTGAGGACGAGGGCAGAGGCGAGCAGCAGTGTCAGCGCGACGACCGCGACGAACGCGATCGTGAGCCGCGCCTGGAACGTCCGCGGGGCCAGCGCGCCGAGAAGCCGCAGGACCCTCGGCCGTGCCGGCTCAGCGCTCGGCGAACGCGTAGCCCACCCCCCGCACCGTCAGGACGAAGGTCGGCGACGCGGGGTCGTCCTCGATCTTGTCGCGCAGGTGGCTGACATGGACGTTGATCGTCTTCTCGTCCTGGTCGAGGGCCTCGTAGTCGCGGAGGAGCTCGAGCAGTTCCGAGCGGGTGTAGACGCGGCCGGGCCGGCTGGCGAGGTGGCGGAGGATCTCGAACTCGGTCGGTGTGAGTCCAATCCGCCGCTGGCCGCGCTGGACCCGCCGGCGCTCGAGGTCGATGACGAGATCGCGGTGCCGGATGACGCGACCGCCGGCCGCATCGGCGAGGTCGCCGTAGGCCCGCCGGAGGAGCGCCTTGATGCGGCTCATGAGCTCGCGCAGGCTGAACGGCTTCGTCAGGTAGTCGTCGGCGCCCAGCTCGAGGCCGATGACCTTGTCGACCTCGTCGTCGCGGGCGGTCAGGACGAGGACCGGCGCCTTCGAGCCCGAGGCGCGAAGCCGGCGCAGGGCCTCGAAGCCGTCGATGCCCGGCAGGCGGACGTCGAGCACGACGATGTCCGGTGCCTGGCTCGTGGCGAACTCGAGGCCCTCTTCGCCCGAGCGGGCGACCGCCACCTGGTAGCCCTCCTGCTGGAGGGCGTACTGGATTCCGCGGGCGACGGCGAACTCGTCCTCGACGATGAGAATCGTGGCCGACACGCGGCCGATGCTACACCGGCACCCCGCGCGGCCCACGCGGCCGGCTCGAGCCCGACTGGCCGGTCGGCGGGCTGGATCACGAGTGGGCCCGCCCGCGGGCTTGTGGTAGGCTCTCCCGGCCCCGGAACGCCCGATCCGGGCCGCTGCATGCGAGGACCAGAGCTCCCGAGATGACCGCTCCCGCTACCCCCGCCGCCGCCCGACCGAAGCTCGCTGCGCAGGCGCGCACGGTGACGGGCAAGGCCGTCGCCAAGCTCCGCCAGGCCGGTCGGCTCCCCGCCGTCGTTTACGGCCACGGCGTGCCGTCCGCCAGCGTCACGATCGACTCCCGCGAGTTCACCCTGCTGCGGCGGCGCGTCGGGCCGAACGCGCTCGTCGACCTGTCGGTCGACGGACAGGAGCCGAGCCCGGTGCTCATCCACGAGATCCAGGTCCACCCGGTGAACCGGCGCCCGCTCCACGTCGATCTCTTCGTCGTCCGGATGACCGAGGAGCTCGAGGTCGACGTCCCGCTGCGGGCGACCGGCTCGGCGCCGGCGGCGACCCGCGACGGCGGCAGCCTCGTCCAGGCGATCGAGGACGTTCGTGTTCGCGCCCTCCCCGATCACCTGCCGCAGGTCATCGAGTACTCGGTCAACGGTCTCGAGGACTTCGAGATGGCGATCCACGTCCGGGATCTCGTGATCCCCGAGGACGTCACGCTGCTCAATGATCCCGACGAGCTCGTGGCGCGGGTCTTCCCGCCGCGGGTCGAGGAGGTCGCGGCGCCGGCGCCGACCGAGCTGCCGGAGGGCGCGGTGCCGGAGGGAGCCGAGCCGGCCGAGGGCCGCGAGGGCGCCGAGCCGGCCGAGGGCGGCGAGCGCGAGGGCCGTGGCGAGCGCGAGGGCCGTGCCGAGCCCGAGGCCCGCGAAGGCCGTGGAGAGCGAGGCGGTCGCGGCGAGCGCGAGGATCGCAAGGGCTGATCCCGCCCCGTCTCACGACGTCGTTCCGGCATCCGACTGCTCGATAACGCTCGCCACGCGAGCACTCGATAACGCTCGCCACGCGAGCATTTGAGCAGATCCGAGCGAGGCGGCGCCGGGTCGCGGCCATCTACGATCCCGCGTGGTAGTAGCCGGAAGCGCAGCGGTCTGCGGGGCCCTGAACCCCCGTATCGTGGGTCACGTACTACCCGGGATGGTGGCTGACCGCGAATCCGCCCCAGATCCGGACTAGCACTACCCGGGATGGTGAGTGGCCGACCAACGGGGCGCCGCCCGGGATTGCACTACACCGGATGGTGGGTGGCCGGCCATCGGGCGCGCGGCCGGGATTGCACTACCCGGGATGGTGACCGGCCGGCCGGCCACGGGCCGGCGAGCCTCACCCGCGGTCGCCGTGGGCGAGCACGACCGGCAGTCGCAGCTCGAACGCGCTCCTCGGGAGCGCCTCGAGGCGTTCCCGGAACCGGCCCGACACGCGCCGCCGCTCCTCGCGGCTCATGCTCGCGAACGTGTCCTCCTCGTCGAACTCCTCGATGAACCCCTGGTAGCTCGCGGCGTCGAACGGGTGGACGAGGTCCATCCGCTCGGCTTCGACGTGGCGGAAGCCGGCCCGACGCATGCCGCCGACCGCGGCCTCGACCGATTCGTAGTCGCCGCGGCGGCCCTCGGGCTCGCGCGCGCCAATGCCCGCCTCGTCGAGAACGTCGTCGAGGACGTCGTCCGGCCGGAAGCGCCGATCGCCGACGAGCCACGTCGCGTGCGCCATCCGGCCGCCGGGCCCCAGGACCCGGTGGACCTCGCGAAGGGCGGCATAGCGACTGGGGACCAGCTGGAGGACGAACGACGACATCGCCGCGTCGATCTCGCCCTTCCGAAGCGGCAGCCGGTCGGCGAAGGCGACCTCGACCCGGAACCGCCGGCGGTCGGCCGGCCCCAGCAGGCGATCGGCCTCGGCGCGCGCCGCCTCGGCCATCCCGGCCGACGCGTCGATGCCGACGACCTCGACCTTGGGCCACCGCTGGATGGCGGCCACGGCGAGCGTGGCTGTGCCCGTGCCGAGGTCGAGCACCCGCCGAGCGCCATCGGCCACGAGCGGCTCGAGGCGATCGAGCACGCGCAGGGCGGTCGGCCGCAGGACGGGCGCCCACCAGCGGGCGTAGCCGCGCGAGATCCGGTCGTACCGCTCGGCCTGGTCGGTCACCCGCCCATCGTGCCATGGGCCGGATGGCGGCGAGACGATCAGCCGGTCCGGCCCCGCCGGGGTGTCAGGCGGCCGGCGTCGGCTCCACGGGCGCGCGCCGCTCCAGGACTCCGACACGCCGGAGGACGAAGACGACCGCCGCCGAGATGAGCCCGAGCCCGAGCAGGATCGGCACCCACACGATCGCGAACCAGATGCCGGCCGTGGTCAGCGCCTGGAGGACGTTGATGAGGGTCCCGCTCGCGAGGTCGACCTCGGTCGCCGGGTCCCAGCCCTTCGCGGCCTCGGTCACCGCGACGACCTGGAGCCCGAAGGTGACCGTGAGCGTCGCGTAGGCCGCCCGGTCCACGAGGTCGGCGCGCTGGGCGTCGAGCTGCTCGATCTGGCCGCGGACCTCGCTGAGGCGCCGCTCGACCTCGAGCACGTCGGCGATCCTCGTGGCGGTGGCGGCGATCTTCTGGAGGGCCGTCTCGCTCGCCCGCAGGTTCCGGATCCGCGCCTCGAGGTCGATGATTTGGCCGGTCACCTCGACGGCGTCGGTCTGCTCGTCGAGCACCTTGCCGAGCTTGCGGAGCGCGTCCAGCGCCTCGTCCCAGCGATCGACCGGGATCCGGTAGCTGATCGAGGCGACCGACTGGTCGCCGTTGTTCGCCAGCCGCGACGCCCCGATGTAGCCGTCCACGGCGCTGACGGTGTCGCGAGCCGATCGTAAGGCGGCGTCCAGGTCGGTCACCTGGATGGTCACCGACCCGGTCCGGATGATCCGGGCGTCGTCGCGGAGGGCCGTCGGCGAGTTGCTGCCGTTACCGCCGCCCAGGGCCGGCGCGCCGCTCGCGGCAGGAGCCCCGGCCGCTCCGTTCCCCTCGATCGAGTCACCGACCGTGGAGAGGCGTGGATCGGCAGCGCTGCTGCCGCACGCAACGACGAGCAGGGCGACGAGCGCCAGGGCGCCGATGCGGGCCTGGAACCGAGATGGACGGATCATTGCCTGACCCTCCCGGAGCGGACCGGCCGTCTGGGCCGTGACTGCCCGACGGCGGCCGGGGGCCGCGGGTTCCCGCTGGTGCGGCGCCACATCGCCCGGCCGCCTGCCGTCGAACGGCCGCAGCCGACGGTCCGGAGGAGTCCGATGCCCACGCCTTCCACAGCCGCCCGAAC
>DATBKB010000103.1:0-19501 GCA_036556145.1 Candidatus Limnocylindrales bacterium | reverse complement strand
CCGGTCATGGTGAACACCGTCCGCGGCCTGACGCAGGTCGAGCCGGCGGCGCTCGAGCTCATGGACTCGTATGCCGCCGGCGACCTCGAGGTGTTGCGCAAGCTGCGGATCCCGAACGCCCTGCCGTACTGGTTCACCGCCCTGCGCATCGCCGTGACGCTGAGCGTCATCGGCGCGGTCGTCGGCGAGTTCTTTGGCGGGCCGCTCTACTCGATCGGCATTTACGTCACCAACCAGACGGGCTCGTTCCGCTACCCGAATGCGTGGGCCGCGATCGTCCTCGCCTGCGCCCTGGGTATCGCCCTGTATCTGGCGGCCGTGGCCGCGGAGCGGATCGTGCTGCCCTGGCAACGGCGCCGCGTGGACGAGGCCTGACCGTCCGGAAATCGAAGCGCCGCCGGGCAACAGGGGACGTGCGGCCCGCCCGATGGTGCGCTATCGTCCCCCGGAACGCGGTTCGGATCGGCCGGCCGCCGGCATCGGCCGGCAGCGAGAGGTAGGCACGGCAGGCGCCGTCGGACCGTCGAGGAGGAGGTCGCATGTCCACGCCCAAGAGGCTCGCCGCCCTTGTCATCGCGGCCGCGCTCGTCGCGGTCGGCTGCACCGGCACCCCCGGCGGCAGCGCCGCGCTGACCCGTGTCCGGTTCCAGCTCCAGTGGGTCGCCCAGGCGCAGTTCGCGGGCTACTACGCGGCCCTCGACCAGGGCTACTACCGGGAGGAAGGGCTCGACGTGAGCCTGCTCATCGGCGGACCCCAGGTGAACAACGTCCAGGTCGTCGCCTCCGGCGGCGCCGAGATCGGGACCGCCTGGCTGCCGAACATGCTCCGGTCGCGCGAGGGCGGCACCGACCTCGTGTCGATCGCGCAGGTCTTCCAGCGCTCCGGGACGCGCATGGTGTCGTTCACGGACAAGAACATCACCAAGCCCGCGGACTTCGGCGGGAAGCGGATCGGCTCGTGGCTCGGCGGCAATGAGCCGGAGCTCTTCGCGGCGCTGACGAAGGCGGGCCTCAATCCGTCGAGCGAGAACATCATCCAGCAGAACTTCGACATGTCCGGGCTGCTCAGCGGCGACCTCGACGTGGCCCAGGCGATGATCTACAACGAATACGCGCAAGTGCTCGAGGCGAAGAACCCGGCGACCGGCGCGCTGTACAAGCCCGAGGACCTCAACGTCGTCGACTTCAACGACCCGTCGGTCGCCACGGCCATGCTTCAGGACCAGGTCTTCGCGACCGACAAGTGGCTCAAGGAAGGCAACAACGCCGACGTCGCGACGCGCTTCCTGAAGGCCTCGTTCCGGGGCTGGATCTACTGCCGCGACAACGCCCAGGCGTGCGTCGACATCGTCCTGAAGAACGGCTCTCAGCTGGGCGCCAGCCATCAGGCCTGGCAGATGAACGAGATCAACGCGCTCATCTGGCCCTCGCCGAACGGCATCGGGATGATGGACAAGGCGCTCTACGACCAGACCGTCGAGATCGCCACCACCTATGACGTCCTCCAGCAGGCGCCGAGCGAGGGCGCTTACCGGACGGACCTCGCCCAGAACGCCCTCAACGCGCTGGGCTCGTCGGTCGACACGAAGGGCGCGAACTTCCAGAAGGCCACGATCGAGCTCAAGGAGGGCGGCAACTAAGGGCCTCGGCTCCACCGCCAACGCGACCGGCCGGCCCGGAAGGGCCGGCCGGTCGGCTTCCGCGCGCCGTGGCACCTACTCAATTGGGACAAAGGGTTCCGGTAGTGTGGAGCGAGGTGTAGCCGTTGAGCTTCACGCCGATGCCGTCACCAGTCCCGATAACCTTGTACTCGCAAGGGTGATTCATGCCGTTGCCGCCGGCCCAAAACAGCGAGCCTCCGGTCATGTAGGTCCAGACGTTCTGGAGGGACAGGTACTTATAGCGGGGCTTGCGAATGAGCAGGTCTGCCGCGGCCTCCGTCGTGCCCATCGCGTCGGAAGTCCGAGCTGCTTCGAAGCCGGTCCAGACAAATGGAAACTCCCAAGCCAACGAGAAGGCGTCGCGGCAGTCTGTCTGGCCCAGTGTGGTGTCAGTGATGCAGTAGCGCCACACATTCAGCGACGGATTGGTTATCGAGAAGGTGTAGGTACGCCCGGGGACCGGGTTGTCGGGCGTCCCGTTGTTGTTGAAGTCGACCCACCAGGCTCGGCAGAAGACGCCGCCCGAACCTGCGTCAGGGACATAGATGAAGTTCAGCGTGTTGTTCTGCAACGCTTCGACTCCGGAGCACTGCTGGCGACCAGTGCTTCCGAAATTCATCTTGCCGATCCCCGCCTGCAGAAACGCGGCACTCCCCTGCAGGTTCACGGCCATCACCAACGACTTTCCAACGGTCGCTTGAACGTTGGGGCTGAAGCAGGGATAGAGTTCTTGTGCCACGAGGTCTGCTGCGACCGCATTGAAGCCATCGCCGGCCGGGCGATTGCGGACGATGTGCGCAATCAGTTCGCCCCCAGTGAATTCGGTCCCCGCGTCACAGTCGCCGTTTGTATGGGCAGGGGCGCCTGCGTGGGCTCGCGCGGTCGGCGCCGAGACTTGCCCGGCTGTTAGCAACGTCACCGCAACCAAGATGTATGCAAGCCACCTGCGGGGCATCGCGCCTCCTCCTCTGTAGTGCCGCCCGGGACCTCAAGTCGTGGTAGCCATCGGCCTAGCGCGCGAAACCCTGGCGGCGCGGTTTCGGCGTGACGTCGACGGCGCGAGCGTGCAGAGTACCGCGGCGACGTCACGGTGCCGTCGTCGAGTGAGACCGAACTCGAGAGGTCGCGAGCCCTGACGGCTGCCATTGCCAGACTCGATCTTTGACGTCCTGCCCTCCTCAGTAACGACCGCGCAGGAGCCACAAAGCTCAGCGCCTTCACGGTCCTGTCGGCAACGGCTCGAGGCGGGTCCTCGTCTGGCCGTTGCGGCCCGTCTCGACTGCGTTGAGATCCGGACCGGGAGCTTCCCGGCAACCGCCACTGCCGGCCGGATTCCTATGCGGGAAGAGGGCCGGGGATCAGCGCGGCGTCGACGTCGCCCCGGCGACCGTCGTGGCCGGCTGCAAGCCGAGTTCGGGATCTCCTGGGTGCCGAAGCTGCTCGCGTCGCGGGAAAAGCGGGGAGGACGTCCAGATCATCGGCCAGGTGTTCCATCGCTCCGGGTCCATCTACGTCGCCTGGAAGGACTCCGGCTTCACGAAGGCCGAGGATTGGCGGACGGTCACCGTGACCGAGGGCGGCAAGTAAGCGTCGCCACCCGCGCTCATGCATGACGGGCCGGCCCGCGAGGGCCGGCCCCTCTCGTTCGGCCCGCCGACGGGTCAAAGCTCGTCCGTCGCCGCCTGAAACCGCCGCGCCACCGCGCCTCGTAGTGATCGGCAGGGACGTTGTCGACACACGAGGTGGGGAGGCGACCGGTGCGTACCGTCTCACGTTCACGAGTCCCGGCGGTCGGTGCGGCCGTCGTCATGGCCGCCGCGCTCATCATCGGCAGCGCCGCCTCGGTCGACGCCCGGCGGCCGCCGAAGCCCACGCCGACGCCCACGCCGCCACCGTCGGCCTCGGCCACGGTCGAGATCGCTCCGGCCGGGACGCTCGAACCGAGCGGCGTCTACGCCAACGTGAACGTGACGGTCACGTGTCCGGTCGGCTGGACGGTGAGCCGCGGCAGCCTCTACCTGCTCCAGAATGACCGGGGCGGCGCCGGGTCCTTCAGCGCGACCTGCACCGGCACGCCGCAGGTTGCCCGCGCGAGAGTCGTCAACGGCAACCGATTCACCCTTGGCAACTGGGCGGGGACCGCCCACCTCGGCATCACCCGGAACGGCCAGGAGGTCACGGGCACCAGCTCGCGGACGGTCCGCCTCGAGCCGGGGGTCGCGGCCCGGGTCGCCGACCAGGGCCAGCTCACCGGGACCTCGGGAGGCGGCGTGAAGATCGCGATCGCCGTCGCCTGCCCGATGGGGGCGACCGGCCAGGAGTCCCACGTCACCGTGTCCCAGGACGGGACGGCGCTCGGGCGGGCGTTCTTCACGCCGACCTGCGATCGCCAGACCCACACGCTGGTTCTCCCGATCACCGCCTCCGAGGGAACGTTCCACACCGGTAGCGCGGTCGCCGACGCCCTCGTCAGCGTTGCCTGGAGTGGAGGCGCGTTCTCGGGGGTCGACGACCGGGCGGTCACGCTGCTCGAGTCGTCGACGGGCGACACGACGCCCCCGACGACGCCATCCGGCCTCAGCGCGAGCACCTTCGGCGACACCGAGACGTGGCTGTCGTGGGGCGCCTCGAGCGACAACGCGACCCCGACCGGGCTGATCGCCTACGAGGTCTTCCTCAACGGCCGGTTCGACCACGGCATCGGCGGCGGCTACACGGAGGCGATCCTGTACGTCGACAACGGCGTCCTCAACACGATCGAGGTCTTCGCCGTCGACGGCGCGGGCAACCGGTCGGCGCCGGCGTCAGTGACGGTCGACCTGCGGCCCTGACGCGGCGCTCAGGGCGTAGCCCGAGGAGGTCGGCCTACTCCCGGCCGGTGCCGAACTGGCGATCGCCCGCGTCGCCGAGGCCCGGCATGATGTAGCCCTTGTCGTTGAGCTGGCGGTCGAGCGCCGCGCAGTGGATGTGAACGTCGGGGTGGGCCTCGGTCACGGCCTTGACGCCCTCCGGGGCGGCGATGAGGTTGACGAGCTTGATCCGGACCGGGGTGACGGCGCCCCAGCGCTTCAACACCTCGATCGCCGCGGTCGCCGAGCCGCCGGTCGCGAGCATCGGGTCGAGGATGAGGCAGAGATCGACGGAGGCCGAGTCGGGCAGCTTGTTGTAGTACTCGACCGGTCGGAGCGTCCGCTCGTCGCGGAAGAGGCCGAGGTGCCAGACCTGGGCGGTCGGCATGAGCTCGAGCATGGCGTCGACCATCCCGAGGCCGGCCCGCAGGATCGGAATCAACCCGATCCGGTCGCCGAGCTCGTGGGCCTGGGTCTCCTCGATCGGCGTTGTCACGGTGAGCGGCCGGACGCGCGCGTCGGCCAGCGCCTCGTAGCCGAGCAGCCACGACAGCTCGCGGACGATCTCGCGGAACTTCTTCGGCTCGGTCTTCTCGTCGCGCAGGATCGCGAGCTTGTGGAGGACCGCTGGGTGCTGCGAGACGTGCAGGTTCGGCATCGCCGAGGTCTTGGGCACAGAGGGTCTCCGGCGGGGCGGGCGGCGTCATCCTAGCAGCCGGGTTATGGGGGCTCGTAGCGCACCCATGGCTGCTGGGTGCGGAGGACTGGCGATAGCGCGTCCGGCCAGCCCGCTTATCGCCTGGTTTGGCGCCGTACAGGCATGGGCACGCTGCGCCGGGCGATAAGCGTTCGCCCGGCCACGCAATGGCGCCCGGATGTGCGTGCAGCAGGCATGGGGACGATATCGGGAGGCCCAAGGAGCGAGGACGGCGGCCCCTGCCGGCCGCGACGGCGGCCCCTGCCGGCCGCGACGGCGGCCGGAGCCGACCGGGACGGCGACCTCGAGCGGCCCACGCGGGGACAAGCCCGACTCCCCGTTGACGGCCGCCCCGTGCCGCCGTAGCGTCCCCGGAGCGGCCGGATGGGGCGGCCGGATAGCGCGCTCGGGTGCCCACGAGCCGTCGTTCGGACACCTCGTCCGGCCGCTCGCGTCCCGCGTCGGGGTATCCTCGCTGGGTAGCCCAGCCAGGGGAGGAGCACCCGAAGGTGACCGCGCCGGCCGCCCAGAATCGCCGCCGCGCCGCCGCCCCCGCGCGGCCGGCCCGATCGCGGGTCGTGCCGCCGATCCTCGTGCGCCAGCTGCGGAACGGGATCGAGGAGAGCGTCCACCGCGGCGACATCGTCGAGGTCGAGCCATCGGGCCGGATGATCCGCGCCCTCGGCGACCCCGAGCGGCTCGTCACGCTGCGGAGCTGCGTCAAGCCGTTCGGTCTCGTCGCGCTCATCGAGGCCGGCGGCATCCAGGAGTTCGACCTCGATCCGGGCGAGATCGCGATCATGGCGAGCTCGCACTCCGGCGAGGACCAGCACGTCCGGACGCTCCAGGCGGTGTTCCGGCGGGCCAACGTCAGCCAGACGCTGCTCGCCTGCGGATCCGAGGGCATGCCGCTCGACACGCTGACCGCCGCGCGCCTCGCCCGGGACGGCGAGAAGCCGGGTCCGCTGCGGCACATGTGCTCCGGCCAGCACGCCGTCTCGATCCTGCTCTCGAGACTCCGCGGCTGGGACCCGGCCGATTACTGGCAGCCGGACCACCCCTCCCAGGTCGTCTACCGCTCGGCCGTCGCCCGCGCCTTCGGCATCCCGCCCGAGCGGCTGCGGACGGCGATCGACGGCTGCGGCCTCCTGACGTACGCGTTCCCGCTGCGTGAGGTCGCGAAGGCCTACGCGCTGCTCGCGGACCCGGCCGGGCTGCCGGCCAGCGATCCCCGGGCCTCGATCGCGAAGCCGCTGACGATCATTCGCGACGCGATGCTCGGCAACCCGGAGATGGTCGGTGGCAGCCGCGAGCGCCTGGACACCGCGCTGATGAAGGCCGTCCCGGGCCGCGTCGTCAGCAAGTCCGGCATGGAGGCACTCCGCGGCGTCGCGATCCTCCCCGGCGTCCGGGCGAGCGGCTCGTCCGTCGGCCCGACCGGGATGGCGGTGAAGATCGAGGACGGCGACGGCTACGACCGCGGGACGTGGGCCGCGTCGGTCGAGGCGCTCCGCCAGGCCGGCGTGATCGACGCGGCGGCACTGCGGAGTCTGGACCGGTATCACCGGCCCGTGACGCTCGATCCGCATGGTCGTGCGGCGGCCGAGGCGGTCGCCGAGTTCGAGCTCGCCCCGATCGGCGAGCTGACGTCCTGACCGACCGCGCTTCGCGACAGCGAGACGGCATGGCTTCCGGCGCCGACCCGCTCCGCGTTCTCGGCCTCGCGCCGGGCGCGACGCCGGGCGACATCAAGCAGGCGTACCGGCGGCTCGCCAAGGCCTACCACCCCGACACGGCGGGCGAGGCCGCGATCCCCCGCTTCCTGGCGATCCAGGCCGCGTACGACGAGCTGATGGGCTCGTCGGACTCCGGTCCGAGCGCGACGCCTTGGCGCCGAACGACGGCACGGCCGTCGTGGTGGGCCGATCCGGAGCGCGCGGCGCGCACGCGCCGGGCCCGCGGCGCCGGCGCGACGGGGACGTCGGACGCGGGGCGGCGGCGCAGATCCTCGGAGCGCTCGCGTCGCACCGATCGGCCGCCGGACCGGGCGACACCCGGCTCGACGACGTACGACGAGGCGGAGGCCGATGCCGATCCCTACGATCGCGACTGGGAAGGCGCCTCGTGGTACGGGACGACGAGCGGCACGTACTGGACGATCAACCCGAAGGAATACGCCGATCCGCGCAAGCACGGGCCCGAGTACCAGGCCCGGGCGCGTCGCGGCTGGACGTCCGCACCGGGCCACAGCGCGGACGGCGGCGCCGCCTCGAGCGAGTCCTTCGCGGGCGACGCCGGCGAGGCCGCGGCGGATCCTGCGGCCGGCAGCGACGCCGCGGACGGGGCCGACCCGTTGTCGGCGCTGCCACTCCCCGGCGGCGCGGCTCGGCGCCTGGTGCTCGCCCTCATCGGCTGGCCGCCGCTCGGCATCGGCCTCGCGTGGCTCATCGGCGAGGCGAGCGGCTGCGGTCGCTTCGCCGCCGGCTGCGTCGAGACGTTCGCGCTCGGCACGTGGGCCGGCCAGGTCGCGGTGCTGGCCCTCCTCGTCGCGTTGCCGCCGCTGGCCTCGGTGTCGGCGGTCGGGACGATCGTCATGCTCGCGGCCTCGATCCCGGCGGCGGTGATCCTCAGCGCCGCGGGCGGTGCCTACGATCCCGACGGCGCCGCCGGCGCCCTCGCCGTCGTGCTCGCCGCGGCCTGGCTCGTCGGCGTCGGGTTCGCGGTCGGCCGGCGGGCGCGCGGGTGGGGGACCTCGCGCCCATGAGTCGCGGGCCGTCGTCCCGCCGCCACCCGGCGTCGGACCTGTCGAGCGCGGCACAGGAATACCTGCTCGCGCTCCGCGTTCGCGCCGGCGACGGCTCGCGCGTCACCGCGGCACAGGTCGGACGCCACCTCGGCGTCAGCACGCAGGCGGCGAGCGAGATGTTCCGGCGCCTCGCCGCCGACGGCCTCGTCGAGCAGGCCGGCGGCCGGGAGCTCGTGCTGACGCGCGCCGGCCGGGCCGCGGCCGATGCGATCTTCCGCCGCCACGCGCTCTGCGAGTGGCTGCTGAGCGAGGTCGTCGGGCTCGGGTGGGCCGAATCGGACGAGGAAGCGGCACGCCTCCAGGGCGCGATCTCGCCGCGGGTCGAGGCGCGGCTCGACGAGATGCTCGGTCACCCCGAGACGTGCCCGCACGGCAACCCGATCGACGCCGACACCGCCCGCCGCCGGCCGCCGGGCGCGCCGCTGAGCGACCTCGAGGCGGGCCAGCGCGCGACGATCTACCGGATCACCGAGGAGGCCGAGGAGGACGCAGCGCTGCTCTCCTATCTCGAGGCGCGGGCGCTCCAGCCGGGCGCCCACGTCACGATCCTCGCGAGATCCGAATCGCTCGACTCGCTGACGCTCGAGGGCCCGCGCGGTCGGGCGACCCTCGGCCTGCGGCCGGCGTCCCTCGTGCGAGCGCTGCCCGGCGAGGCAGATCCGGCCCTGTTCCATCGCGTTCCCGAATGGAGGAAAGAGCATGGTCGAGTTCTCGCGGCAGCGACGGATCGCCGCACCACCTGAGCGGATCTGGCCACTTGTGGACGACATCACCGCGTGGCCGCGGTGGTTCACCGAGGCGGAAAAGGGTGAGGTGCTGGCCGGCTCGGGCGCCGGGCGACGGCAGCGGATGTACGGCCACGCGCGAGGCAAGGCCACGGAGATCGACTCGGTCGTAACAGCCTGGGAGCCGCCGCGCCGACTGCGATGGCACCACGAGGCGGAGCGGGTCAACGGGGAACCCGGCAGCGTCGTCTTCGCGAAGGACGCGACGGCCGAGGTCACGATCGAGCCCGACGGCGCCGGCTCGGTGGTCACCTACCGCCTCATGGCCGAGCCCGGCACGCTCCTGAACACCTTCATGCTTCGCGTTCTGGCGCCCGGGCCGATCGGGCGGTCCTTTGACACGTCGCTCGCACAACTGGCGGCTCTCGTCGAGTAGGCACCGGGACCGGCGGGTCGCCGCTGCTACGCTTCCGGAATGAGTGAGAGCCCGATCCGCGTCCGGATCGCGCCGAGTCCGACCGGGCCCCTCCACATCGGGACCGCGAGGACGGCGCTCTTCAACTACCTGTTCGCGAAACGCCTGGGCGGCACGTTCATCCTGCGGCTCGAGGACACCGATGTCGCGCGATCGTCGATCGCGTTCGAGAAGGACATCCTCGACGGTCTCCACTGGCTCGGACTCGTGTGGGACGAGGGCCCCGAAGTCGCCGGCGAGGCCGCCCGCGGCCCGCATGCCCCGTACCGGCAGATGGAGCGGCTCGACACGTACCGGGCCGCGGCGGCGCGCCTGCTCGCCGAGGACAAGGCCTACCCCTGCTACTGCACGCCGGAGGAGCTCGAGGCCGAGCGCAAGCGGGCGGAGGCGGCGAAGCAGCCGCCGCGCTACAGCGGCCGCTGCGCCCGGCTGACTCCCGACGAGCGGGCGGCCTTCGAGGCGGAGGGCCGCCGTCCCGCCCTGCGGTTCCGGGTCGGGGAGGGGATCGTGGCGTTCGAGGACCTCGTCCGCGGCCGGGTCGAGATCGAGACGACCGCGCTCGGCGGCGACTTCGTCATCGTCCGCGCCGACGGCACGCCGCTCTATCACTTCACGGTCGTCGTCGACGACGCGGCAATGGAGATCAGCCACGTGATTCGTGGCGAGGACCACCTCTCGAACACGCCGAAGCACATCCTGCTGTTTCGGGCACTCGGATTCCGCGAGCCGCGCTTCGCTCACCTGCCGCTGATCCTCAACCCGGACCGGACCAAGATGAGCAAGCGCAAGAGCCAGACGGCGGTCGCCGACTATCGCGACCAGGGGTTCATCCGCGAGGCGCTGGTCAACTACCTGGCGCTGCTGGGCTGGTCGACCGGAACCGAGGAGGAGATCCTTTCGCTCGAGGAGCTGGCAGCGCGCTTCGACCTCGAATCGGTCCAGAAGGGCGGCGCAGTCTTCGACCGCGAGCGGCTGGAATGGCTCAACGGCCAGTGGATCCGCCGGCTCTCGGCCGACGACCTCGTCGAGCGGCTGCGACCGTTCCTCGCCCGAGACCTCGACGCGGGCCGGATCGACCGGTTGCCGACCGACGAGGAGCTGCGCGCGCTCATGCCGGTGGTCCAGGAGCGGCTGCCGACGCTCGGCGCCATCGGTGACCTCGTCGGGTTCCTGTTCGTCGACCGCGTTGACGCCGAGCCGGCCGTCCTCGTCCCGAAGCGCTGGGATCGCGAGACGACGCTGACCGCGTTGCGTGCCGCACGCGACGTCATCGCCTCGGTCGGCCGCGTGAGCTTCGAGGCCGACGAGCTCGAACCGCCACTCCGGGCGCTGGCCGAGGAGCGGGGCTGGAAAGCCGGGGACCTCTTCATGGCGATCCGCGTCGCGGTCACGGGCCGGACCGCGACGCCGCCGCTATTCGACACGCTCGTCGCGCTCGGTCGCGAACGAACGCTCGGGCGTCTGGACCGGGCGATCGAGCGGCTCGCGGCGGCCGGCGTGGCCTGACCGTTCAGGAGGTGACCATGGACCGCAAGTCCGTCCAGGCGTGGCTCGATCGCTACGTCGAGGCGTGGAAGTCGTACGACCCCAAGGCGATCGGCGACCTGTTCAGCGCCGACGCCACGTACCGCTATCACCCATGGGACGAGGGTGACGAGGTGGTTCGCGGCCGGGCCGCGATCGTCCAGTCGTGGGTCGCGCCGGAGGGACAGGCGAGCGAGCGCGACGCGCCCGGCACGTACGACGCCCACTACGAGCCGTACGCGATCGACGGCGACCGCGCGGTGGCGGTCGGCTGGAGCCGGTATTGGACCGGTCCCGACCGCACGACCGAGGAGCAGACCTTCGACAACTGCTATCTCCTACGCTTCGACGCGGACGGCCGGTGCAGCGAGTTCACCGAGTTCTTCATCAAGCGTCGCACGCCGGCCGCGGCGGCGAGCTGACCGCCCAACCCGGCAGCGCGAACGCACCGTGGCCCGAACCATCCTCGTCGTCGAGGACGAGCCGACCCTGCGGGAGACCCTGTCCGAGGCCCTCGAGGCCGACGGCTTCCGCGTCGTCGCGGCCGGCGACGGCCCGGCGGCGCTGGACCGCTTTCGCGCGGAGAAGCCGGACCTCGTGCTGCTCGACCTGATGCTGCCCGAGATGTCGGGCATCGAGGTGTGCCGGATCATCCGGGGCGAGTCGGGCGTGCCGATCGTGATGCTGACGGCCAAGGACTCCGAGCTCGACAAGGTCGTCGGCCTCGAGCTGGGAGCCGATGACTACGTCACGAAGCCGTTCTCGCTGCGCGAGCTGTCCGCCCGGATCCGGGCGGTGTTCCGCCGTACGGACGGGCGCGGCCCGATAGCGAGCGCCGGTTCGGCGCCCGCGCCGGGGCTGGTCGATCTCGGCCGTGTCCAGGTCGATCTGGCCGGCCATCGGTTGGTCCGTGACGGCCGGGCTGTGCCGCTCAAGCCGAAGGCGTTCGAGCTGCTCGCATTCCTCGTCGCCCACCCGGGCCAGGCCTTCACCCGGGACCAGCTCCTCCAGCACGTCTGGGGCTACGACTACGCCGGCGAGACGCGCACGGTCGACGTCCACGTCCACTGGCTGCGCTCCGAGATCGAGGCCGATCCGGGCGCTCCCCGGCTCCTCGAGACGGTCCGCGGCGTCGGCTACGTGTTCCGCCCGCCAGGGTGGTAAGCCGCCCGCCGCGGTAAGCCGCCGACAATCCCTCCTAGAGGAACAGGTCCAGGATGAAGTACGCGATCGCCGCCACGATCGCCGAGGCCGGGATCGTCAGGACCCACGCCGTCACGATGTTCCCCGCGACTCCCCAGCGAACCGCCGAGAATCGGTCCGACGCACCAACGCCCATGATCGCGCTCGAAATCACGTGCGTCGTCGACACCGGCATCCCCAGGTGCGACGCGCCGTAGATGATCGAGGCGGCGGTCGTCTCGGCCGCGAATCCGTGGACCGGATCGAGCTTCACGACCCGCTGGCCCATCGTTCGGATGATCCGCCAGCCGCCGGCGGCCGTTCCGAGCGAGATCGCGGTGGCGGCGGCGATGATCACCCAGAGCGGCACGTCCTTGGTGGCCAGCAGGCCTGCCGAGAAGAGCGCCAGCGTCATGATCCCCATCGTTTTCTGCGCGTCGTTCGAGCCGTGGCTGAAGGCCATGTACGTTGCGGACAGGATCTGCAGCCGCCGGAACCGCTCGTTGATCCGCGCCGGATGGGCCCGCCGGAACACGTTGAGCAGCACGACCATGAAGAGAAAGCCGATGCCGACGCCGAGAATCGGCGATAGCACGAGCGGCACGAGGACCTTGTCGCGGACGCCCGAGACGATGATCGCGTCCGGGCCGGCGGCGACGATGACGGCGCCGAGCAGCCCCCCGATCAGCGCGTGGCTCGACGAGCTGGGAATCCCCAGCCGCCACGTCAGCAGGTTCCAGGCGATCGCGCCGACGAGCGCCGCCGCGACGACCACCTGCCCGGCGTCGCCCTCGGGTGGCGTCGCGAGCCCAGAGGCGATCGTCTTCGCCACGGCCGTGCCGGTCAGGGCACCGACGAAGTTTGCGGTGGCCGACAGGAGGATTGCGTGCTCGGGTCGGAGGGCCCGGGTCGAGACGGACGTGGCGATGGCGTTCGCCGTGTCGTGGAACCCGTTGATGTAGTCGAAGAGGAGGGCCAGGCCGAGGACGACGACCAGGAGCAGGGTCACGCCTTCGGGCACGCTGGAAGGCTAGCAGGTCCGCTCCGCCGCCCGGCCGGTATCCTTCGCGGATGCGTTCGAGGCGGCGCCGATGCGCCTGAGCCAGCTGTTCTTCGCGAGCCTCCGGGACGACCCCGCCGAGGCGGAGATGCCATCCCACCGGCTGCTGCTGCGCGCCGGGTACGTCCGCCAGCTCGGCTCGGGGATCTACTCGCTGCTGCCGCTCGGATACCGGGCCACGAAGCGCGTCGAGCAGGTCATTCGCGAGGAGATCGATCGGATCGGCGGCCAGGAGCTCCTGATGCCCGTCGTTCACCCCGCGGAGCTGTGGAAGGAGAGCGGCCGCTACCAGAAGATCGGGCCGGAGATGGTCCGGTTCGAGGACCGCGGCGGCCGGGACATGGTCCTCGCGATGACGCACGAAGAGGTTGTCGCCGACCTCGTTCGCGGCCTCGTCCAGAGCTACCGGCAGCTGCCCGTCATCGTCTACCACTTCCAGACGAAGTTCCGCGACGAGCCACGGTCGCGCGGCGGGCTCATCCGGGTCCGCGAGTTCACGATGAAGGACAGCTACTCGATCGACGTCGACGAGGCGGGGCTCGATCGCTCGTATCGGCTCCACTACGAGGCGTACGAACGGATCTTCAAGCGCCTCGGGCTCGACACGATCGCCGTGGGCGCGGACGTGGGGATCATGGGCGGCTCCGAGGCCCACGAGTTCATGGTCCTCAACGACTACGGCGAGGACACGCTCGTCCTCTGCCCCTCGGGCGACTACGCGGCGAACCAGCAGATCGCCGCAGTTCGCAAGCCCGAGCCACCGAAGGGCGCGCCGCTGCCGATCGAGGAGGTGGCCACACCCGGCACGACGACGATCGCGACGCTCGCCGCGTTCCTCGGGGTGGGCGAGGACCGGACCGCGAAGGCCGCGTTCTTCGTCACTGGCGACGGCCGGCTCGTCACCGCGATCGTGCGCGGCGACTTCGACGTGAACGAGACCAAGCTGTCGAACGCCGTGAAGGCGATCGGCGGGATCCGGCCCGCCCAGGTCGACGAAATCAAGGCGGCTGGCATGGAGCCGGGCTACGGCTCACCGGTCGGGGCTCGCAACACGGCCGTCGTGGTGGACGACCTCGCCGCGAAGTCGCCGAACCTCGTGGCGGGCGCGAACAAGGTCGGGTTCCACCTCCGCAACGTCAACGTCGGCCGCGACTTCAAGCCCGACATCGTTGCCGACATCACGAACGCCCGCGAGGGCGATCCCTGCCCGACGTGCGGCAAGCCGCTCGAGCTGAAGAAGGGGATCGAGGTCGGCAACATCTTCAAGCTCGGGACGGACTTCACGGTGGCCCTCGATGCGGCGTTCCTCGCCGAGGACGGGACACGGGTCCACCCGATCATGGGCAGCTACGGCATCGGGCTCGGGCGGAACCTCGCCGTCATCGTCGAGGCCCACCACGACGACAAGGGAATCGTCTGGCCGGCCGAGGTCGCGCCGTACCCCGCCCATCTCGTCGCCCTCGGCGCCGCGCGCGAGCCGCGCGTCACCGAGACTGCCGAGCGCCTCCACCAGGTCGCCCTCGATGCCGGCCGCGAGATCCTCTACGACGACCGGGACGAGTCGCCGGGCGTCAAGCTCACCGACGCCGAGCTGCTCGGCATGCCGACGATCCTCACGGTCAGCCCGCGGTCGCTGGCCGCGGGCGGGGTCGAGGTGACCGACCGAGCGACCGGCGAGCGCGCGACGCGCTCGATCGACGAGGTCGAGGCGCTGCTGCGCGGGGCGGAGCGGGTCCCGGCCTGACCGCGGGCCGGAGAAGCCGATGCCGCCGCGGCCCATCGTCCCGACCGACGACCTGTACGCCCGCCTCGAGGTCGACGCGAGAGCCTCGGCCGAGACGATCGAGATCGCCTGGCGGGCGCTCCTCAAGCGGCATCACCCCGACATCGCCGGTCCGGCCGCCCTCGACCTCGCGAAGCGGATCAACGTCGCCCACGACTGGTTGAGCGACCCGGAGCTCCGGGCCCGCTACGACCGCGAGCGCGGGCTGCGCGATCGCGGGCGCGCGGGCGCGGCGGGCGTGGGCCAGCGCAAGGCTCCGCGCGAGTCGCCCCGGCGGCGACCGGCGCGCGATCCCGACGAGGCACTCCGACGATTCCTGGATCGCCTCGGCCGCTTGAACGAGGACGAGATCGACCGGCTCTCCCTCGCCGAGGCGAGCTCGATCGCGTTCATCGCCAGCATCCGGCGGTTCCTCGCCGCCGACGCGCTCACGGCGCTCGATCGCGTCGAGGCCGACGTCCGGGGCAGGCTCCGCCCGCGTGATTGGGCCAACGGCCCGCTGCGGGACGGCGTCCTGGCCGCCGCGCACGAGATCGTCCTCGGGCGATTCCTCGACGAGCACCTGTCGGAGCCGTTCCGCGGCCGTGCCCGCGACCGGCTCATGCGCGGCTGGGAGGCGGCCGTCGATCAGCCCCGCTACGGTCCGAACACGAAGGCCGTCGAGCGGTTCCTCGCTCGGGTCGCCCGGCTCACGACCGCGGAGGCGCGGGCGCTCGCTCGCGCGGGCGGCCGGGCGTCGAGCGAGGACCCGTGGCCGGCCGGCCTCGAGCCGGACGAGGACGAAGGGCTGCGTGTCTCGTCCGTCCTCGCGGCGCGGGACGCTGCGGCGCGGGCGGAGACGGCGCTCGGGCGACTCGACCGGCCGGCCGCGGCCCGCGCCGCCAGGCAGCTCGCGCGGACTGCCCACGCGGTCGTGCTGCGCCACGGCTTCACGGCCGCCGAGTTCGCGGACCTTGTGGCACCGTGGCGCGGGGCGACCGGCGACTCGGCGACGGGACGGACCGGGACACCGCGGCCGCGGCCCACGGTGCGACGGCGGCAGGCCTGAAGCCCCTGGGCGACACCGGCGACAATGGATCGACGATGGCCGAGTCCGAGAAGGAACGCGTCGACCGCGAGCTGATCGAGCTCCTCAATGAGCTCCGGGTCGCGCTGCCCGGCGTGCAGGTGCTCGGCGGTTTCCTGCTCATCGTTCCGTTCCAGCAGGCGTTCCGCGACGTCACGGACCTCGAGCGCGGCCTCTACGTCCTGGCGTTCCTCTCCGCGATCGGCGCATCGGCGATGCTCATCGCGCCGGCCACCTACCATCGGATCCGGTTCCGTCAGGGCGACAAGTCGCAGATGCTGCTGACCGCCAACCGGCTGTTCCTTGCCGGCATGGTGCTGGTCGGTGTGTCGTTGACGGCGTCGTCGTACCTCGTCATCGAGATCGTCCTCGGTGCCGTGCCCGGGCTCGTCGGCGCGATCGCGGCGGCGCTGGCAGTGGCGTGGTTCTGGTTCGGGCTGCCGCTGTCGAGGCGCGTCCGCGACGAGGACAACGGACCGAAGGGCTGACCGGACCGAGGGAGCGGAGTGGACGCCAGGATCCTGCTCGTCGAGGACGACCCGTCCATCCGTGAGGTGACGGCCATCGGCCTGCGCAATGCGGGCTTCGAGGTCGCCACGGCGAGCGACGGCGTCGAGGGGCTCGAGCGATTCCGGAACGCGCCGTTCGACCTGCTGCTCCTCGACGTCATGCTGCCGCGGCTCGACGGCCTCGAGGTCTGCCGCACCGTTCGCAAGACCTCGACCGTCCCGATCGTCATGCTGACCGCGCGCGGCGACACGATCGATGTCGTCGTCGGCCTCGAGGCGGGCGCCGACGACTACGTCAAGAAGCCGTTCGAGGTGCCCGAGCTCGTCGCCCGCGTCCGAGCGGCGCTCCGCCGCGCCGGCCGCGTCCCCGACGAGGGCGAGCGGCTGCGCCTGGGGCCGGTCGAGATCGACGTCGCCGGTCGCAGCGTCCAGCGCGACGGCGAGGCGATCGAGCTGACCCGGACCGAGTTCGACCTCCTCCTCGAGCTCGCCAGGCATCCCGGGCAGGTCCTCACCCGTGACATCCTGCTCGACCGCATCTGGGGTTACGACTACCTCGGCGACTCGAGGCTCGTGGACGTGGCAATCCAGCGGCTGCGCGCGAAGGTCGAGCCCGATCCGGCCAATCCGACCCTCGTCCTGACGGTGCGCGGCGCCGGGTACAAGTCGTCCCGGCCGGGGGGCGGCTAGTGCTCGGGCTCGGAGGCGTCCGCGGGAGGCTCACCGCGACCGTCGTCGCGCTCGTCGTCATCACGGCGCTCGTCCTCGGACTCGGGGCGTACGCGTTTGTCGACGTCTCGGTGCACGACCGCTTCGTCCGGGATGCCGAGGTCCAGGCGCGGTTCGACCTCACGACGCTCATCCCCGCCCGCCTCGAGGAGCCGAGCACCGCGGCCCTCGAGCGCAGCGGGCTCGTCGAGGCTTTCCGCGCCCGGGCGATCGACCTCGTCGCCGACTTCGGGGACGTCCAGCCGTCGTTCACGTCGATCCTGTCGCCGGCCTTCAGCCAGGCGGTCGCCGACGGCAACCTGGCCTATCAATGGACCACCCTCAGCACGGACGAGCCGCGGCCGAGGCTCGTGATCGGCGGCCGCCTGCCGGGAACGAACGCCACGTTCTACTTCCTCCACGACGCGACCGCCGTCGAGAACGCCCTGGCCCAGCTTCGGCTCGGGCTGGCGGGAGGAGCGGTGCTCCTGGTTCTCCTGGCGCTCCTCGCGGCGCGCGCCGTCGCGCGCGGCGTCCTCGCGCCCGTCGAGGCGGCCGGCCGGGCCGCGGAGCGAATCGAGCGGGGCGACCTGGGTGCACGGGTGCCGGTGACGTCGCGCGACGAGTTCGGGACGTGGGCCGAGCGGTTCAACCGGATGGCCGCCGCGCTCGGCGAGACCATCGGCCGGCTCGAGGCAGCGCAGGCACAGAACCGCCAGTTCGTCGCCGACGTCTCGCACGAGCTGCGCACGCCGCTGACCGCGCTCGTCGCCGAAGCGTCGATCCTCCGCGAGCACCTGGACGAGCTGCCGCCGGGCGCCCGCCGGACGGGCGAGCTCCTCGTGGCGGACGTGGGCCGGCTCCGGGAGCTCGTCGAGGACCTCATGGAGCTGTCGCGCTTCGACTCGGCGGCCGAGGAGGCCGGTCGCGAGCCCGTCGACCTCGCCCGCCTCGCCCGCCAGGTGGCCGCCGCCCGGCTGCCCGAAGCTCGCCTCGAGATCCCGGCCGATCCGGTCGTCGTCCAGACCGACCCGCGCCGAATCGAGCGGATCCTCGGCAACCTGCTCGACAACGCCCGCCAGCACGCGCCGGGGGCGCCGGTCGAGATCCGCCTCGTGCCGGCGCCCGGCGGAGGAGCCGTCGTCCTGAGCGTCGCCGACTCCGGTCCCGGCCTCCCGGCCGGCCGCCTCGACCGGATCTTCGACCGCTTCTACAAGGCCGATCCCTCCCGCGGTCGCGGCGGCAGCGGCCTGGGCCTCGCGATCGCCGCCGAGAACGCAAGCCTCCTCGGCGGGAGCCTCACCGCCTCGAACCGCCCCGAGGGCGGGCTGCGCTTCGAGCTGCGGCTGCCTGTGACCGAACCGTTACCCGGCGGCGATCCGGCTGCGACCCGCGGGCTCGAGAGTGGGGCTCAGACACCCACACAGGAGCCCGTCAGATGAAGCGTCAACTCGTCCTTCTGCCTCTCGTCCTTGCCTTCCTCGTCGCCGCCTGCGTGTCCGGAAGCGGCGGCCTCGGCCCGATCGGGTCGGCTCCGCCGTCGGCAGAGCCGTCGGTCCCGGTGGGCAGCCCGGACCTCACCCCCGAGCCCAGCCCGACGCCGACCGCGCCGGGCGGCACGCCGGTCCCGTCGGAGCCGCCGGCCAGCTCGCCGGCCGAGACGATGATCGTCCGGGCCTACTTCTACCTCGGCGGCGAGCAGGGCAGCGAGGGCCTCGTGCCCGTCCTCCGCGTCGTCCCGAAGACCGTCGCGGTGGCCCGCACCGCGATGCTCGCGCTGATCGAGGGCCCGCAGGCTCCCGAGCGCGATGCCAACCCCGGGCTCTCCTCGGCCGTTCCGGCGGGCACGAAGTTGCTCGGCCTGTCGATCGACCAGGGCGTCGCGACCGTCGATCTCTCGCGTGAGTTCGAGTCCGGCGGCGGCAGCCGGTCGATGATGGTCCGGCTCGGCCAGGTCGTGTACACCCTGACCCAGTTCCCGACGGTCGAGTCCGTCCGGTTCCAGGTCGAGGGCCGCACGATCACGGTCTTCGGCAGCGAGGGGATTCTCCTCGCCGGCCCGATCGGCCGCGCCGCAACGATGTTCGAGGACCTGCTGCCGGCGATCTTCGTCGACCGGCCGGCTTGGGGCGCCGCGATCGGCAACCCGGCCCGGGTGACCGGCAACTCGAACGTCTTCGAGGCCCAGTTCCTCATCACGCTCTTCGACGCATCGGGCCGGAAGCTCTTCGAAGGGCCCGTCATGTCGGAGTGCGGCACCGGCTGCCGCGGTGACTTCGCCGTGACGATCGACTACGACGTCGACGAGGGCCAGTGGGGCACGCTGCGAGCCTGGAACGCCTCGGCTCGCGACGGTTCGCCGGAGGACATCCGCGACTATCCGGTCTGGCTCACCCCCGCCGGCTGAACCTCAACGAAACACGAACGCCCCGGGCCTCGCCCGGGGCGTTTCGCTT
>DATBKB010000102.1:0-22662 GCA_036556145.1 Candidatus Limnocylindrales bacterium | reverse complement strand
GGACGCGGGATCGTAGTTGCCCTCGCCGAGGAAGCACTCGCGGAACCTCGGCACCGTGCCCTGGACGTCGCGGAAGTGGACGTACGCGATGCCGCCGCGCGGCCCGAACGAATCGATGACGCGGTTGACTGCGGCCTCGCCACCCATCTCCGACACCGTGCCGAGGCAGAGATCGAGCCCCCACGCCGGGCTGCGACGGGCGAGCTCCCACGCCCGCTCGAGGCCGTCCGGCGTCGCGAAGATCCGGGCGACGCCGCCGAGCGAGTCGACCGGCGGATCGTCGGGATGGAGGGCGAGGCGGACGCCGGCCGCCTCGGCGGCCGGGAGGACGGCATCGAGGAACGCCGCGTAGTTCGCCCACATCCGCTCGGCGTCGAGCGCTGGAACCGGTCGGTCGGGCGCGAGCTTGTAGCCGGCGAGCGCGTTCCCCTCCCCGGCTCGGTCGCCGTCGTAGACCGTCACCAGCGCGTCGCCGCGACCGCGGCCCCGCAGGTCGGTCCGCCAGACGTAGGTCGGCATGAAGTGATGTCCCAGGACGTGGATGCCGGCCGTGGCCATGTTCCGGATCGTCGAGCGGTAGCTCTCGAGCTGCTCCTCGCGCCCGTCCTCGCCGAACAGCACGCGGTCCCAGTGCCGGAACGGCACGTTCTCCAGGCCCTCGACGACGAGCCCCGCGGCCTCGCAACGCTCGCGGAGCGAGACCAGCTCGTCGACTTCCCAGTAGCCGGGCGCCCCGCGGAGATCGCTCGGCGTGTGGAACTGGACGCTCGAGAGGCCGAGCTGCCGGGCGAACGTCGCGACGGTCTCGTCGAAGCCCTCGAGATGGCCGAGGGCGAGGCGCATCACCGCGCTTCAGCCGCGGAAGCGGAACCCGGGCCGGCCGCGCGGCCCCGGCCGGCAGGCGAAGAGCCCGCCCGCGTGTGGCTGGCCCGCCACCGGGCCCGGCGGATGGCCCTTGCGAGCCGTCGTGATGAAGAGCGTCTGGAAGCCCGGGCCGCCGAAGACGCAGCTCGAGGCCTGGGCGACCGGCACCTCCACGCGCATGTCGAGCCGACCGTCCGGGGCGTACCGCTCGACCGCCCAGCCGCCCCACAACGCGACCCACAGAAAACCGTCGGCGTCGAGCGTCATGCCGTCAGGGCTGCCCGCGCCGTCGCGGATCGTGATCGCCGGCCGACGGTTGGCGAGGGCGCCGCTGGCGACGTCGAAGTCGAAGGCGTCGACGCGCCGGGTCGGCGTGTCGATGAAGTACATCGTCCGCTCGTCGAGGGTCCAGTCGAGCCCGTTCGAGATCGTGACCTCGCGAACCATCGGCGTCGCGGTGAGGTCGGGGTCGAGCCGAAAGAGCGTGCCGAGGCCCGGTCGGTGGTCCATGTCGGTCGTCCCCGCCCAGAACCGCCCCGCCGGATCGACCTTGCCGTCGTTCATTCGCATCGAGGGGTCGTCGGCGTCGATCGGGACGAGCGTCTCGAGCTCGCCGCTCGCGCCGTCGAATACCGCAAACCCGTCGTCGACGGCGGCGATCAGGCCGCCCGACGCCCGCAGCCCGAGCGAGCCCGGCATGGGGCCGATCGGGAAGCGGCGATTCGCGCCCGACTCAGGATCCGTGCGGTGGATTGCCCGGCCGAGGATGTCGACCCACCAGACGCAGCCCTCGCTGTCGTCCCAGAGCGGGCCCTCACCGAGGGTCGCCGCCGCGTCGACGACGAGCTCCGCGCGGATCGTTCGAGCGCCCGAAGCGGCCCCGGCCATCGATCGGCTCAGGGGCGAGCCGGCGACCGAGCCGCCTGCTCGAGCATCGGCTTCACCTCGCCGACGAATCGCTCGAGCGTCTCGTGGTCGTGCGGGGCCGGCACGTCATAGAAGATGTGGTGGAATCCGAGCTCGACGTAGGGCACGAGCGACTCCGCGATCGCCTCGGCGCTCCCGATCCGCGGCGTCTCGTCGTAGCCGGGGTGGTGCTTCCGAAATCCGGCGTCGACCTTGCGGGCCTCGGCGGCGTCGTCGCGGATGATCACGAGCCCGAGGCCGAGCGTCCGCTCGATCTCCGATTCGTCGCGGCCGACGCGCTCGCACCACTGGCGCAGCACGTTGTCCTTGTGGCGAACGAACTCGACCTCGCCGCCGGTGTTCCACGCGTCGGCGTACTTCGCGACGGTGTGGAGCGTCTTCTTCTCGCCGTCGCCGCCGATGAGGATCGGGATGTGGTCCTGGATCGGGGGCGGGTCGTTCCGGACCTGCTTCGTCGAGTAGCGCGGACCGCGCGCCGATGCGTCCTTGCCCCGGACCATCGCGTGCATGACCTCGACGGCCTCGTCGAGCCAGTCGAGGCGTTCGCCGAAGCCGGACCCGAAGTCGAGGCCGTACGCGACGTGCTCGCGCTCGAACCACGCGCCGCCGATGCCGAGGATCGCCCGGCCGTTGCTCATGTGGTCGAGCGTCGTGACGATCTTCGCCGTGAGCGCCGGGTTGCGGAACGTGTTCGCGCCGACCATCAGGCCGAGCGTCGCCTTCGACGTGACGCCGGCCCAGCCGGCCAGGGTCATGTAGCCCTCGAAGATCGGCGCGCGCCAGTCGCCCTGGATCGGATAGAGGTGATCCCAGGTCCACAGCGAGTCGTAGCCGAGCTCGTCGGCCCGCCGGCCGACGTCCAGCAGCGACGGCCAGTCGACCCGCTGTCCCCACGGCAGGACCCCGACCTTGATCGAGTTCGCCATTCGTCTCGCCTCCGTCACCCGCCGGCCGGCGGGGCTTCGTTCACGAGCGTGCGGCCGCGCGGGCGCGGACCCTCTCCCCCACGGCGACCTCGAGGGCGACCGACTCGCTGTACCAGAGCCGCCCGAACGCCATGACCTTCACGAGCGCCCACCACGTCCCCCCGGCGAAGTCGTACGGGACGTCGACCGCGAACGCGACCTCGGTCGATGCGCCGCCGGCGACCGCGAATCCCTGCGTCCACGGCGTGACGATCGGCCACGTTTCGTGCGGGCTGATGACCTGTGCCTCGCCGCGAATCTCGCTGGCAGCCGTGTTGCGAACGCGGACGCGCAGCTCCGACGACTCCCCCGGCTTGAGGCTGATTGCGCCGGTCAGCACGTCCACGACGAGCTCGCCGCCGGCGTCGCTCTCCTGGCCGAACGTCACGGTCGAGCGCTCGATCGCGCGGCCCGCCGATCCGTTCCCGGCCGCGTTGGCAACCGCGACCGCACGGAGCGCCCGCTCGATCGACTCGGCGAGGGCGCGCGAACCGAGGCGCGGATCGCCGTCGGCGCTGTCGCGACCGCCACCGAGGTCGATCGCCACGACGTCCTCGTGCGACTGGCCGGCGTCGTCCGTCAGCTGCGCCGCCACGAAGTAGCGCCCCGGCGATGCGCCGGCCGGTGGCTCGACCTTCACGTCGAGCTCGACGTGCGCGCCCGGCGCAAGCCGGTAGTCGCGCGATGCCGGCGACGCCCGCCAGCCATCGGGGACGACGACGCGCACGGTGCCGTCGGCCGGTCCGTCGGTCCGCTCCGAGGCGACGACGACCGGAACGGTGAAGGGACCGGTCCCGCGCAGGCGCCACGGTCGAACCGCGACCGTGACCGGCTGATAGCCCAGCGGCGCGGCGCCCTTGTTGTGCAGCCAGTACGCGCTGAACACCGGCTGGGCAGGCTCGGTCGTGGGGCCAAGCGTGCCGCCGGCGCGGCGAAGCGCCGGATCGACGGTCGGTTTCGCGCGGACCGTCGCGGTGGCAAACGGCTCGAGGGCGACCTCGACGGCGCCATCCGACCAACGCGCCGGCCCGGACGCCTCCTCCGTGACGTTGGTCGTGGCGGCGCCGGCGAGGGGGAAGAAGCTGCGGATCCGCGCGTCGGCGGGCCGCCCCGTCGACTCGTACAGGCGGATCGTCAGGCCCTCCGTCGCCTGCTCGCGGGCGAGCGACATCCGGGCGCGCGGATTGCCCGACGGCTTGGCGACCGTCGCGACGACCGACGCCGGCTCGACGGTCAGGAAGCTGGCCGTCGCCGGCAGGTCACCGCCGTGCGACGCCAGGGCACGGGCGATCAGCGGCTGATTGAGCTCGTGGCCGGCGCGAACGAGCCCCGCGGACCGCCAGTCGCCGGCGCCACCGGCGAGGGCGTAGCGGAACGTGTGGCTCCAGTGCTGGAACTGGAAGTTCCCGCCATCCGGCGTCGCGCGCCGGGGAGGATCGATCCAGACGCCCGACGGCCAGCCGCTGCACGAGCGCATGAGCGAGAGGTAGAGGCTCCCGTCCGACTCGACGTTGAAGCCGGGCAGGCCGTGGTTGATCACCGCGACCGTGTAGTCCTCGACGCCCTCGGCGAGACCGTCGAGCGACGCGGGCTGGTCGACGGCGACGACCCCGTCCGCGAGGTCCGTGGCGAGCTCCGTCAGCGCGGCCAGGGTCGCATCGGCGGTCTTGCCCGCGACGATCAGCACCGGCAGGTCGCGCGGGCCGCGCAGATCCGGGATCCGGTCACGCCGCGCCCGGTCTCCCGCCGAGGGCACCCAGAGGCGCGCCCAGCCGCGAGACTTCAGCTGCCGGTCGAGCTCCCGCTTCCACGCGGCACCGGCCGCCTCGAGCACCGCGGCGACAAACGGGTTCTCCTTCGGCCGGCCGATCGCGATCCGGACATCCGGCAGGTTCGAGTCGATATGGAGCACGCCGTACCGGGTACCGTCGGCGCGGGAGAGCGTGGCGGTCACGCCCTGCCGGACGAGCGCTACGACGAGCCGGCGGATGGCGTCGTCCTCCGCCGCGTTGTCAGTCCCGACGATGTCGGCGATCCCGAAGGCGGCCGACGCCCGCTCGCTGCCCTTGCCGCCGTCGACGAGCGACACGCGCGCGGTCGCCCCGAGCCCGAACCAGTTGTACGCCGGGTGGTCGAGCGTGAACGGCGTCTCGGCGACGTCGACGTTCGGCATCCCGAATGGGCGCCCGACGACCGAGTTGCCGACCTCCGCGATCGGCATCCCGCCGTCGACCGAGACGGGGAAGCGGACGCGGAAGAGCGTGTCGTGGCCGTCGTATCCGTCGAGCGTGGTGACGAGCTCGATCCGCTCGATCCCGTCCCACAGCGTCACCTCCTGGGTCCGGTGGCACGCCTCGAATGCCCCGGCGACGCGGATCCGCCGGCCGATCGGTGAGGTCTCGACGGTGACGTCCGAGGATGTGTCGACCGACGACGTCACGCGGCCGTCGGGCGTCAGGTGCCAGGGCCCCTCGGCGAAGAGCGGGTGGTTGGGGTATTCGCGGCAGGCGAGCAGCTCGTTCGCGACCCGCCCCGGCTGGACGAGCTCCTTGCCGTTGCGCTTGTAGACGACGCTCGACATACCGCCGCCACGCTGCCCGTCGACCGCGACCCGCCACGTCTCGTTCTCGATCGACGCCTCGCCTCCCGAACGCCAGGCGTGATCGTCGAGCGATCCCGCGTCCGCGACCGCTCGCCACGTCGCATAGCCGGTCGCCGGGACGTCCCGGGCGAGGAACGCGATCGTCGCCTGCACCGGTCGCCCCTCGCGCCGGTCGATCGCCTCGACGACGAACGGGACGGGTCCGCCGGCCGCGTCACGCAGCGCGATGCCCGTCGCTCCTGCCGGGACGTCGAGCCTGACGCGGGCGATGTCGGTCCGCGGCCAGGACGACGGATTGAAGACGGTAACGGCCCTGCCGTCGCCCGACGTGTCGATTCGGGACCCGATCGAGTCGAGGGCCGCGTCGAGCACCGCGCCCGCAAGCTCCTGCGCCTCGCGCCACCCGGCCAGGAGGTCGAGGTACACCTGGTCCGACTCGGACCCGGTGATCCCGTCGTGATGGGCGCCGAACAGCAGCTGCCGCCAGGCCTTGTCGATCGCGTCGCTTGGATGGGTCGCCCCGAGCAGCCCGGCGAACGTCGCGAACTTCTCACCGGCCAGCAACGTGTTCTCGGCGACGCGCTGGGCCTGCTTCGTATCGATGAAGGACACGTCCTTGCCCGTGTAGACCGGGTTCATGTCCCGGGTCTGCGGGCTGAAGCCGCGACCGGTGCGTGCTCGTTCCTCGCGCACCGCGGCGAAGAACTCGGCCGGGAGCGCGGCGATGAACCTCGGCCAGACGTAGCGCTTCGCCCAGTCGCGGTGGATCGCCGTCAGCCACTTGTTCGGCGGCGAGTAATCGGTGCCGACCGGGAGTAGCACGTTCTTCGTCGCCGCGAGCGAGGCGAGCTCGGTGAAGAGCCGGTGGACCTCCGCCTCGGCCTCCTCGAGCGTGGTCGCGGCGTCCATCCACCAGCCCGACGAGTAGTGATCCGCCATGAAGGCGGTCAGGAGGGCACGGCCGCTCGGCGAGATCCAGTCGAACTCGCTGGGAAACTGCATCCGCGGGATCTCGCCCGCGGCGAGCTCGGCGAACGGCATGCGGGCCGGACCGCGGACCCAGTGAGGCCCCCACTCGTGGAACGGGCCGCGGGCCCACGAGCTCGAGGTCACGCCGGCGTCGGCCATGATGCCGGGGAACGCCGGGTCGTGGCCGAACGCGTCCAGCTGCCAGGCCGTGGCCGGCGTCCCACCCAGCACGTCGCGCTGGTAGCCGATCCCGTAGATCGCGTTGCGGATCGTCGATTCGGCGCTCGTCAGGTTCGTGTTCGGCTCGTTGTACGTGCCGCCCATGAGCTCGAGCCGGCCGTCGGCGAGCAGCTGGCGCAGGTAGGCGCGGTCCTCGGGGAACGCGTCCCAGTACGGCTTGAGGTAGTCGAGCTCGGCGAGGACGAACTTGTAGTCGGCATCCCGTCGGGCCATCTCGATGTGCGAGCGGACGAGCGCGAGCCCCGGCTCCTGGAACGGCGTCCGATAGCGGATCGCGGTCCCCCACGTCTCGGTGTAGGCCGCCTGGGTGTTCCACCAGACCGGGTCGTAGTGGAAGTGCGACACCATGAACAGGCGCCAGCCGGGCTCCGCGACGACGAGGTCGAACCGAAGGCGCGCCGACCGCGAGCCATCGCTCACGACGACGGTTGCGGGGAGCGTCGTGCCCGGCTCGACGCCGGCCTCGACCGCGGTGCCGATCTCGAGGCGGGCCTCTTCGCCCGCCGCCAGGGGGCCGACCGACACGGGCGTCTCGGAGCGGACACGGCGTCCCTCGACGCGCACGGTCGCCGGCTTGCGGCCGTCGCGCGGCGCGTCACCGCGGAGCCGCACCCGGACGACCTGGCGCGGCGCGGCTTCGGTGCCGACGAAGAGGTTCGTGCCGGCGGCGGCGAGGATCTCCATCGTCAGTGCCGGTGGCTCGCCGGGCCGTGGATCGGGTGCCCGGGATGCTCGAAGGCCGGATCGACGACCGCGATGGCGCGGCGGCGGCCGTCGAGCCACGCGTCGAAGGCACGGCGGCGAGCGTCGACGAGCAGCTCGGCCTCGATCGCGCCGCGGACGTCCGCGAACACGATCGCGCCGCCGTCGTACTGGTCGAGGTTCCGGTCGTAGTAGCCGCGCACGTCGGTCTCGTCGATCCGGACCGCGGCAGTGACACGCTCGACGAGCCGCGCGACGACGTCGTCGTCGACCGCCCCGCCGATCTCGTGGGTCAGCACCGCCTCGGTCACGAGCTCGCGGACGATCCAGCGGAGCTGGTCCGGTGCGAGCGCCGCGTCCGGCGGGAAATGCCGGGCCCGGGGGCCGCGCCGCAGCTGCTCGATGCGCGCGCGGACCGCGGCATACGGGATCGGCCGCCCGGCCACCGTCGCGACCGGTCGGTCATCGTGGACCCCGTCCAACGCTAGCCCTTCACTCCGCCGACCGTGATGCCCTCGATGAAGAACCGCTGGAAGAAGAGGAAGAGCACGACGATCGGGAGGACGATGAGCGTCGCAGCCGCCATCAGGAGGTTATACGCGACATCGTGCTCGCTCGTGAAGAACGCGAGCCCGACGGCGAGCGGGTACTTCGTGTTCTCCTGCAGATAGAGGAGCGGCAGCAGGAACTCGTTCCACGCGGCAACCGCGGCGAGGATCGCGATGACCGTCACGGCCGGCTTCGTCAACGGCAGGATGACGTTCCAGAAGGTCTGGACCTCGCTCGCGCCGTCGACACGGGCCGCATCCGAGAGCTCCCGCGGAATCCCCATCATGAACTGGCGCATGAGGAAGATGTAGAACGGGTTGCCGAAGAAGGCCGGGACGATGAGCGGCAGGAACGTGTTGACCCACGACGCGCCGCCCTGGATCCCGAACGACGGCAGCTTGCTGAAGATGTCGAACAGGGCGACCAGGACGACCGGGTACGGGAGGAAGATCGTCGCGACGCAGATGTAGAAGAGCACGTTGCGCCCCGGCCACTGGATCCGTGAGAAGCCGTAGGCGATGACCGTGTTCGACAGGACGGCGCCGATCGTCGCGCCGACGGTGATGATCGTCGAGTTCAGCGCATACAACCCGAACGGGATGTAGCTCACCGCGTCGGCGAAGTTCTGCCACGCCCAGCTCTGCGGGACGAACGTCGGTGGGAAGGCCACCGCTTCCTGGTTCGTCTTGAGCGCGCTCACGACCATCCAGTAGAACGGCGCGAGGAAGACGATCGCCGCGATGATCAGGATGATCCGGGGCAGGATCGACCGGGTCAGGAGGCGTCGCGGGCCGCGCCGGCGGGGTGTGGCGACGCGGAGGGGCCGGACGGCTTCGGTCGTGGCCATCTATTCCTCCCCGCCGTAGAACACCCAGCCTCGCGCCCAGCGGAACACCGCCGCGGCGAGGATGAGGCTGACGACGAAGAGGACCACCGAGAGAGCGGCCGCGTACCCCATCTGGCCGAACTGGAACGCCTGCTTGTACAGGTAGATGACGTACATCAGCAGGGAGTTGTCCGGTCCGGCGGCGCCGCGCGTCCCACCGCCGGTGAGGATGAATGCCGGCGTGAAGATCTGGAGCCCGAACGACAGCCCGATGATGATGTCGTAGAGGATCACCGGGGTCATGAGCGGCAGCGTGATGTTGCGGAACTTCCTGACGGCCCCGGCGCCGTCGATCTCGGCCGCCTCGTAGAGCTCAGTGGGGATGCCGCGGAGACCGGCCAGGAAGACGAGCGCCCACTGGCCCGCCCCGAGCTGGGCGATCATGACGAGGGCGAGCTTCGTGTAGTTCGGGTCGCCGAGCCAGTTCGGCGAACGAAGCCCCAGGAGCGACAGCAGCCAGCTGACGAGCCCGTAGCCCGGGTTCAGCAGCACGACGAAGATGAACGAGATCGCGAAGACGGGCAGGATCGACGGCAGGTAGAAGATCGCGCGGTAGATCGCGATCTCCCGGAGCCGCCGGTTCATCGCCATCGCGAGCAGCATCGCCACCACGACACCGACCGGCACGGCCAGCAGCGTGTAGTAGATCGTGTTGTAGGCCGACTTCCAGAACAGCGGGTCGGCGACCATCCGCGTGTAGTTGTTCGGGCCGATGAAGGTCGGGTCGCGAAGGCCGGAGTACTGGGTCAGGCTCAGGTAGAACGTGTAGAGGATCGGGAAGATCCCGAACGCGAGGAACCCGATCAGCCACGGGCTGATGAACAGCAGCCCCCATCGGAGGTTCCGCCGCTCGCCCGTCGACGGCAAGCGGAAGCGGCGCGGTCGGATGGCGGTCGAGGCCTGCGTCGTCACGGCATCGTCTCGCTCAGTTGCGGAAAAGGATCGCGGGGACCGGAAGCTCCGGTCCCCGCGATGTCCTGGTCGACGTCAGCAACCAGCCTGGTCGAGCTGGGGCTGGACGGCGGCTTCCACTTCCTGGAGGGCGGCCTGCGGCTGCTTCGTGTTGAGCTCAACGGAGCCCTGGGCGGCCGTGAGGGCATCCCAGTAGACGCCACCGACTGCCAGCGGCGGCCGGTTGTGGGCCGTCGGCAGCAGGTCGAGGAACGTCTTGTGGGCCTCGTCGTAGAGCGAGGCGTCTTCGAGGAGGGACTTGATGGTCGGAAGGTGCGTCGATTCCTTCGTGTACACCTTCTGGCCCTCGGGGCCGGCGATGTACTTCATGAAGGCGATCGCCTGGTCCTTGGCCTTCGAGTTCGGGATGAGGGCCATCGACCAGCCGCCGGCCCAGGTCGCGCTCTCGTCGCCGGCATTGGTCACCGGGATGAACGTGAACCCATAGTTGCCGTTCGGCGCGTACTTGCGCTGCTCGGCGATGCGCCAGTCACCGCTGATCGTCATGCCGAGCTTGCCGGTCCAGAACGGGTTCTGGGCAGCCGGCGGATTCGGGGGAAGGTTCGTGCTGACCCAGCGGCTGACCTTCTCCGGATCGCGCTGCTTGTGCCAGTCATAGAGGAACTGGAAACCGGCCACGACGCCGGCGTCGGTCGGGGTGACCTTGCAGGTGCCGAGGTCGGCGAACTTGCCGCCGTTCACGAAGCCCCACGTGTAGTGCCAGCCCTGGTCGAACGCGCCCGGGTTGCCGCCGGGGCCGGGGCCGCCGGGCATCCAGCCCATGACGTCGTACTGGCCGTTGGTCTCCTTCGTGATGGCATCGGCGATCTCGATGACCTTGGCGAGCGTCGGCGGGCCCTTGGCGATGTCGAGGTCGGCCGGATCCTTGCCGGCGGCCGTGATGAGGTCCTTGTTGTACCAAAGGGCCCGCGCGTCGGTGTCGAACGGAAGCGCGTACGTCCCGTCCTTGTACTGGGTTTCGGCCCAGGCGAACTCGAGGTACTGGTCCTTCATCCCGGCGACGTCGTCGGGAAGCTTGTCGAGCACGCCTTCAGCGGCGCGCTGCGGGACGGTGAACCGGTCCGCCATGTAGACGTCGGGTGCGACACCGCCGCGGATCGCGGTGATGAGCTTCGCGACGTCCGTCTCGCTGCCCGGCACGATCGTCATCTTCACGCAGATCGTGGGATTCGCGGCGTTGAAGGCGTTGACGATGTTCGTGAGCGCGTCGGAGTCCGGTGGGGTGTGGCTCGTCCAGAACTTCACCTCGGTGGCCCCGGACTGGCACTGCGCGCCGGTGACCGGCGTCCCTTCCGGCCCGCCGCTCCCGCCGGGAGCCCCGCTGGAGCCGCTCGGCCCGCATGCGCCGACCGCCAACATGGCGATCGCGGCGAGGGCGAGCGAACGAAGGCGTCCGTTGCTCGGACTCATGTCCTCCTCCTTCCGCTTCGCGGACGGATCCGCGAAGACCCGCGTCCGCAACCCGGAATCAGGGCGACGGCCGCCCGATCGGACGAAGGTTGCGGGCGCCAACGTGAGCAGCTCTCGGCGGCGCTGTCCTCCTCAGCCACCCAGATTCGTCCACGGCCGGGCTAAGCGGTCGGGCGTTGCGCTTTCGTATCCCAAGCAGGTGAGGGTGTCAAGCGGCCGCACCTATCGCTTTGCGTTACAGATGTCCGCGGGTGCGCAGGTGCGCTTGCGGCGACTCGGGTCTACCATGCCGTCGAAGGGATTCCGTCGCGGAGTCCGCCGCATGGACGTGGTCGTCGGCCTGCTCCTGATCGCCATCGCCGCCGCGCCGGTGGCGTTCCTCGCCGGCTGGTTCGTCGGGCCCGGCGTCCGCGGCGTCGCGCAGCTCGTGGGCCGCGGGAACGACGACTGGTGGCGCTCGACGCTGCCGTGGCCGACCGGTGTGCAGGAGGACGACGGCGTCGCGTGGAGCGCGCGGCCGGCAATGCCGGCGGGCGACGACCCCGAACGCGAGGGATCGGCGGGCATGCCCTCCCTCCAGGTCCCCACAAGGCCGCTTCGACCGACGTTGCGCCGGCGCTGAGCTCACGGCGACGCGAGCGGCGGGAACCGGACGATGCGGTCGTCCGCCGGTCCCGGCGGACCGCCGCGGCCGTCGCGGTTCGACGTCCCGACCCACAGCCAACCGTCGGGGCCGACTTCGACGATTCGCAGCCGCCCGAATGCGCCGACGAGGTGAGCCACCGGACGGCCCGGCCGGCCGTCCGCGTCGATCGGCACCTGCCACAGCCGCGTCCCGCGGAGCGCCGCGATCCACAGCGACCCACGGGCGAACGCGATCGCGGCCGGCGATGCCTCGGCCGGCGACCACGTGAGGACCGGATCGATGTCCGGGCCGCCGCCGGGCCCCTCGACCACGGGCCAGCCGTAGTTCCCCCCGGGAACGATCCGGTTGAGCTCGTCGAAGCGGTCCTCGCCGAGCTCCGTGGCCCACATCCGGCCGGCGTCGTCCCAGGTGAAGCCCTCGACGTTGCGATGACCACGGCTCCAGACCGCCGACTGCGGGAACGGGTTGTCAGCCGGGATGGTGCCGTCCGGCGCAAGCCGCAGGATCTTGCCGGTCAGTGAATCCGCGTCCATCGCGCTGTCCGGCGAGGTCGCGTCGCCGACGCTCACGTACAGCATCCCGTCCGGACCGAAGGCGAGACGCCCGCCGGTGTGGAACGGCGACCCGGGGATTCCGGCGAGCAGGACCTGACGCCGCGTCCCGAGGCGGAGCTTCACGAGGCGGTGATCCCGTTGCGTCCCGTAATAGAGGTACAGCTCGTCGCTCGGCGGCGGGGCCGCCGCAATCCCAAGCAGCCCGGCCTCCTCCTCCGGGGCCACGTCCTCCATTCGGCCGACCTCGACCGGCGTGTCGCCGGGGCGGACTCGCAGGAAGCGGCCCGTCTCGCGCTCGGTGACGATCGCGTCGCCATCCGCGGTGAAGGCGATCGCCCACGGGACGTCGAGGCCGGTCGCCACGATCTCGCCCGCATCGAAGTCGAAGCCGATGCCGGGCGAGGTCGCGGGCGAGGTCGTTGGTGACGTCGCCGGCGGGGTCGGCGTCCGCGCGGCCGTCGGCCGTGGCGTGGCCGTCGGGAAGCCGGTCGGCGTGTCCGCCGGCGATGAGGCCCTCCCGCCCGGCAGCGAGCAGGCCCCCGCGAGGACCACCTGGGCCATGAGCAAGGCGAGCCGGCGCCGGACCACCGGCCGATGCTAGCGGCGTCGGTCCCAACGCCTCGCCGCACGTCGCCGCTAGACTCAGGCCGGATGGCGCGCATCAAGCTCACGTACGTCGGCGGTGGAAGCACACGCGCCCCGGGCACGATGGCGGCGCTCGTCCAGCGCGGCGCCTCGTTCGATGGATCCGAGGTCGTGCTCGTCGACATCGACGAGGGTCACCTCGAGATCGTCCGACGCATCGCCGAACGGATGGCGAAAGCGCGCGGCATGGACCTCCGCGTCACGACGACGACGGACCGGCGCGCGGGCCTCACCGACGCGGACGTCGTCCTGACGAGCTTCCGCCCCGGCGGCTTCGAGGCGCGCTACCTCGACGAGTGCATCCCGCTCAAGCACGGCGTCATCGGCCAGGAGACCCAGGGCCCGGGCGGCTTCTTCATGGCACTCCGCTCGATCAGCGTCATGCGCGACATCGCCGCAGACATCGAGGCGGTGGCGCCGCGCGCGAGGCTGATCAACTACACGAACCCGGTGAACATCGTGTCCGAGGCCATCACGCACCACTCGTCGATCCCGACGATCTCGCTGTGCGAGGGCCCGCTCGACTACCCGCGGTCGACGGCCCGCAACGCGGGTCTCGACCCCACCAGGATGGACGGTGTGCTCGTCGGGCTGAACCACACCGGGTGGACCGTGCGTCACCTGTACGACGGCGAGGACGCGATCCCGCTGATCCGTGAGGCGGCGGCCCGGCGTCGCACCGAGCCCTCCGGCGACGCGCGCGCCGACCGGATGCTCGCGCTGGCCGCGACGATGGGGACGATCCCGTCCGCGTACCTCTACTACTACTACTTCCGCGAGGAAGCGCTGCGAGAGGCGGACGAACGGCCGACGACGCGGGCGCAGGACATCATGGCCGAGGTCGACGACTACTGGCGCCACTACCGGGAGCAGGCGGCGTCGGCCGATCCCGTCCTCGACCCGGCCCGCTCGCGCGGCGGCATCCTCGAGCTCGAGCTCGCGATCGACGTCATCGACGCGATCGTCAACGATCGCGGCGAGACGTGGCCGGTCAACGTCCCGAATCAGGCGACCCTGCCGGGCTTCCCCGACGACCTCGTCGTCGAGGTCCCGGCGGTCGTCGACCGGCGTGGCGCGAGCCCGATCGCCCAACCGCCGCTGCCCGACCACGTGCGCGGCCTCATCGAGAGTCTCGGCGCGTACCAGGCGGCGACCGCGGAGGCCGCGTGGAGCGGCACGCGGCGTGATGCAGTTGCGGCCCTGGCCGGCCACCCGCTTGTCCTCTCGCTGCCGCTCGCCGAAGCGATCTACGACGAGATGGCCGCGGCCCACCGCGACTTCCTGCCCGACCGGCTGCTCGCCTGACCGTGGAGGTCGTGGTCGCCGCCGATCCCGCGGGGGTTGCCAGGATCGGGGGCGAGATCGTTGCCGGGTGGCTCGGACCCGCGCCGCGGGGAACGCTCCTCGCCGCGCTCGGCACGAGCCCGCTCGGCGTGTACGACGACCTCGCGGCGCGCCGTGTCGACGGGCGGCTCGATACGTCCCGCCTCCGGCTCGTCCAGCTCGACGAGTACCTCGACGTCGGGGACGACGACCCGCGCTCGCTCTACGGCTGGCTGCGACGGGCCGTGGCGCTCCCGCTCGGCATTCCCGACGAGCGAATCGTCCGGATGCGAGGCGACGATGGCGACCCCGACCGCGCCGCGGCCGCCTGGGACGCCGAGGTGGCCGCCGCGGGCGGCATCGGCGTCGCGGTCCTCGGCCTCGGGCCCAACGGTCACCTCGGCTTCAACGAGCCGCCGTCGGCCGCCGACGCGCCGACACGCGTCGTGGCGCTGGCCGACGCGAGCCTCGAAAGCAACAGCCGCTACTGGGACGCCACACTGCCCGTGCCGCGGCGCGCGCTGACCGCCGGCATGCGGGCACTCCTCGCGGCGCGGCGGACGCTGCTCGTCGTGACCGGCGAGCACAAGCGGGAGATCCTGGGACGCACGCTGGACGGAGCGATCGATCCGTGGGTCCCGGCCAGCCTCCTGCGTACCGCCGAGGCGGTCACGCTCGTCGCCGACGCGGCAGCGCTGCCGGGCGCCCGGTCGCGGCGCACCGTCGTCGCGTGATGGACGGGCTCCTCGCCGGCGTCGACGGCGGCAACACGAAGACGATCGCGCTCGTCGCCCGGCCCGACGGGACGATCGTCGGCGCGGGACGCGCCCTGGGCTGCGCCGACATCCATGCGGTCGCCGTCGAGCGGGCGCTGCCGGTCGTCGCCCGGGCGCTCGACGCCGCGAGCAAGCAGGTCGACGAGCCGGTGCGGCACGTGGCCTTCAGCATGGCCGGTGCCGATTGGGACGAGGACCACGTGCTGCTCGCCGAGCGGCTCGGTGAGCGATGGCCGGTGGCCGCCGTCGTGAACGACGCGATCGGCGCGTTGCGCGCGGCCATCCCGGAGGGGCCGGGCGTCGTGGTCGTCTGCGGCACGGGCGCCGCAACGGGCGCGCGCGGCCCGGACGGCTCGACGTGGCACTCGAGCTTCTGGCAGGAGCCGCAGGGCGCCAGCGAGCTCGGCACGCGGGCGCTGCTCGCGGTCGTCGCGGCGGACCTCGGAATCGCACCTCCGACGTCGCTTCGGGACGCCTTCCTCCGCGCGCTCGGCGAGTCGTCCGTCGAGGCGGTCCTCCACCGCTGGACGCATCGCGAGCGCCACGAGCGCACGGACAAGGTCGATCCGGCGGTGCTCGCGCCGCTCCTCCTCGATGCGGCCGAGGCGAACGACCCGGTCGCCGTCGAGATCGTCGACAGCCATGGCCGGGCGCTCGGCCGGACGGCGCTTGCGGCCACCCGGCGCGTCGGCATCGGCGGAGGCCCGTTTCATCTGGCGCTTGCCGGCGGCGTCTTCCGCCATCCCGCGCGACACCTGGCCGACGCGCTGGTCCGGACGGTTCGCGAGACGGCGCCGTCGGTCGAAGTCGTCGCAGCCGAGCTCGAGCCGGCGGCCGGCGCGCTGCTCCTCGCCTTCGACGCGGCGGGGATCGCGGTCGACGAGGGGGTCGAGCGGCGGCTGCGCGCGAGCCTGCCGAAGGGCGATCTGTACGACACGTACGCGCTGCCGGCGGCGGCCTCGCGCCAGGACGCGGCGCCAGGACGCCGAGCCAGGACGCCGAGCTAGGACGCGGCTCGGGGCGTCGACGCGGCCTGCCACGGCCGTGCCACGCGGTCGATCGATTCGGCCAGCCGCCGCAGCCGAGGCGCCGCGACGTCGACGAGATGTCGCTCGACGTCCGCGGCCGCGAGTGACGCGGTCCAGATGGCCCGCCCGGCGAGGAACCCCGAGGCGCCGCCCCGGCAGGCGGCGCCTGCCGCATCGTCGAAGCGCTCCGGGTCGACGCCATTCGAAAGGACCACCCAGGGGCAGTCGAGCGCGGCCGTGATGCGTTCGGACGCCCTCGCGATGGCCGCCTCGTCGGCGCGGCCGAGCGTCGGGACCTCGGCCTTGTAGAGGTCGGGCCCGTGCCCCGCAAGCTCGCGCGCGGCGTCGAGCACCGCCGCCGGATGGTCGTCGCCTGGCTCGATTCGGACGACGCCTTCGACGACGCCCGGACGGCCCCTGCGCCGGCAGGCGTCGAGGAAGCGCTCGACGACTCGGTTGCGATCCGCGTGCGCGCCATCGCGGCGCCAGATGACGAGCAGCTTGTAGGCGTCGGCCACCGCCGCGATCGCGTCGTCGGCGAGCACCGCGTCGTCGACGTCGGTGTCCTCGACGAGGCCGCCGCGTTCCTGGACGAGCCGATCCGCGGCGACGATCAGGCCGCACCCCGCCGTGATCGCGCCCGCACGGCGAGCCGGCGCGAGCCCGAAGTCGACGTCGAGCAGCACCGCCGAGGCATGCGGCGTCAGCGCGCGGGCCGCGGCGACCTTGAAGTCCGTGAGGTCACGGTCCGCGACGCGGCGCCCGGGCGAGGCCGCGCCGAGCATGGTCCGAAGCGACTCGCGCTGGTCGAGCGCGACCATCGCGAATGCGCCGCTCGGCCGCGCGAGCGCGGCCAGCCCGTCAGCGCGTGGCACGGCGAGCGCTCTGCCCGAGGAACGCGGTCAGCTCGTCCGTGGTCGGCAGCGCCGTGCGACCGTCGAGGGCGCGACATGCGAGCGCGCCGGCGGCGTTCGCCCAGCGGAGAGCCTGCGGGACGTCATCGCCGCGGACGAGCGCCGCGAGCAACGCACCGTGAAAGGCGTCCCCGGCGCCGAGCGTGCTGACGATGTCGACGCCGGCCACCGCGGGCTCGGCGTGGGTGACGATCGCACCGTCGTCGCGCCGCCACCCAGCGACGGACCCGGCCGCTCCCCGTGTCGCGACGACGAGGCTGGGGCCCTCGGCGAGCGCTGCCTCGAGCGCGTTCTCCAGGATTCCGGGATGGCGAGCGAGCAGCGCCGCCTCGGTCGGCGCGTAGAGGTCGACACCGGCGAGGTCGAGGCGACGGACGCTGTTGCCGCCGTCGAGCGAGACGCGGGCTGCCACGCCGGCCGCGGCAAGGCGCGCGATCGCCGGATGACCGGTCTGGTCGACGTGGACCCAGGCGGCATAGCGAGCGCGCTCGACGTCGCGATCGTCGAGCTCGAGCGGTGGGAGTCCACGAACGTCCGGGACGAGCGTCCGCTCGCCGCTTCCCGCCTCGACGAGGACGAGGCTCACCGGCGTCCGCCCGGGGACGACCCGCAGCCCCGACACCTCGACGCCGTCCGCGACGAGCGCATCGCGCACGAACCCGCCGGCCGCGTCGTCCCCGACACGACCGATGAACGCGACGTCGACACCGAGCCGGGCCAGGGCGACCGCGGCGGTCGCCGCGACGCCGCCACCGGCAAGGCGCGCTTCGACCGCCTCGTGGCGCTCGCCTCGCTCCGGCAGCCGGTCGACGACCGCGATGGCGTCGAGCGTCGCGATGCCGATGCAGACGACGGTCGCGTCGGGCACGCGTCAGCCGACGTTCGGGGCGCCGGCCGTCGCGCCGACCGGCGCGCCCGGGTCCGGCGTCGCTGCCGCGTCCGACGCCGCTCCCGCCACCATCCCCTCCTCGCCGGGCCGCGGCGACGGATCGACGGCATTCGCCGCGATGACGCTCCGATACCAGCGCCCGCTGTCCTTCACGAGCCGCCGTCCCGACGGGTAGTCGACATGGACGAGGCCGTAGCGCGGCCGGAACCCTTCCGCCCACTCGAAGTTGTCGAGCAGCGACCAGTGGTAGTAGCCCTCGAGCCGGACGCCGGCCTCGATCGCGCGGTGCGCCGCGACGAGGTGGTCGCGGACGAACCGGATCCGGCCTGTGTCGCTGACCCGCCCGTCGGGCCGCGGCGCGTCGAGGTAGACGCAGCCGTTCTCCGTGATGAGCAGCGGGATGTCGCCGTAGTCGGCACGGACGCGGAGGAGCAGGTCGGTGAGGCAGTGCGGGACGATCTCCCAGCCGACCTCCGTCACCGGCGTGCCGGGCAGCCGCGGCTCAACCGACCACGGCAGGCCCTGCCGGTCCACCCCGCGCACGATCCGACGGCTGTAGTAGTTGATCCCGAGGACGTCGCTCCGCGCGCCGATGACGTCGAGGTCGCCGGGCTGGACGGCGTCGATCGGGCCGGTGAGGCGCTCGAAGAGCTGCCAGGTGTCCTCGGGGTAGCGGCCGCGCAGCACGGGGTCGAGGTACCAGCGGTTCGTGTAGCCGTCGGAGCCGAGCGCCGCCTCCGCATCGGCCTCGGAGTCCGTCGCCGGATAGGTCGGCATGAGGTTGAGGACGATGCCGATCCGCCCCGGTCGTCCGGACGCGCGAAACGCCTCGACCGCCCGGCCGTGGGCGAGCAACAGGTGGTGCGACGCGCGCACGGACGCCCCGAGGTCCGCGATGCCGGGCGCATGGATCCCGAGCCGGTAGCCGAGCGTCGCCGCGACCCACGGCTCGTTGATCGTGAACCAGGTCGTGACTCGGTCGCCGAGGCGGTCGAAGCACGCCGCCGCGTACTCCCCGAACGCGTCCGCGGTCGAGCGGGCCAGCCAGCCGCCGTCGTCGTCGAGCGCCGCCGGCAGGTCCCAGTGGTAGAGCGTCGGCGCGGGCGCGATCCCGCGCTCGAGCAGCGCGTCGACGAGCTGGTCGTAGAAGGCCAGCCCCGGCTCGTTGAGCGGGCCGCGTCCGCGCGGAACCACCCTGGGCCAGGCGATCGAGAACCGATAGCCGCCGAGCCCGAGGCCGGCCATGATCTCGACGTCCTCGGCCCAGCGGTGGTAGTGGTCCGAGGTCACGTCGCCGGTGTCGCCGTTGGCGACGCGACCGGGCGCACGGCTGAAGCGGTCCCAGATCGACTCGCCCCGGCCGTCCTCCGCCACCCCGCCCTCGACCTGGTACGACGAGGTCGCCGCACCCCAGACGAAGCCATCGGGAAACTCGAGCATCAGCCGCCCTCGAGGTCGGCAGCGCGGGGCGGGAGGCAGGCGATGATGCCGAGCCCGTCGGACGATTCGAGCTCGAGTTCGGGCACGCCGCGGGCGGGCACGGCGAACGTCGACCCGCGGCGGACGTCCAGCGATCCCGATGGAGTGCGAACGACGCCGCGGCCCTCGACGACGACGCCGACGAGGAACGCCGGCTCGAAGCCGGGGCGGATCCGGCCCCGGGCATCCACGCGGAACGCGCGGAAGAACGGCGCCGCGGCCTCGGGGAGCAGGCTGACCGGGGCCCGACCCGGAGCGGCCTTCGGCAGCGTGGCCCGCAGCCCGTCGATCCACGTCTCCGGGTGATCCGCGGCGTCGAACGCGTCGATCATCACGTCCCAGCCGAGCCCCAGGTGGGCGTTCTCGCGGTCGATCGGGAAGCCGCGCGTCTCGGCGACGATCGAGAAGTCGCTCGGCTCCTGGAGCTCGACGAGGAAGATCCCGGCCCCGATCGCGTGCGGCGTGCCGGCCGGCACGAGCCAGACGTCGCCCGGCCCGGTCTGGCGAACGTGCATCGCCGCGAGCAGCTCGTCGCTGCGCTCCTCGTCGATGATGCGCCGCAGCGCCTCGCGACCGACGTCACGACGGAAGCCGATCCGGACCGACGGCGCCGGCTCCCCGGGAACCTCCCGCGTCGCGAGGACGATCCACGCCTCCGTCTTGCCGAAGTACGACGCGAGGTTGCGACGGGCGAAGTCACGCGTCGGGTGGGCATGGACGGGCAGCCGGATCGCGGCATCGAGGAGCTTGACGAGCAGGCCCGTGGTGACCCCGGCCGCGGCCACGAGGTCCGCGCCGGCGATTCCCGCCGGGTCGTCCGCGAGGAGGTCGACGATGCGGCGATCGCCGTCGCGGGTGACGGCGCGCGACAGCCCTTCGTCGGTGCGAGCGATGCCCGGCGGCGACCACGACCGGGTCGCCGATCCCAGCCAGTCCTCGGGGCGATTGCCATCGGCGGCGTCGCCGGCGTTGTTGCGGAATCGCTCGAGGAGGGCGCCGCCACGGTAGAAGCGCTCGACGCGGTTCTCGACGAGCGCCCACGGGCCGAGGTCGGCCACGAGGTCAGCCACGGACAACCTCCCGCTCGGCGTCGAGCAGCAGCAGCCCGAGACACCACGCGTGCGAGAGCCGGCCGACCTCGCCCTTCGGCCCGAAACAGTCGGTCTGGTAGAACCGTTCGGGCACCATCCCGCGGCGCGCTCCCCCGTCGCCGTCATCGCGCGCGAGGAGCTGCCGGGCCGCGATCGCATGCTCGCGAGCGCGGTCGGCGTAGTGCGCATCGCTCGTCAGCTCGGCGAGGTGTTCGAGCTCTGGGCCGCAGACCAGGCCATAGACGTGGAGATGCTGGTTCGCGACCGACGCCTGGTCCATCCCGCGCGTCCGGTAGCCGACTCGCCCGAGCGTCGAGGCCGCGTCGAATGCGACGTCCCACGTGTAGCGGAACGTGAGCGCCCAGTCCGCCGATCGGCGGGCGAGGTCGATCCATCGATCGCGTGCTGCGGCGTCCGGTGCCGAGTCGGCGAGCGCGACGTACGCCATCACCGCAACGTAGCCGTCTTCCGACGTCGGCGCCAGGTCGACGTCCTCCGGCGCGCCGTGGAGGAACTCCGCGTCGACGTACCGCGCGAAGTAGCCGCCCGCCCGCTCCGCCGCATCCAGGTACTCGCGGCGACTCAGCAGGCGCGATCCCGCGACCAGGGCCGGCACCCATGCCAGGCCGGCGTCGCCCTCCCAGGACTCGATGGCCCCGGTTCGTCCGTGCCACGCGCTGCCGATCGCGCCGTCGTCGCGCTGCCGTGCGACGACGAACCCGAGGTTGGCGTCGAGCGCCGCGCGCCAACCTGGATGGGCCACGCCGGCCGCGTCCTCCGCCTCGAGGGCGCGCGCGACGAACGTCGCCGCCTCACCGAGCGTCCGCGCGTGGAGCCGATCCCCGCCCGGCGTCCAGCCCTTCCCCCAGCCGCGCTCGGCCGTCCACTGTCCCCAGAACGTCCCGGCCGGCGCAAGGTTCGTGCAGATCGCGTCGATGACGCGGGTGCCCGCCTGGACCGCCGCATCGTTGCCGGCGCGCCGGCCGTGCGCCAGCAGCGCCGTAGCGGCCGGCGCGCCACTCACCCAGGCGACGTGCATCGCGAGCCGATCGCCGACGGCCGCGCCGAGGAAGTCCAAGGCCGGTCGATCGAAGTCGGCCGTCTCGATCAGCACGCCGGGATCGGCGAGCCAGTGCCAGTGCAGGAGGCCGTCGGCGGCGAGCTCGGCGGTCTCGGCCGCCGTCGTCCACGGCTCGACGCGCGTCTCGGGTCGAAGCCGGCGGTGCAGGTCGCGGAGCACGGCGGAGTAGCCATGGCGGTCGGTCCCGAGCTCGTATACGGCGAGCGACAACGTCGCGCGCTCGCCCGCCCGCCACTCGTGCAGCGGCGCGATGCCCGGACGTGGCGTCCCGGATCCGTCGTAGATGACCGGCTCCTCGCGGAACGGGAACACGAGCCGGATCTCGGGTCGGTCGCCGCCGCTGAACCCCAGCCCGCGGTGACCGAGCGGTCCGTCCCCGAACGTCGCGAGGGCAACGCCGCCCGCCTCGTCCCAGGCAAGGACGACCGGCGTCGCCGCCCGGTCGGCGCGGAAGGTCCACGCGGGAGCGACGAACCGAGCCGGGTCGGCGAGCGCGGCCGCGACCCGCGGGTACTGAACGCGACTCTCCAGCGGGCCGTTGTCCCCGTAGAACAGCCCGGGAATGAGCCACCCGTGATCGTCCCGACGAGCCAGCGGGATCGCGACGGCGATGCCCGCCTGGACCGGAGCCCCGGCGACGCACTCGAGCTCGATCGTGACGTCACGCCGGCCGACGCGGTCCGCCGGTGACACCGTCAGGCTCGCGGTGAACTCGTCGTTTCGGACCTGCTCCACGGGCCTGTCGAGCGGACCGAGACGCCACTCCTGGCCAACGCCGCCGGCGTCCATCACCCGCAGCAGCAGCTCGCGCGGGCCCGCGTCACTCGACGTCACGCGACCTCACGCGACATCGGCGGCTTCGACGTTCCAGCCGTCGACGCGGAGTCGCCGTCCGGCGACCGGTGCCGCGCGCCACGCGACGCCGATCGTCCGGGATTCGCCCGGCAGGAGGTCCAAGCCCGAGTCGGACGGGACGGCCCAGCCCGCGGACCGCCACGGCCGCGCATCCTCGACGACGAGCCCGAGCGCCGCCGGGCCGCGGCGGTGGCAGAGCGCGAGGCGCCACTCGTCGCCTTGTCGCGACGGCACGACGTCGACCGTCGCGGGCTCGAGATCGAGGATGGCCGCGAAGTCGTCGCTCGCCGAGAAC
>DATBKB010000101.1:0-28417 GCA_036556145.1 Candidatus Limnocylindrales bacterium | reverse complement strand
CGGCAGGGCCCAGGCGGTGATGGTCGGAGCGGTCGTGACCGGCGGCTCGTCCGGTCGATAGCCGATCGCCTCGAGGCGCGCGGGCGCATCGTCGGTCCCACGGGCGTACGCGAGGAGCGTCAGCATCTTCCGCCACGCGTGGAACGCGCTGCGCCGTTGCGGGATCGGCGAACCGGCCCAGTCCAGCAGGTATGACTCGCGCCGTGCCGCCGGCAGGTCGCGAAACCGGACCGCGTGTCGGGCGAGGAGGACGTTGGCGAGGCGCGAGTCCATCAATCGGAGGACCAGCCGGAGCTGTCGAACCTGCGCCGGGGAGACGCCCGCCCCGAGAGCCTCGGCGGCCCGTGCCGCGCGCCCCGCGCCGCCTCCCGGCACGAACGTTTCGGCCAGCGCCGTGAGCGTCGCCATCTCCGACGCCGGCCACGCCGGAGCCGCGGTCACGCGGTCGCGCCTGCCGCTCGCCGCTCGAAGCCGTCCGCCGGCCAGGGCTCGCAGCGCAGCGGCCGATCCTCGCGATAGCCGAGCGCGTAATCGGCCTGGATGAGCGTGTGGAGCTGGCTCGTGCCCTCGTAGATCGCGGCGGCCTTCGAGTTGCGCAGGTACCGCTCGACCGGGAACTCGTTCGAGTAGCCGTTGGCGCCGTGAATCTGGATCGCGTCGAGGGCGCTCTGAACCGCGTGCTCCGTCGCGTGCCACTTCGCGAGCGATGTCTCGCGGGTGTTGCGCTGCCCGTGGTTCTTGAGCGATCCGGCACGCCAGACGAGCAACCGGCCCGCGTCGATCCCGGCGACCATCTTCGCGATCATCTGCTTCACGAGCTGGTGCCGGCCGATCTCCTCGCCGAACGTCTGCCGCTCGTGGGCGTACTTCACCGACGCGTCGAGGCACGCCTGCGCCAGCCCGACGGCACCGGCGGCGACCGTGTAGCGACCCTGGTCGATCGCGCTCATGGCCACGAGGAAGCCCTCGCCCTCCTCGCCGATCCGGTTCTCCGACGGCACCGCGATGTCGTCGAGGTTGATGATCCCGGTGTTGCCGGCGCGAATGCCGAGCTTCCCGTGGAGCGTCCCGGTCGAGAGCCCCTTCATCCCCCGCTCGAGAAGGAAGGCGGTCACGCCTCGCCAGCCCTTCGAGCGGTCGACCGTCGCGAAGACGAGGAAGTGATCGGCGACGTCGGCGAGGCTGATCCAGATCTTCTGGCCGTTGAGCCGGTAGGCGGAGCCGTCACGACGCGCGGTCGTGGCGAGGTTGGCGGCGTCCGTGCCGACGCCGGGTTCGGTCAGGCCGAACGTCGCGAGCTTCTCGCCCTTCGCCTGGGGCACGAGCCAGCGCTGCCGCTGCTCCTCGGTCCCCCATTGCAGGAGTGCGAGCGAGTTGAGCCCGACATGGACGCTCTGGACGACGCGGAACGCGGTGTCGGCGCGCTCGAGCTCCTCGCAGAGGATCGCGAACGAGATGTAGTCCATCCCACCGCCGCCATAGCGCTCCGGCAGCGGCGCGCCGAGGAAGCCCTGTTCGCCCATCCGCGCGAAGACCTCGCGGTGGACCTCGCCCTTCTCATCCCAGTCACGGATGTGGGGCAGGATCTCGGCCTCGGCGAAGGCGCGAGCGCTCTGCCGGACGAGTCGGTTCTCGTCGCTCAGCGTGAAGTCGACCACCCCGCCAGTATGGCGGGCCTCCTCCGGCCGGTCGCGGACGAGTCCGCATCCCGGGGCGCCCATATACTCGGCCGATGGACGACGCCGGTGTCATCGTGCCCGAGCTGGCCGCCCACGACCTCGCCGCGCAGGCGGCTGCGCTGACCCCGGTCCTCGGGCGGTACTTCGAGCGCAGCTGGAGCCACGGCGAGGGCCATCGCCTCTACGACACCGAGGGTCGCGCCTATCTCGACTTCTCGAACTCGATCGCCGTCACGGTCCTCGGCCACCGGCACCCGGCGGTCACCGCCGCGATCCACGCCCAGGTCGACAGGCTCATCGGCCCGACCGGCGCGATCGGCTATGCCGAGCCCGTCGTGCGGCTGGCGCGGATGGTCGCCGAGACCCTGCCCGACCCGATCGACACGGTCTTCTTCCTCAACTCCGGGTCGGAGGCGATCGAGGCTGCCCTCAAGCTCGCCCGCCGGACGACCGGCCGGCCGGCGATCATCGCGTTCCAGGGTGGGTTCCACGGACGGACCTTCGGCGCGGCGTCGGTGACGACGTCGAGCCTCAACTACCGGGTCGGCTACGAGCCGCTGCTGCCGTCGATCTATTTCACGCCGTACCCGGCGGCCTGGCGTGACTACGGCGGCGACGACGACGCGGCGACCGAGGCCTGCCTGGCCGCCTTGCGGCGGCTGACGTCGACGACCGTTCCGCCGAGCGCGGTCGCGGCGGTCCTCATCGAGCCGGTGCTCGGAGAGGGCGGCTACATTCCGGCCCCGCCGGCGTTCCTCCGCGGGCTCCGCGAGTTCTGCGACGAGCACGGCATCCTGCTCATCGCGGACGAGGTCCAGACCGGCTATGGCCGGACCGGCCGGATGTGGGGCTTCGAGCACGCCGGGATCGTCCCGGACGTCGTGTGCATCGCCAAGGCGATCGCGAACGGCCTGCCGCTCTCGGCGATCGCGACGAGCCGGGCCCTCCAGGAGCGTTGGGGCAAGGGCGCCCACGGGTCGACATACGGCGGCAATCCGGTGGCCTGCGCGGCCGGCATCGCGGTCCTCGAGACGATCGAGGGCGAGCGGCTCGTGGAGAACGCGGCCCGCCGGGGCGCGGAGCTCACGACCGGCCTCCGGGCGCTCATGGCCGAGGACGACCGGATCGGCGACGTCCGCGGGCCGGGCCTCATGATCGGCGTCGAGCTCGTCGAGGATCGGAGATCACGCCGGCCGGACGGGGACTTCGCCAACCGGGTGCAGGCCAAGGCGGCCGACCTCGGGCTGCTCGTCCTCACCTGCGGCCCGCAGCACCAGGTGATCCGCTGGATCGCCCCGCTCAACGCGACGCCGGCCGAGATCGCGGAAGGTCTCGAGATCTTCGGGGAGGCGCTCCGGACGGCCTGACCGCGGAGCGTGGCCGCCGTGGCTACTCCCAGTAGCCACTCCGCGACAGAGCGCCAGGAAGGCGCGCCTCGAGGCCCCCATTCACCTCGAGCCACGCTGGCTCGTAGCGGCGAGGCTACTCCGGGTAGCCACTCGACGATGAACCGGCAAGCTCGCCCGACGGGAGCCTCCACACCGCCTCGAACCAGGCTGTCGTGTAGCCGCGTGGCTACTCCGGGTAGCCAGCCGGGCGCCGGCGCCGGGCGCCATGGCGGCATCCTCCGGAGGCGGGACAACAGCGAGCGCCCGCCGGACCGGCGGACGCTCGTTCGGAGGTGCGTGTTGGGCCGGCCCCTCGCCGGCCGGCGATGCTTAGCGGTTCTGGGCCAGGAACTTCATCACGTCTTCGAGGCGGAAGCGGCGATCGCCCCGCTTGCAGACGCGATAGAAGGGCAGCTCACCGCGGTCACCGAGCCGCTTCACCGTGTTGACGTGCAGGTGAAGCATCTCGGCGACTTCGGTCGCCGTGAGCATCGGCCCCAGTTCGTTGACGGCCATCGAAGCCATGGTTTGACGTAGCCTCGCTTTGCGCACCTTCCGGACCGCTCCGAGCCCCAGGGGTAGTCAAGGGTGGAGTACGGCCCGCTGCTGGGCGGAGCGTATGAGTGGCCCACCCAGGCCGCCAAGCCGTACTTTGGGGTATCCCCGAGTACCAGAAGCCGGTTCAGCCCCCTTGGGGCCGGTCGGCCCGGTTCGTGCGCTCTTGGGGCCGGTCCGTCCCCCTCCGGCCGTTGCGGCTCGGAGAATACGGCGTTCGGACGATGCGGGAAAGGAGGATCCCGCCGATCATCGGGAGGTCCGTGGGAACGTGACAGCGGCGACGGGCCCTCGCCGCTCCGGGCGGTGCCGTCCCACCGCTTTGACGCGACGGGTGGCCGGAGAGGGGCCGGCCCCCCGCGCGCGATCCTGTTAGGCCATCGCAAGGGCCACCGCCGCGGCTGTAATGCGATCCTTCGGCGGTGAGGTCGAGAGTAGTCATGCGTCATCCACAGGTTTACTTGCGGATGGCGCGTTTTCATGTCCGGCAGCAGGCCGGCGGGCCGTCTGCCCGGGGGCCGTCCGCCCCGGGGGCCGTCCGCCCGGGGGGCCCGTCCGTACCGTAGACGCGGAGGGCGGAGTCGCCCAGCATCGAGGGCATGCTGGCCTGCATCGCCTGCACGATCGACCCTCAGATGACGGGGCTCGTGCTGCCGCTCGCCCAGGCGGCGATCGTGGCCGGTCCGATCGTCTTCCGCGAGGAGCTCAGGAAGGGCCTCCGCGCCGTCCGTCGCCGGCGCCGGCGCGCCTCTCCCGCTGACGCGAAGCCGGGCCAGGGTCCGGAGGCTCGGCCGGGGCGGAGGCCGATCGAGCGGTAGCTGGGGTCTGGTGTCCCCGGCAGGATTCGAACCTGCGACCTCCCGCTTAGAAGGCGGCTGCTCTGTCCACTGAGCTACGGGGACCCGTACGGCCCAGTGTAGGACCGGCGCGACCCCGCCCCGGGCACCGCCGGCGCTGGCCGTTCGCGAGCGGCACGCGTGCTATGCTCCCGGCCCCCACCGACCGGCGGGCCCAACCGACCGGAGGAGCGTTCCCGCCCGCATGACGCTGCCCGAGCCCCGGCCGACCGCCCAACCGCCCGCCTCGGCCCGCCCAACGGTCCCCGGCGCGACTGGCGCCACCACACAGACCGCCTCCGCCGCCGCCCAGCTCGCGCTCGAGCTGCCGGTCGAGCTGCCGGCGATTCCCCTCCAGGCCGACTGGAAGGACCAGCAGCGGCTGTGGGGCCACTCCTTCCACCCGATGTGCTCGTACCTGGCGAGCTTCCCCGCCTCGCTCGCCCATGCCTTCATCGCTCGCTACTCGCGTCCCGGTGACGTCGTCTTCGACCCGTTCGCCGGTCGCGGGACGACACCGCTGCAGGCGTGCGCCGAGGGGCGGATCGGGGTCGGTGGCGACCTCAACCCGTTTGCCAATCTCCTGACCGCGGCCAAGCTCGAGGCGCCGAGCCGCGGCGATGCGGCGACGCGGCTGACGGCCCTCCGGCTCGGATGGGCGGGGGGCTCGGCCGGCTGGGAAAGGCTGGCTGCCGCGGTCGTTCGCGACCCGACCCGCGCGCCCGTGCCGACCGCCGGATCGGGCCGGGGCCCCGATGCCGGGACCGAGCCGGTCCCCGCCGAAGTCGCGCTGGCATTCCACCGACGGACGCTGGCCCAGCTCCTGTTCATCCGCTCGTCCCTCGACCTCGAGCGGCCCGTCGACCGGTTCCTCGCCGCGGCGACGAGCGGCATCCTCCACGGCAAGAGCCCGAGCTATCTCTCGACGATCATGCCGAACACGTTCTCGATGGCACCGCGCTACGTCCGTGACTTCGCCGCGCGGACAGGCTTCGTCCCGCCGGAGCGTGACGCCTTCGACTGCCTGGCGGCGAAGGTCCGCCGGCTCTACCGCCAGCTGCCGCCCGGCGCGCCGGGCGTCTCTCTTCTGGCCGATGCTCGCGAGGTCATGTCGCTGGCCCGCGCCGAGCTGCGCCGGCGCGGCCTCCCCGACCGTGCCCGTCTCGTCCTCACGTCGCCGCCGTACCTCCGCGTCGTGAAGTACGGCTACTACAACTGGCTGCGGACGTGGTTCCTCGGCTTCGACGCGAAGGCGATCGACGCCCAGCTCGACGACGCCCACCATCGCGAGCCGTACCTCGCATTCCTCCGTGAGGTCCTGGCCAACCTTCGGGCGGGCCTGACCGACGACGCGATCGTCGTGCTCGTCATCGGCGACGTCGAGTTCGACCGCGGCCGGCGGATCCACGGCGGCGTCGGTTTGGCCGAGCGAGTCTGGGAGCTCGCGGCGTTGCCAGAGGGCTACCGACTTGCGGGCATCGCCCTCGACGACGTGGCCGCCCACCGCAAGATGACGAAGCTCTGGGGCGATGAGGCGGGCCGGGCGACGAAGGTCGATCGGCTGCTCGTCCTCGGCGCGTCGGAAGCCGGGCGGCGGCGCGCGCTCGCCGCCGCGGCGACGCCGATCGATTGGGCCTGGCCGCCGCGCGGGCTGCGCGCGATCTGACCCTGCTCCCGGCGCCGCCGGCATGCCGGCACGGCGAGCCGGCCGGCATCCCTCACCGGGCGGTCCGGCACTACCGGTCTCCGCGTGCATGCGCAACGCTTCCTCGGGTCGCTCGCATGTTTGGTGCGCCGCGTTGATACGCGCCCGCCGAATTGCGACGAAAGCGTCTGTGGAGGACTGGTGGGATGATCCCTGTCGTGAGGAGCCGATCGATTCGCCTGCCCGTTCTGGCCGCCCTCGTCGCGTGGCTCGTCCTGCTGGTACCCGTCGCCCTCGCGGCCGACATCCCAACGCTGGACGGCGCCGTCACCGACAAGGCCGGCGTGCTCGACGGCCGCGAGGCCGATGTCGAATCGTCGCTCGACCGCGTGCTGCGTGAGCACGGTGTGCAGCTCTTCGCGGTCCTCGTGCCATCGACCGACGAGCTGACCGCCACCGAGTTCGCGGATCAGACCGCGAGACGCAACTCGCTCGGCGGCGACGACGCGCTCCTCGTCGTGGCCGTCGAGGATCGGACCGATGCGATCTGGGTCGCCGACCGACTCCGGGGGATCGTCGACGCCGAGATCGACGCGATCATCGCGTCGGACCTCGAGCCTCGGCTGCGGGCCGGCGACTTCGCCGGCGCGATCATCGCCACCGCCGACGGCCTCGCCGAGGCCCAGGCAACCGGCGGTGGCGGCGGGACGTCGATCGACTTCACGCCGGTCATCGGGTTCGTGCTGCTCGCGATCGGCGCGTACCTGGTGTTCCGCTGGTTCACGTCCCGGGCGACCACCCGGCGCGAGGCCGAGGAACGTGACCGGCGCACCGGCAAGGTCGCCCGCGAGGCGAACGCGCTCCTCGTCGCGACGGACGAGCGCCTGCGCGACGCGCGCCAGGAGACCGACTACGTCGCCGCCGAGTTCGGCGACGCCGAGGTCGAGCCGCTCCGCAAGGCGATCGCAGCGGCGGAATCGGAGATGCGGGCGGCGTTCCAGGTTCGCCAGCGGCTCGACGATTCGGAGCCAGAGGATCCGGCCACGCGCGAGACGATGCTCGGCGAGATCGTCGAGCGGGCCAAGCGGGCGCAGGCAGCGCTCGATGCCGAGACGGCGCGGATCCAGCAGCTGCGCGACTTCGAGCGCGATGCCCCTGGCGTCCTCGAGAACCTGCCGAAGCTCATCGATCAGGCCGCGGAGCGAATCCCGGCCGCCGAGGCGGCGATGAGCGGCCTGCGTGCGTACGCCCGAACGGCGTGGGCGCCCGTCGAAGGCAACATCGCCGAGGCGCGCAAGGGTCTCGACGGGGCCCGTGCCGCGATCGAACGCGGCCGCCAGGCGCTCGTCGGTGGTGACCGCCGGACTGCGGCGCGCGAGGCGCGGACCGCGCAGGAGGGCGCCACGGGCGCTGCCCTGCTGCTCGACGCCATCGACAAGCTGCGCCAGGGCGCGGAGAAGGCAACCGCCGAGCTGACGACCGAGCTGGCCGGCGCCCGGGCCGACTTCGCGACCGCCCGAGAGGCGCTCGCCGAGCACCCGACGCCCGAGCACGAGGCGGCACTCGCCGGCGCGGCCCAGGCGCTCGCCGCGGCCGAGACCGCGGCGAGGGCGACGCCGGCCGACCCGTTGGCCGCGCTGCGAGCCGCGACCGAGGCCGATCGGCAGGTCGACGCCGTCCTCGCCGCGTTGCGCGAGGACGCCGCGAACCGTGCCCGGCTCCGGGCTGCGCTCGACGCGTCGCTGGCCAGCGCGCAGGCGAACCTCGACCGGGCGGCCGATTTCATCGCGGTCCGGCGAACCGGCGTCGGACGTCGCGCCCGAACGCGCCTCGCCGAGGCCGACCGGATGCTCGACCAGGCCGAGCGCCTCGCGGCCGTCGATCCGCGACGGGCGATGGAGGCCGCCCAGAAGGCGGCCGCGCTCGCCGACGACGCCTACCGGCTCGCGGCCAACGACTTCGACAGCTGGAACGCCGGCGGGCCCTCGCACGGTGGGACGGGCGCCGACGTGGCCGGCTCGATCCTCGGCGGGATCCTGGGCGGGATCATCCTCGGCGGCGGGCGCGGTGGCGGCGGCTGGGGCGGCTCGCCGTGGGGTTCGCCGGGCCCGTTCGGCGGCGGTGGCGGCTGGGGCGGCGGAGGCGGCGGTGGCGTCTTCGGTGGCGGTGGCTTCGGCGGCGGGGGCGGTCGATCGCGGGGAGGCCGGTGGTGATGCCGGGCCTCGCCAGTCCATTGGCAGCAACGCGGGCACACGCCCGCAACTGAGGAGGCAGACATGGCACAGACATCGATTCTCGGCCGGGTGAGCCAGCTCGTCCGCGCCAACATCAACGCGATCCTCGACTCCGCCGAGGATCCGGAGAAGATGCTCGACCAGCTCGTGCGCGACTTCACGAACAACATCTCGGAGGCGGAGGAAGCGGTCGCCCAGACGATCGGCAACCTTCGGCTCGTCGAGGACGACGCTCGCGAGGCCCGCGAGGCGGCGGTCGAGTGGAAGGACAAGGCGGCCGCGGCATCTCGCCGCGCCGAGGAGATCCGGGCCGGCAATGGCTCGACCGAGGCCGATCGCTTCGACGAGCTCGCCAGGATCGCCCTCCGTCGCCACATCAGCTACAAGGAGCAGGCCGACACCCTCGAGCGCCAGGCGGCCCAGCAGAACGAGCTGGTCGCGAAGCTCAAGGACGGCCTGAACAAGATGCGCTCGCGCCGCGAGGAGCTGGTCCAGAAGCGGGACGAGCTCGTCAGCCGGGCGAAGATGGCCCAGGCCCAGCAGCAGGTCCAGGTCTCGATCAAGAGCGTCTCCGTCCTCGACCCGACGAGCGAGATCTCGCGGTTCGAGGAGCGCGTCCGGCGCCAGGAGGCCCAGGTCCGCGGCATGGAGGAGGTGGCCGCGTCGTCGCTCGACGAGCAGTTCGCCCAGCTCGATGCCGGCACCGACGAGGCCGAGGTCGAGGCGATGCTGTCGGAGCTCAAGGGCTCCGAGAGCCGCGCGGCGATCGGGAGCGGCGCCGCGTCGCGCTGATCGCGCGCGACCGCGCCGGCGCGGCTAGGATCCGGCCATGGAGCAGATGTATCACCCGTCGGACCTCGCGGCCATGGATCCGCTGGTCCTGATGAAGAACCTCGACCACGTCCGGATGACGAGCCGCCGGCTGTCGTACATCCTCCAGCAGCAGGTCCACCTCTACACACCCGAGGCGAACCAGCTGCGGGAGCAGATCGACCGCTACGTCGAGGCGGAGCGGCAGATCGAAGGCGAGATGGCCCGGCGTCGCATCCGGGCCTGATCTGGCGACGAGCACGAACCCCCGCCGCGTTCGCGGCGGGGGTTCGTCATGTCCGAGCGGCGGCGAGGGTCAGGCGCCCGCCGGCGCTCCGACAAGACCGATGGCGGGGGTGGGCTGATCGGCGAGGTCCACCTCGACGACGGGCTCGGGCACGGCGTCGACCTCGGAGGCGCCGGCAGCGGCCATCGACGTGATGGCGGCCACGGCGGCGAGTGGCGCGCGTGTCACGGACGGCGGCGCGATGGCCGCGCGCTTCTCCTGCTCGTCGGCGACGACGCGGTTCACGAGGACCGCGAGCGCCGGCATCTCGAAGAGGCTGAACCCGATGCCCGCCGCGGCGAGCTCGTCGGGTCCCCAACCGTTGAAGTGTCCCTTTCCCGCGACGGCGCACATCTCGTCGTAGAGCTCGGGCCAGCCGACCCGCCTGCGGCGGTAGCAGAAGCGGACGAACTCGACCGCATCCGGTGACGGCGCACGCTCGGATGTGCGCGGCTCCATCGATGGTGCCTCCAGTCGCAGCGCGGCCGTCCTGGCCCGCGGAGGACTCTCCCGTCCCTCGGCGGATCGGTCGCTCGGTGTCCGGCTTCCCTTCCCCCAACGGGCTCGACGGTGCCGGAGCGACCGCATCCTAGGTCCGCGCTACAGGACCCGGAAGAGGGTTTGTCCACGATCTGGTCCACGAACTTATCCACACGAACGGGCGTTCTCCGCCAAATGGTGGAGACGCCGCTGAACCGGTTCACGTGGCGCGACGGCGAACCCCGATTCCGGGCTCTGTCGACAACTGCCAACGACACGATTCGTCGAGCACCAGTCCCTCGAAGGGATCGTCGGCGAGGAGCAGGTTGCCATCGAGGTCGACCCAGTCCGCGAGCGACGCGACGGCGGCCGACGCGGCGATGGCGACCGACGTCTCCTCCATGCAGCCGAGGAACGTCCGAAAGCCGAGCTCCCGGGCACGATCGAGCATCCGCCGCGCCGGCCCCACGCCGCCGCACTTCGCCAGCTTCACGTTGACGCCGGCGACGACGCCGACGAGCGCATCGAGGTCCTCGATCGTCACCGCGCTCTCGTCGGCGACGATCGGCAGCGCCGAGCGCTCCTGGAGGCGGCGGAGCTGATCGAGCCGGCGCGCCGGGAACGGCTGCTCGATGAGCTCGACACCGAGCCGCTCGAGCTCGGGCAGCAACGACACCGCGCCGTCGGGATCCCAGCCGGTGTTCGCGTCCACGCGCAGCGGGCCGTCGTAGACGCGCCGGACGGCCTCGAGCGTCGCGAGGTCGGCGGGTCCACCGACCTTGATCTTCAGTGCCGGGAAGCGTGCGGCCCGCCGGGCCCGCTCGGCGACGACGGCGGGATCGTCGATGCCGAGCGTGAAGTCCGTCGGCGGGATCGACACCGGCAGGCCGAGCAGCGCGTGGACCGGCCGGCCGGCGATCTTGCCGGCAAGATCGTGGAGAGCGATGTCGATCGCGCACTTTGCCCCGCCGTGGTGGGCGATCCGCCGGTCCATCGCCGCGGCCGCGGCCGCGAGTCCGTCGCGCGTCGGGTCGAGCTCGCCGACCGCCTGGACGAGCAGCGGCAGCACCGCGGCCATCGTCTCGGTCGTCTCGCCGTAGTAGGCGTCGGGATAGCCCTCCCCCAGGCCCACGATCTCGGGGTGCCGCTGGTCCCGCACCTCGACGACGACCGTCGTGACGGACCGGCCGGCGCCGTGGTCGGACCGGGCGATGACGAAGGGATCGCGCAGCGGGAGGTGGAGGACCTCGGAGCGGAGCGTCAGACCCACGGCAAGGCGTCGACCCGCTCGCGGATTGCCGGCCAGAGCCGGTCGGCGCCAAAGCGGAACGGGTCGTCGGCCGGCAGCCCGGTCTCGGCGGCGATCTCCTCGATCGTCCGTCGCGCCGCGGCCTCGTCGAGGAGCGACGTGTTGAGTGCGACCGCAACGACCTTCGACGGCGCAACGAGAGCCGCGACGGTCTCGTGCGTGCGGATGAAGTCGGGCAACGGCTTGATCGGGAAGGACGTTCCGGCCGGATGCTCGAAGTCGTGTTCGCGCAGCCCGGGCTTGTGGACCATGACCATCGCCTGTGGCGTCGTGCCGTGGATGAGCCCCAGCGTCACCGACGAGTAGGCCGGGTGGTCGAGCGAGCCTTGGCCCTCGACGAGGATCCAGTCGCCGCGCTCCTCGGCCTGCTCGATGAGCCACTCGCACGTCCCCTGGAGGAAGTCGGCGATGAGGCGGTCGACCGCGACGCCCCAGCCCTCGATCATGATCCCGGTCTGCCCGGTCGGCACGAAGACCGCCCGGTCTCCGGCGGCGAGCGCCGAGCGTCGTAGCTCGAGGGTGACCGACATCTTGCCGATCCCGCAATCGGTACCGACGGTGAGGATCACCCGCTTGCCCGGCAGGTGCCGGCGTCCGACGGACGTCTCGTGCCGATCCGGGGGACGGCGGTAGTCGACGATCTCGACGCCGTGGTCGCGGGCGGCGGCGGCGAACTCGGGATCGTCGCCGAGGAACAAGTGGAGCCCCGAGTGGACGTCGAGTCCGGCCCGGATCGCGGCGAGGATGGTCGCCCGCCAGGCCTGGGGCAGCTTGCCGCCGGTCGGCGCGATCCCGATGAGCAGCGCGGTGGGTCGTGGTTCGAGCGCCAGCGCCTCGTCGAGCGTCGCCACCACCGGGATGTCATGGCCGGGCAGCCACTCGCTCACGTTCCGGCCGGCGATCGACGAGTCGAGGACCGCGCTGACCGCATGCGGGCCGTAGCGAATCACCCCGAAGGCGGTCTTCGCGTAGTGGTCCGCGAACTGGCCCTCGGTGAGGATGACGAGCCGGCGTTGCCGGGACGGGTCGGGCATGGCTCGCGAGTCTAGCGGCTCGTAGGCCGAACGTAGCCCCCACCACCGAACCGAAGTCCCGGCCCCGCGAACGCGGCCCGAACGTCCCAGCGGAAGGTCCGGCCCGCCGATGGGCCTTTGGGACGATTCAAGAACCCGAGCATCCGTAGGTACGGTCTGGTGCGGACTCGTACCGCGGGGGAACGTCCGGTAACAACCCTTGCTGGAGACCAATTGACTCCGCCGCTCCGCCGGTCCGCGCGTCACCGCGGCCCGGCCGCCGCCCTGATCGCCATCCTCCTCGTCTGCCTGGCCCCGGCGCCCGCCCAGGCCTCGTCGGTCATCCGCGCGTTCACCGCGCGCTACTCGACGAACGACCGCGGCGGCATCACCCTCATCGGCAATACGGTGCTCACCTGCCCCGCCGACCCCACGTGCACGGACGCCCGCAACGGCACAGGCGCGAGCGTCAACAACAACGACTTCACGATGGCGTACGTCGACGTCGACGCGGACGGCACGACGTTCACGTCGAGCTCTGCCGACCTCGACCTCCCCAACGGGGCGCAGGTCCTGTTCGCCGGCCTCTACTGGGCCGCCGATTCCGCGAGCGCATCGCGGGACACCGTCCGGTTCGCGCTGCCGGGCGGCGGCTACCAGACGCGGACGGCCGACCAGCTCACGGCCGCGGCGAACAACTACTACATGGCCTTCGACGACGTCACTGCGCTCGTCCAGCCGCTGTCGAACCCCGACGGCACGTACACCGTGGCCAACGTCCAGGCGACCGTCGGCGCGACGAACCATGCCGGCGGGTGGTCGCTCGTCGTCGTGTACGAGGACCTCGTTACCCCGGCGCCCCTGCGCAACCTCGTCGTCTTCGACGGGCTCGCCCAGATCAACACGACCGCGCCCACGTCGCTGACGACGACCGTCTCGGGCTTCCTCACGCCGGCGGCCGGCCCGGTGACGGCCCACATGGGCATGGTCACGGTGGAAGGCGACCTCGGGCCGCCGCTCATGGGCGACCAGTTCCAGGTGAACGGCACCGACATCTCGGACGCGGCCAACCCGATCGACAACACGTTCAACAGCTCGATCTCGGAGCTCGGGACGACGGTGACGTCGAAGAACCCGAACTACCTCAACCAGCTCGGCTTCGACATCGACCTGCTCGACGCGACCGGCACCATCGCGAACCTCGACACGAGCGCCGACCTGACGTTCACGACGGCCGGCGACGTCTACTACCCGCTCGTCCTGACCTCCCAGATCGACGTCTTCCTCCCGAACATCCTCGCGCCGAAGTCGCAGGTCGACGTGAACGGCGGGGTTCTCAACGTCGGCGACGAGATCCAGTACACCGTCGATGTCACGAACAACGGCAACGACCCCGCCACGCTGGTCGTCCTGACCGACCCGATCCCGACCGGCACGACGTACGTCGCCGACAGCCTCTCGATCGTGACGGGCCCTGGCGCCGGTGCGCTGACCGACGCGTCGGGCGACGATCGGGGCGAGTACGACGGCGTGGGCGACCAGGTCGTCGTGCGCCTCGGTGCCGGCGGCGACGCGACGAACGGCGGCCAGCTCGACCCGGGCGACTCGACGAGCATCCGCTTCCGGGTAGCGGTCGGCGCGGGCGTCGTCCCGGGCCAGCCGATCGAGAACCAGGCGACGATCACCTACAGCAGCCTCTCGCTCGGAGGTTCGTTCAGCGCCGACAGCGACGGCGACAACGGCACCGGCGGCGACCAGCCGACGACCATCACCGTCAATGCCGCACCGGTCGCGAACGACGACAGCGCGACGACGCCCGAAGACACGGCGGTCGACATCGACGTGCTGGCGAACGACTCGGACGTCGACGGCAATCTCGACCCGACGTCCGTAACCGTCACGTCCGGCCCGGGCAACGGCTCCGTGACGGTCGACCCGGTGACCGGCGTCGTCACGTACACGCCGGCGCCCGACTGGTCGGGCACCGACACGTTCACGTACCAGGTCTGCGACACCTCGTCCGTGTGCGACAGCGCGACGGTCACCGTCGACGTCACGGCGGTCAACGACCCGCCGGTGGCCAACGACGACTCCGCCACGACCGCCGAGGACGGTGCCGGTGTCGCGATCGACGTGCTCGCGAACGACACGGATCCGGAGGGTGCGCTCGACGCGACGAGCGTCAGCGTCACGTCCGGCCCGGCGAACGGTTCGACGAGCGTCGACCCGGTGACCGGCGAGATCACGTACACGCCGGATCCGGATTTCTCCGGGATCGACACGTTCACCTACCAGGTCTGCGACACGCCAGGCGCCTGCGACACGGCCGTCGTGACCGTCACGGTCACGGGCCTTCCCGATCCACCCGTCGCGAACGACGACTCGGTGGCCACGAGCGAGGACACGCCGATCCTCATCGACGTCCTGGCGAACGACGTCGATCCCGACGGCGACATCGATCCGACGAGCGTGACGGTTCAGAGCGGTCCGGCGAACGGCACGACGAGCGTCGATCCGGTGACGGGCCTCGTGACGTACACGCCCGATCCCGACTGGAACGGGTCGGACTCCTTCACGTACGAGGTATGCGACCTGAGCGTCCCGCCGGACTGCTCGACGGCGACCGTCACGATTGACGTTTCGGCGGTCAACGATCCACCGGTCGCCACCGACGACTCGGCGTCGACGCCCGAGGACACCGCGACGACGATCGACGTCGTCGCCAACGACACCGATACCGAGGGCGGCCTCGACCCGACGACGGTCTCGGTCACGGCCGGCCCGGCCAACGGCAGCGTGAGCGTCGATCCCGTCACCGGCGAGATCACGTACACGCCGGACCCGGACTTCGCCGGCACGGACACGTTCACCTACCAGGTCTGCGACGTCGACGGTGCGTGCGACACGGCGACGGTCACCGTCGACGTCGGCGACGTCAACGATCCGCCGGTCGCCGTGGACGACGCGGCGCTGACCGGCGAGGACACGCCGGTCGACGTCGACGTCGTCGCGAACGACGGCGACCCCGACGGCACGGCCGATCTCGACGCCTCGACGGTATCGATCGTGTCTGGGCCTGCCAACGGCACCGTCCTCGTCGACCCGGTGACGGGCGTGATCACGTACACGCCCGATCCGAACTTCAACGGCTCGGACAGCCTCGTCTACGAGATCTGCGATGGGTCGGGTGAGTGCGACACCGCCACGGTCACGATCACGGTCACGCCGGTGCCCGATCCGCCGATCGGTCGCACCGACCGCGTCACGACGAGCTTCGAATCGACGATCGTCATCGACGTCCTCGCCAATGACTCGGACCCCGACGGCGACCTCGACCCGACGAGCGTGACGATCGTCAGCCCGCCGTCGAGCGGCGCGGTCACGGTCGATCCCGTCACCGGCGCGATCACCTACTCGCCCGATGACGGCCAGGTGGGCGCCGATACCTTCACCTACCAGGTCTGCGACCTGACGCTGCGCTGCGTGACGGTCGAGGTCGTCGTCTTCACCGGCGCGCCGCCGACGCACACGGCCATCATGCTGCCGGGCGGTGGTGCGATCTCGATCCCGCTGCTCCCGATCGTCGTCGCCCTCGTCGGGCTCCTCGCGGCCGCGATCTTCCTCGGGCGACCGTCGCGGCGCCGGGAAGACGAAGCCGGACCGGAGCCGATGCGGGAGACCTTCGCCGAGCCCGACTGAGGCTCGATCGCCGCTGCTGAATCGACGGGGCGGGCGCGCTGGCCCGCCCCGTCGCCTGTCCGGTGGACGGTGGTCAGTGGATCTGGACGTTGCCTCGGGCGATCTGCTGGTCGCCCGTGTCGCCAGAGAGTCCGCGCCGCCCTCTGCACGCCGTTTTCGCACACGACCGAGCGACCTCCGGCCGCGCCGTGCGATGCTGGGTCGGTGAGCGTTCCAGGCCGGATCGAGGTCATCTGCGGGCCGATGTTCGCGGGCAAGACCGAGGAGCTCCTGCGCCGCGTCCGCCGCGCGCTGATCGCCGGCCGGCGCGTCGTCGTCGTCGGCCACGCCCTCGACGACCGCCACGGGGCCGATCGCCTCGCCTCCCACGTCGGCATCGACCATCCCTCGGTCACGGCGTCGAACGCCGACGACATCCGCCGCGCAGTCGCGGACGACACCGAGATCGTCGCGATCGACGAAGCCCAGTTCTTCGGAGCGGATCTCGAGGCGGTCGTCACGGAGCTCGCCCGCCGCGGCATGACCGTCATCGTCGCCGGGCTCGACGTCCGGTTCGACGGCACGCCGTTCGCGCCGCTACCCGCCCTCATGGCGCAGGCCGAGCGTGTCGACAAGCTCACCGCGATCTGCGCGGTCTGTGGCGACGAGGCGGTCTTCCACGTCCGCGTCGGTGCCGGAAGCCCGTCGCCGGAGGTCGTTGCGGACAACGTCGGCGGGACCGAGAAGTACCAGGCTCGCTGCCGGCGGCACTTCCCCGCCTGACGTCGACCTCAGCCGACCCCTCGTCCGGCTCCTGGAGCTCGCTAGGACGCGGTGGGCCTCCAGGACGTGTAGCGCGGCGGCCAGTCGTCGGCCGAGGCGCGCTCGCCGACGAGCGCATGCTCGATGTCGAGCTCGTACAGCGGGTAGGAATCGTCGGCCGTGAACGGCCAGGCCTGGACGGCTCGCGCCCGGACGCCGGGATCGGTGACCCGCACGGCCCGGCCGCGGAGCAGGAACTCGTGCGGCGCGGCGGGATCGACGTAGGCGTGGAGCGCGTACCGGCCGTCGGCCGCGAGATCGCGGGCCTTCGACGACCTCGCCTGGACGAACACGAGCAGTGCGCCGTCGACGATCCCGACGTTCACCGGATGCGTCCGCGGCAGCTCCTCGCCGGCGACCGTCGTGAGCAGTCCCTCTCCCGCCCCGCCGCGGTGGAGGAGCTCGCGCCCGCGCTGCGCCATCGCCGGCGATCCCCGCTCGAACTCGCTCCACCGTGCCACGGCAGGCTCAGCGGCGACCGAGGGCCGAGGCGGCTGAGTAGCCGTTGGCCGCGATCTCGGCGGCGCGCTCGCGGTAGGCGGACACGTCGCCCGGCGTGCGCGCGCGAAGGCCGTCGACCAGGCGGTTGTACATCGAGAAGGCTGCCGCGATCACGACCGCCAGCTGGACGTCCCCGTCGGTCGCGCCGGCGGCGCGGGCCGCCGCCACGTCCTCGGCCGTCAGGCGACGAGCGTTCGCCGCGACGGTTCGGGCGACGTGGACGAGTGCCTGCAGCTTCGGGTTCAGGCCGTCGACCGACCCGACCTTGATCGCCTCGAGTGCCGGCTTCAGCCGGTCGTCGGAGTCGAGCTCGAGCAGCGCGGCGGCATGTGCCGCATGCGAATCCATGCAGAAGAAGCAGTCGTTCGAGGCCGACACGGCCGTCGCCAGGACCTCGCGCTCGGCACGGGTCAGGCTGGCCCCGGGAAAGTCATGGACGAGCACCTCGTCGGCGAGCGCCCGCAGATGCGTTCCCAACCCTGGCGTGAGCCGCATCGCGGCACCGATGCCGGGGATCTCGGGGATCCCCCCGACGATCGGCTCCTCTGCGGCCCGGGCACGGCGTTCTTCCTCGCGGGTCATGACTCCCCTCCTCGCTTAGTCAGCCTCAGCCGGTAGCACGCCGACGGTGAGCCAGCGAGCGCCGGTGGCGCGGCGCATCGCGAACGTCAGCTCGAACGGCGCGGACTGCCGCTCGACGATCTCTCCGTTCGCATCGTACGTCTCGGTCGTGACCGTGCCCGTGCCGGTGAAGCCGAGGCTCAGGCCGGACTGGACGCCGAACGGGTTGATGAGCGACACGTCGAGCGCGTCGATGTCGTAGCGGGCAATCGTCGTGCGGCCGGTGGCCGCCGCGACCTGCAACCGCTGCTCCATCTCGGCGAGGCGATCGCCGTGGTCGACCGCGGCGAGGATCGACGGGTCGCGCCGAAGGAGCGCCTGGCTCTCGAGGTCGAGGTTCTCGATGAGCGTCAGGACGATGGCGTCGAGCTCCGGCCCGGCGAGCTCATGGTCCCAGTCGGTGACCTCGTCGCGAACCGTGATCCGCGGCAGTGTCGAGGGGCGAACAGGCGGCACGCCGTCGACGACATCGGCACCCCCGGCAGGAACGAGGCCCCGTGCCGGTGCGCCGGCAGCGACGACCGCGGCGCCAAGAACGACGACCGACGCGATGCCCGCAACCAGGCGCGTCGCCCTCCGCAGGCCGCCACCCCCGACCAGCTGCCGGACGAACAGGCGGATGTCGTCGCCGGCCGTGCGGGCTTCGGGCAGGAACCGCTCGACGATCGGGCGGGCCATCGAGACGAGCACGAGTCCGGACAGCAGGCCCACCTTGGCCCCGAACTCGTCGGTCTGCGGCGCCATCAGCAAGGTGCTCGCGACGCCGACGAGGATCCCGAACGCGATGCGCGCGACACGCCCGGCCGGCACGGTCTTCGGGTCGGTGATCATGAAGAACAGGAAGATCAGCACCTCGGGCGACGTGACGATCACCTGCCAGAAGTCGAAACCGCACACCGGCGCGAACGCCCACTGCGCGGTCATGCAGTGCCCCGATGCCGAGAGGATCCCGAGGCCGGCGGCGAGCGTGAGCCAGAACGCGGCCGCAAGCTCGAGGAGGTGGAGGCGCCGGGTGATCAGCAACCCCCCGACGAGGATGACCGCGTAGGCCGCGATCAGCCACGCGTTGAGCGGCGCCCACCAGAAGTCGAGCGGCTCGACGACCGAGCTGCCGAGCAGGACGAAGGCGACGACCAGCCCGATGTTCGACGGGTTGAAGACGTGGTTCCCGCGATAGCGGATGACGTACTTCGAGAGGAGCGAGAGGCCCGCGATCGCGGCGAAGACGTACCAGCCGTGGAAGCTCCACGGGTCATCCGCCGGAGTGCCGGCGAACCGGAGGATGAGGGCGACCCCGCTGCCGGTGAGCATCGCGCTCGCCGGCCACACGAACGCGCGGGACTTGGCGAACGTGATCCCCACCTCGAGCAGGGCGCAGGTCAGGATCGCGGCCAGGACCTGGGGCACGCTCACCTCGAAGTCGAGCCCCAGCTGGCCGAGGACGTGGACGGTGATGATCACGGCCGCGACGTGGAGCCGCGGGTCGCGGACGCTCGGCAACACGAGCGGATACGCCGTGCGGCCGAAGGTCAGGGTGCGGCCGGTCGTCATTCGCTCGGCCGCAGGCGCGGCCAGGGACCCTCTCACCCGTGGGATGGTAGCGGACGGGTCCGACCGCCCCGACAGAGGCCCCCGATCCGGCGACGAGGTTGGTACCGCATACCGGATTCGAACCGGTGATCTCCGCCTTGAGAGGGCGGTGTCCTGGGCCTCTAGACGAATGCGGCACGGGCGCCCGGCGGCGGCGATCGACGCCTCGCGGGCAGGCGGGAATGGTACCAAGCGGGCCGAAGAGTCGGCAACCTTCGGGCGCGCGCCCGCCGCGCCCGCGACGACGATCAGAGGCGATGCGTCTCGAGGAAGCCCTTGATCGCCTCGGCGACCTGGAGGTAGCCGTGCTCGCCCAGGACCAGGCCGTAGTGCGAGTGCGCCCCGAACGGCTCGTATGCCGCACCGAGCCAATCGGCCACGAGCTCCGAGGACGCCTCGGGGACATAGCGGTCGAGGCCCGCGCCGATCACGAGCTTTGGCACAGCGTCGAACGACGACTTGTCGACCGATACGCCCTGGAGCACCTGACGCCGGGCGGCGCCGGCCTCGTGCGGCTTCTGGCCGAGGAGATGCTGGATCCGGAGCACGTCGGCGATCGTCAGATCGCGATGGTCGCGCTGAAGCTTCTCCGGCAACGTCTCCCAGCCGATCGTGGCCTTGCCGTAGACGTCCGGGATCTCGCGGATCTCGAACGGTCGGGCCGGCGGCCGCAACTCCCGCGGCGCCTCCGGCGAGAGCAGGATCATCGCCGAGATCGGCATGCGCTCCGCGGCCTTCATCGCGAGCAGCCCGCCCATCCCGTGACCGATGGCGACCGTCGTCGGCCCGAGGCGCTCCATGGCTGCGACGACGTCCTCGGTGTACGTATCGAACGACAGCTCCGTCGGGTCCGCGGTCGACGACCAGAAGTGGTTCTGGAGGTTGAGCGCGTGGCCCTCCCAGCCGCGGCCCGCGAAGAAGCCGAGGAAGCGCTCCCAGAGCCACGAGCCCGCGAGCTCGCCGTGCACGAACAGCAGCGGCTTCCGCCGCGAGCGTCGCTCCGGCAGCCACGACTCGATGTAGAGGCCCCGGTCGTGGAGCTCGATCTCGTCCTTCCGGACCGGCCGGCCGTGGGCCGGCGCGACCTGGGCGCGGGCGATGATCTGGTCGGGCGTCGTCGTCTCGGGCATCGGCCTCACCACTCGTGGGGATTGATGACCAAACCCGTCAGGGGCTTGGGGTAGAAGTACGTCGACTTCTGGGGCATGACGTCCCCCGCCGCGGCGACCGCGAGGATCGACGCGACGGGAGTGGGCTCGAGGAGGAACGCCAAGTCGGGTGCGGTCGGGTCGTCCATGCCCCGGCCGACGAGTGCGACCGCCTCCTCGGCCGACTTCGTGTAGGCCACTCGGCCACCCGATCCGACGGCCGCCGCGTCGATCCCGAAGAGTCGCTCGAGGGCGACACCCAGCAGCGTCACGTCGAGCCCGCGCGCCGCCGGGCTGCCGGCCGGCAGGAAGCGCTCGAACGCCTCGCGCCGCGCCGTCAGCAAGGCGGCGTCGCGAACCGTCACGAGCCCGAAGCGCCCGCGCCCGCCGCTCCCCTGCCCCAGCGCCGCGAGCACGGCCTGCGGCGAGGTCGGCGTCACGTCGAAGAGCGTCGACGCCGCCTTGACGGCGTCGAGGCCGCCGAGACCACGGACGAGCCGGTGGGTCGGGAGCACGGTGAGCGGCTCGGACGTCGCAAGGAATAGCATGAGGACGTAGTCGAAGGCCGGGTCCTCCTCGCACGCGCGCGCCATCCGGCGCTCGTCGCGATAGCGGACGGCCGTCTCGTACCGGTGGTGGCCGTCGGCGATGGTGATCGGGCCGGCGCCTGCCGCCTCCGCGAGCGCGGCCGCGGGTCCCTCGGCGCCATCGTCCGGGACGACCCAGAGCCGGTGCCGCACGCCGTCGGCGTCGCGGACGTCGACGTCCGCGGGTTGGGCGGCGATGCCGTCGAGCAACCCGCGGGCTCGGCCGCCGGCGTCTTCGTAGAGCCCGACGACCGGGCTGGTGTTGACGCCCGTCGCGCGAAGGAGCCGGTAGCGGTCCTCCTTCGGGGCGTCGAGCGTCCGCTCGTGGGGCCGTACCGAGCCGTGGCCGAACGGCTCGACGCGCAGCCGGCCGAAGAACCCGCGCTGGACCCGCTCGGATCCGCTGCCCGGCACGCGGTAGGCCTGTTCGTACGCGTAGATCGAGGGCCGCGGGTCCTTGTGGAGGGTGCCGTCGGAGCGCCACGCCGCGAGCGTCCGCGCCGCCCGCCGGTACCGGTCGTCGGGCGCATCGCCTGGCTCGTCCTCGGGGAGGTCGAGCCGGACGACGTTGCGCGGGTGGCGGGCGAGCAGCTGGCGCTGCTCTTCGGACGAGATGACGTCGTACGGCGGGCTGACGACGAGTCCCAGGTCCCCGACGGCCTCGGATCGGAAGCGGAGGGCACGGAAGGGACGAACCAGCGGCACGGGTTCCTCGTGGCACGCCCGGGGTCCGGGGGCAGGGACTGCCGGGTGATGGGCGGGAGAGGACCGCATCGTACGATAGCCCGAGGCCGGCTGCGGCCGTCGCGGCAGCCTCCGGGACGGGCTCCAACCGCAACTTTTCCCACGCTCGGGACGTCGAGGAACCACCGGCCGTCGCTCTGCGCCCAGGAGGGCTCGTGCTCCGCTCCGCCCCATCCTCAACCGCCCCAACCGCACCCGCCCGGACACGCCTTCGGGCGCTGCTCCTGCCGGTCGTGGCGGCGCTCGCCCTGCTCGGCCCGGCGGCGCTGCCGGTTGCGGCGGCAGACGAGCCGGTCATGGACGCCCAGGTGCTGCTCGAAGGGCATGCGCGGGCCGGCTCCTGGATGGCGATCCGCGTCCACCTCGTGAACGACGGCCCGGCGGTGGTCGGCGAGCTCCGGATCGCCGGGGGCGCCCAGGGCCGGACGCGCTATGGGACGCCTGTCGACCTGCCGACGACGTCCGGCAAGGACTACATCCTCTACGCCCAACCACCGCAGTTCGGCGGGGCCATCGAGATCACCCTCGTGGCAGACGGTCGGACCGTCGCTCGCAAGACCGTCAACTTCGTCGTCCACGACCCGAGCCAGCTCGTCGTCGGCGTCGTGGCGGAACGGCCGGAGCGGATCGTCCCGAACCTCCGGCTCCTGCCGAACCAGAACGGCGTCCAGCCGGCCGTCGTCACCCTCGGGATCGACGACCTGCCCGACCGCGTCGAAGCGTGGGCACCGGTCGACCGGCTGGTCTGGCAGGACGTCGACACCAACCTGCTCTCCGCGGAGCAGCTTGCCGCCCTCCGCGGCTGGCTCGCCGCCGGCGGCCGCCTCGTCATCGCCGGTGGAACCGGTGGGCCGTCGATCCTCTCGGGGTTCCCGGACGAGGTCCTGCCCTACAGGCCGACCGCGACGCTCGACATCGCGCCGGCCAGCATCTCCGGCCTGATCGGCGAGCTGCCCGATGACGCCACGGACCTGCCCGCGCTCGCAGGTGCACTCGCGCGGGGGCGCGCCCTGGCGACGAGCGGCGACCGCGTGATCGCGGCCGAGACGGCGTACGGCAGCGGGGTCGTGACCATCCTCGGCTTCGACCCGAGCACGAAGTGGATCGCCGAATCGCGGGAGACCGAATCGCTGTGGCGCAACTTCCTGCCCCAGCGCCAGGGCACCGCGATCCTCACCGGCGACGACGGCCAGCTCGTCAGCGCCGTGTCGCAGCTGCCGGAGCTCGCACTGCCCTCGATCACCGGGCTCCTGGCCCTGCTGTTCGGGTACATCGTCCTCATCGGCCCGATCAACTATCTCGTCCTGCGCCGGCTCGATCGGCGCGAGTGGGCCTGGATCACGATGCCGGTGCTGATCGCCGCGTTCGCCGCCGGCTCGTACGGCGTCGGCGCGGCGGCCCGCGGCCTCGACGTGATCCTCAACGAGATCGCGATCGTGCGCGGCGCGCCCGACGCGACGGAGGGGACCGCCCAGGTCTACCTCGGCGTCTTCTCCCCGTCGCGCGGCACGTACCAGCTCGAGGTCCAGGGCGGCGCCCTGCTGTCCTCGACGCTGACGGGCGACTTCATCGGCGGCACCGACAGCGGCGCCCTCGACGTGCTCCAGGGCGACCCCGCTCGCATCCGCGACCTTGTCATCGGCTTCGGCTCGCTGCGAACCGTCCGGGCCGAGACGAGCGCGGTCGTGCCGCGAATCACGGCCAACCTCCGCCTCGACAACGGCACGCTGCGAGGAACCATCACGAACAACTCCGACCAGCGGCTCGAGAAGCCGGCGGTCGTTCTCGGCGGATCGGTCGTCGTGCTCCGCGACCTCGAGCCGGGCGGCAGCCAGGACGTCTCGCTGGTCGTCCGCCGGACGCAGTTCGGCGAGTCGCTCTCGAACAAGATCCTCGGCGCCGTGTTCTTCGGCGACCCGGCGGGCACGTCGCGCAGCACCCAGCGCAACATCGTCCGACACGCGGTCATCGACCAGCTGACGTATGACCCGAACTTCGGCCCCACCGGCCAGCTCCAGTCCGAGAGCCCGGTGCTGCTGACCTGGGGCACGGATCCCGTCCTCGACGTCACGGTCTCGGGCCAGCAGCCACGCCGCACCGGCAACGTCCTCTACTACATCCCGATGCCGATGCGCGTCACCGGCACGACGGCGTTCGGCGACGACCTCATCCGCAGCAGCGTGGTCGAGCTCGATGCGCAGTTCTTCAACAAGGACCCGTACTCGATCAACATGGGCCGCGGCAGCGTGACCGTGGCCTACCGGCCGATCGCCTTCGAGGGTCGCCTCATCGCGAAGCGCGTGCAGTTCTCGATGGGTGGCGAGCTCGGTATCGCCGCCAACCCGAACAAGCTCGAGCCCATGGACCCCCAGCCCTGCCGGGACGAGCCGACCGACGCGAAGAACTGCGTCGAGCCCGAACCGAGCACCTGCGATCCGGCGGTCAAGGACTGCAGCCAATTCTTCGACGGCGTTCCCGAGATCGAGCTCTTCGACCGCACGACCGAGCAGTGGATCCGGCTGAAGCACGCCCAGATGGGACCCGCCTACGATGTCGCCGATCCGGGTCGCTATGTCGACCCCGCCAGCGGGACGCTCCTCATCAAATTCGTCAACGACAAGCAGGATGGCGTGGGGTTCCAGTTCCAGCTTCGGATCGAAGGGGACGTCGAGTGAGCGCCATCGTGCGGACCGAGGGCCTCGTGAAGCGCTACGACGGCACCGTGGCCGTCGCCGGCATCGACCTCGCGGTCGAGGAGGGCGAGATCTTCGGCCTCGTCGGTCCGAACGGCGCCGGCAAGACGACCACGCTGCGGATCCTGGCGACCCTCCTGGCCCCGAGCGCGGGCGACGCCGAGATCGCCGGTCACTCCGTCCGCCGCGATCCCGCGGCGGTTCGTCACGTCATCGGCTTCATGCCGGACGTGTTCGGCGTCTACGACGACATGAAGGTCTGGGAGTACCTCGACTTCTTCGCCCGTTGCTACGGCATCCCCGCCGCCCGACGGCGGCAGATGATCGGCGACCTGCTCGACCTCGTCGATCTCGCCGACAAGCGCGATACGTACGTCCAGCAGCTCTCGCGTGGCATGCAGCAACGGCTGTGCCTCGCCCACACGCTCGTCCACGACCCGCGAGTGCTGATCCTCGACGAGCCGGCGTCGGGCCTTGACCCCCGGGCGCGAGTCGAGCTGCGCGAGCTGCTGCGCGAGCTACGGGCGATGGGCAAGACGATCCTCATCAGCAGCCACATCCTTCCCGAGCTCGAGGAGCTCTGCACGAGCGTCGCGATCGTCGACCGCGGCTCGGTCCTCGCCCACGGCAAGGTCGCCGACATCGAGCGGCGGCTCCGCGCCGGCGCCGTGCTCCGGGTGCGCGTCGTCGGGGGGATCGAGGCGATCGAGGCGGCACGGGACCACTTCGCCGCCGAGGACCACGTCGCCTCCGCGGCGATCCTGGACGACGGGACGATCGAGATCGGGTTCCGCGGCGACGAGGCGGCCTCGGCGCGGCTGCTCGCGCGGGCCGTCGGGGCCGGCATCCAGATGTCGAGCTTCTCGCGGGCCGCAAGCGACCTCGAGGAGCTGTTCCTCCAGGTGACGGCTCGCGAGCCGGCGACGCTCGCCACGATGCTCCAGGCATGAGGACGGCCAGATGAGCGACAGTCTCCCGATGAGCGGCCACCTGGCCCACGAGGACGACGCGGCGGCGCCGGTCGAGCGCGACCCGAACGAGCGGGTCGAGGCCGTCCCGACGCAGGTCGTGGCCCAACGCCCGCGCTTCCTGCGCCGGCCGCGGATCGCCGTTCGCGAACGGCTCCGCTCGGCGTTTGCCGGCTTCACCGCGATCGGCGTGAAGGAGCTGCGCGGCCGGATGCGCGGCCGCCGCGCCTTCGTCATCCTCACCGTCTACCTGCTCCTGCTGGCGGTCTTCTCCTGGATGGTCGAGCTGACGCTCGAGCAGCAGTACGGGCGCGGCCTGGCCGGCTCGGCGGCGTTCGCGTCGGCCCAGATCGGGGCCGGGATCTTCACCGCGCTGCTCATGCTCGAGACGCTGCTCGTCGTCGCGCTCGCGCCGGCATTCACCGCGGGCGCCATCAGCCTGGAGCGCGAGAAGCAGACGCTCGACCTGCTCGCCACGACGCCGATCTCGTCGCTGTCGATCGTCATCGGCAAGCTGCTGAGCGCGCTGACGTACCTCTTCATCCTGATCTTCGCCTCGATCCCGATGACGGCCGTCGTGTTCGTGTTCGGCGGCGTGTCCCCCGACGACATCATCCGCGGCTACGTCGTCCTCTTCGCGACCGCGATCGGGCTCGGATCGGTCGGGCTCTTCTTCTCCGCGCTGATGAAGCGGACCCAGGCGGCGACGATCGCGACGTACTTCGGCGTCCTCGCGGTCTGCCTCGGGTCCTTCTTCATCTTCTACTTCTGGAACACGATGACCGAGAGCAACGTTGGTCGCGGCTTCGGGCCGCTCCGGGGCCGGCCGCCGGAAGCGCTTGTCTACTTCAACCCGTACTACGCCCAGGCCGACGTCCTGTGCGGCGTCGAAAACGGCTTCGGCTACTGGTGCTCGCAGGTCGCCTACGTGACCGACCGCTCGATGTTCGGCGTCCCGTTCGAGCCGACCGTCGACACGGGCGGCCAGCCGAGGGTCGTCGTCCCCGACCAGCGAGGCGGCGTCTTCATCGGGCCCGCGCTCGACGTTGCGCCCATCCAGCCCTTCGGCGTCGTTCGGGACAGCTTCTGGCCCAAGAGCGCCCTGTCGTGGCTCGGGCTCGCGGCCGTCCTCCTCGTCGCGTCCGTGCAGCTCGTGAGCCCCGCCCGCCGATGGAACCCGGGCCTGCCGCGCGCCGTCCGACGGCTGATGCGGAGGAACCGATCGTGATGTCACGTCTCGCCACCCGACTCCCGTTCCGCGCGCGGCGCGCGCGGGTCGCCGCCGAGGCCGCCCGCTACGCGCCGGTCGATCCCCGAACCGTCACCTCGCCGCTCGACCCCGACCTCGAGAAGATCCGCTCGGGGCTGCGGCCGCACGGGCGCCGGCTGTGGCTGCGGCGGATCGTCCGCCGCGCGTTCATCGCCGCCGCCGCGGTCGTCGGCGCGGAGCTCGTGCTCTGGACCGTCGCCCGGTTCACGCCGATCGAGGCGGCCCCGGTGATCGGTGCCGGGCTGCCGCTCGTCGGCCTCCTCGCGCTCGCGGTCGCGGCCATGCTCGCTCGCCCGCGCATCGGCGAGACGGCCATGGCGCTGGACGCCGAGGGCCACCTCGGCGACCGCGTCACGAGTGCCCTCGCGCTCGCGTCGGCCGTCCCCTCCGCCGCCGGACCGGCCGGCCCGGACGACCTCGAGGAACCCGTCGCGGGCAGCCTCGACCAGGTCGCCGAGGAGCGCCGCTTCGTCCGGCGACAGCGCCGCGACGCCCTGAGCGCGCTCCGCCGGGTGCCGGCGAACCTGTTCCGGCCGCGCTTCTCGCGGAACCCGGCGCTGGCCACCGTCGCCGCGGCCATCCTGCTCGCGCCCGTGCTGCTCATCCCGAACCCGCAGGACGCCCGGATCGCGGACGCCCGCCAGGTGCGAGAGGAAGCGACCCGGCAGGCCGACCGGATCGACGAGATCGCGAAGGAGCTCGAGGGCAAGGGCGGCGACGCCGACGACCCGCGCACCCGCCTGGCGAAGGAGCTCAAGGAGCTCGCGAAGCAGCTCCGCGACCGGCCCGGCGACCTCGACGTCAACCTCGCCCGCCTCGGCAGCATCGAGGGCAACCTCCGCGCCCAGCTGGACCCCGCGAACGAGCAGCGAGCTTCGTCGCTCACCGCGCTGAGCCGCGCGCTGTCGCGGACCGCGACCGGCCAGCCGAGCGCGAACCAGGACGGCGACCCGAAGCAGGCCGCCAAGGATCTCGAGAAGCTCCGCGACAAGCTCGACTCGATGACGCCGGAGCAGCAGCGCGAGCTTGCCCGGCAGCTCAGTGAGCTGCAGGGCATGGCCAGCCAGGCCGACGGCGCCGCCGGACAGGCGCTCCGCGACGCGGCCCAGAGTCTCGGCCAGGGCGACACGAAGGGCGCCCAGACCGCGCTCGACCGCCTCGGCGAAGCGCTCCAGGGCGCCGAGAACCGCGTCAACGTCAACCGCGACCTGTCGTCGGCGGCGTCACGACTCCAGGACGCGCGACGCAACCTCGCCAACTCCGGCCAGCCCGGTCAGCAGGGCCAACCCGGTCAGGGTCAGGGCCAGGGGCAGGGCCAGCCCGGGCAAGGCCAGGGCCAGCCCGGTCAGAGTCCGGGTGCGGGCCAGGGGCAGGGCCAGCCCGGCCAGAGCCCCGGCGCGGGTCAGGGTCAAGGGCAAGGCCAGGGCCAGGGTCAGGGCCAGGGCCAAGGGCAAGGCCAGGGTCAAGGGCAAGGCCAGGGCCAGGGTCAAGGGCAAGGCCAGGGTCAAGGGCAAGGCCAGGGCCAGGGTCAAGGGCAAGGCCAGGGTCAAGGGCAAGGCC
>DATBKB010000100.1:0-3149 GCA_036556145.1 Candidatus Limnocylindrales bacterium | reverse complement strand
CGTGCTACCCTCGGCCGCTGTGAGGGAGTCCCGATGCGGTTGAGCGAGTGGCGCTCCGGCGCCCCGAGCCGCGAAGCGCTGTCGGCCAAGGTCCTGGCCGTCGTCGAGCCGGTCCTCACGGCGCTCGGCGCGGAGCCCGATCCGCACTGCTGGGTCGCATGGGGTGACGATCCGTCCATCCGATACATGATCCTCGTGCCCTCGGCGGCCGGGCTGATCTCGTGCCACGTCCGCCTCCCGTTGCCCGGCGGGGAGGGCCCCCGCGCCAGCGGCAAGGTCGTCCGCTGGCCGCGCGTCCAGATCGGCGAGCTCGCCGTCGAGACCGTCGGCGGACGCCGGCTCGTCGCGTTCCAGGTCGAGCAGCAGGTCCTCCGCGGCGCGGACCGGCAGGCGGACGACATCGCCGCCTTCGGCCTCGTCCTGCTCGCGGCCATCGACGGCCGCCCCATCCCGGAGCTCCGTGGTCGCCGCCGGGGGCGCGCGACGAAGGGCGCCGCGGGCAGCAAGGCGGCAACGAAGCGGCGCGGGGCGAAGCGAGCGACGGCGACGCGGCGCCAGCCGGCCGCCCCACGGACGTCGGCGCCGGTCGAAACCGCACCCGAGCCACCGGTCGCCGCAGCGGGCCCGAAGCCGCAGGAGTGACGGCCGCGGGCACGGGCGTCGAGGCGGTCATCTTCGATCTCGACGGGGTCATCGTCGATTCCGAGATCTGGTGGGACGAGGCCCGCCGTGACTTCGCGGCCGATCGCGACCGGCGCTGGACCGAGGACGACCGCGTCGCGGTCATGGGCGCCAACTCGCGGCAGTGGTCGCGGATCATGCGCGATCGCCTCGACATCGACGACAGCCCCGAATCGATCGAGCGCGCGATCGTCGATGCCGTCGTCGCGCGGTACCGTCGCGACGGCGCACCCCGGATCGACGGTGCCGTCGAAGCGGTTCGGCGCATCGCCGCCCGCTGGCCGTCGGCCGTGGCGTCGTCGGCGCACCGCGAGGTCATCGACGCCGCGCTCGGCGCGACGGGTCTCATCGACACGTTTCGGGTCGTCGTCTCCTCCGACGAGGTGGCCCACGGCAAGCCCGCGCCGGACGTCTACGTGGAGACCGCCCGCCGGCTTGGCGTCCCGCCTGAACGCTGCCTCGTCGTCGAGGACTCGTACAACGGCGTTCGAGCCGGCCGCGACGCCGGGATGAGGGTGGTCCTCGTCCCGAACGCGACGATTCCGCCGGCACCCGGCACGGAGGCGATGGCCACGACCACGGTCGCCCGCCTGGCGGATCTCGATCCCGCGTCCCTGCCCGAGCCGGCGGGCCGGCCGGCGCCTGTGGATGCCACCTCGAGCCGGCACCCGCGGGCCGATTCGCGGCGCCACTTCGGCCGGTACCTCTTCGCCCGGGTCGTGTCGTGGGTCCTCGTCCACGCGTACGTCCGGCTGCGCGTCGAGGGCCGCGAGAAGATCCCGGACGCCCCGGTCGTCTATTGCTTCAACCACCTCAACTGGAGCGACCCGATGATCCTCCTCGCCTCGCTGCCGATCCGGCCGCGGGTCTTCTTCTTCGGGCCGAAAGAGCAGGACATGTCGCTCGGACGGAGGAACCGGCTCATGGGCTGGTCGAACGTGACCGTCCCGTACAAGCCCGGCAAGGACGACATGCTCGACGCCGCTCGCCGCGTCCGGAACGTGTTCGCCACGGGCGGCGCGCTGGCCATTGCGGGGGAGGGGAGGATCCACGCCGGCGAGTCCGAGCTCCTGCCGCTCGAGGAGGGTGTCGCGTACTTTGCCCTCGGTTCCGGCGTGCCGATCGTCCCGGTCGCCATCAGCGGCTCGAGCTGGCTGCGGTTCGGGCGCCGGATCCGCGTCCGCATCGGCGATCCGCTGCCCGCCACCGGCCGTCCGACACGGGACGCCGTTCGCCGGCTGACGAGCGCGACGTGGGAGGCGCTCCACGGGCTGGTCGCCGGGGCACCGGACTTTCCGCCGCCGGGTCGCTTCGGCCGCTGGCTCACCGAGCGGTTCAACGACTGGCCCGAGGGCTCGCGGCCGCCGGTTCGCCGCTGACGTCTGCGATACTCGCCGCAACGGACCTGCGGAGGAGCGGTTGGGAACGACGACCGGCCTGTCGGCCGACGCCGACGAATACGCGAGGCGCCTCGCCGAGCAGAGCGACGAGCAGATCGATGCCTGGGCCGCGGAGCTCATGCGCGACGTCGCGATCCGGCGCGGCGTCATCCGGGTCATCGAGGACTTTCGCAAGGCGACCGGGCTGGACGAGCAGCAATTCGAACGCGTGTTCGCTTTGGGCGGAGGGCCGCCGGCGGTCGTGGGTCGCGACGGGCAAGGCCGGCTGATGGTTCCGGCCATCACCTTGTTTGCCCTGGTCCCCGGCGTGCGTGCCCAGCTCCCGGACGGCCGCGACCGGCTGATCGCGTTCCTCGTCGAGAACTTCCACGAGCTCGTCTACGTCTGACGCGGTACTGCAGCGTGTCGCCGGGCTCGTCCGGCTGACCCACCCCTTCCCGATCCTCCTCGACGGCGCCGCCACGGCCGTGATCGCCCTCATCGCCGGTGCCGGTCTCGAGGTCGCGGTGCGGCTCGGGCTCGGGATGCTCCTCCTCCAGGCCTCGATCGGCGTCGTGAACGACATCGTCGACGCCCCCCGCGACGCCGTCTCCAAGCCGGCCAAGCCCATCCCGGCCGGCCTCGTCCCGCCCGTCCTCGCCGCACTCGTCGGCGCGGTGGCGGCGGCCCTCGGGCTGGCCCTGTCGGCGGCGTCCGGCCCGCCGACCGTGCTCGTCGGCGTCCTCGTGCTCGGCATCGGCTACGCGTACGACCTCTGGCTCAAGGGCACCGCCTCGTCGTGGCTGCCGTTCGCCGTGGGGATCCCGCTCCTGCCCGTCTACGCCTGGCTCGGCGCGGCCGGATCCGTCCCTCCGGCCTTCACGTTCCTCCTGCCCGCGGCCGTGCTCGCGGGGGCGGCGCTGGCGATCGCCAACGCCCTCGCCGACGCCGAGGCGGATCGAGCTGCCGGGGTCCCGTCCGTCGCCCTCGCGCTCGGGGCGGCACGGGCATGGCGCGTCCATGCCGCACTGCACGTCGGAGTGGCGGCTCTCGCGGTCCTCGGCCTCTCGACGCTGGGCTGGCGTGGCG
>DATBKB010000099.1:0-24448 GCA_036556145.1 Candidatus Limnocylindrales bacterium | reverse complement strand
CGTCGGGGACCTCGTGGAAGACGCCGGGGATGTTCACCCCGGCGTTGTTGAAGACCGCGTGCAGGCCGCCCCAGCGCTCCGCCGTCTCGTCCGTGTAGCGCTTCACCGCGACCGGGTCCGAAACGTCCGCCCGGACGGCCACGGCCGCGGGGCCGATCTCCCGGGCGACCTTTTCGACCGCCGGGCCGTCGAGGTCGACGCAGGTGACCTTCGCCCCCTCCTCGGCGAAGCGGATCGCCGTCGCCCGCCCGATGCCCGAGCCGGCGCCGGTCACGATCGTGACCTTGCCGGCAAGGCGGTCGCCCACTCTCTCCTCCCGTGGCGCCTGCCGCAAGACGGCTCTTGACACCGCCACCCCGCCGTCGCGTAATGCGCGGCGAGGGGCCATCGTAACCGCTCGGAGGGAGGGGTCCAGTGGCGTCGAGCGATACCGAACGCCTGCACCAGCTCGGCTACGCCCAGGAGCTGCGGCGGGGCATGCGGACGTTCTCCAACTTCGCCGTCTCGTTCACGATCATCTCGATCCTGTCCGGCTGTCTGACGCTGTTCGGCTTCGGGATGCGGACCGGCGGGCCAGCGGAGATGACGATCGGCTGGCTGGTGGTCGGCTTCTTCGTCACGCTGGTCGCCCTGGGCATGGCCGAGGTCGCCTCGAGCTACCCGACCGCCGGCGGCCTCTACTACTGGTCGGCGAAGCTCGCCCGGCGAAATGCGCCGGCCTGGTCGTGGTTCACCGGCTGGTTCAACCTGCTCGGCCAGGTGGCGGTCACGGCCGGGATCGACTTCGGCCTGGCCTTCTTCATCAACGCCTACCTCCACATCGCGTTCGGCTGGGGGACCGAGCCGCAGACGACGATCGCGATCTACGGGGTGGTCCTCTTCCTCCATGGCCTGCTGAACACGTTCGGCATCCGCCTCGTCGCGTTTCTCAATGACGTGTCCGTCTGGTGGCATGTCGTCGGCGTGGCCGTGATCTTCGTGGCGATGTTCTTCCTGTCGCCCCACCACACGCCGCTCGACCAGGTCTTCACGACCTTCGTCAACAAGACGAACCTCGACCCCGCCGTCGCGCCGCTGCCGATGTTCTACGTCGCCCTCATCGGCCTGCTCAACGCGCAGTACACACTGACCGGCTACGACGCGTCCGCCCACATGTCCGAGGAAACCCACGACGCCGCCAGGTCCTCGGCGCGTGGCATCGTCTTCTCGGTCGTCGTATCGGTGATCTTCGGGTTCATCCTGCTCGTCGCCATGAACTACGGCATCGACCCGAACGGCGGCTACGACCGGGCGTACGCCGAGCTCGTCCCGCCGGCCCAGATCTGGATCGAAGCCGTCGGCCTGACTGGCGGCCTGCTCATCCTCCTGATCGTCATCGGCGCCCAGTTCTACTGCGGGATGTCGTCGGTCACGGCGAACTCGCGGATGATCTACGCGTTCTCCCGCGACGGGGCGATCCCCGGCAGCCGCTTCTGGCACCGGATCAACCCGCGGACGCGGACCCCGACCAACTCGATCTGGCTGGCGGCGGTCGCTGCGTTCATCCTCGGCCTGCCGTACCTCGTCAACCCGGTCGCCTACTTCGCCGTCACGTCGATCGCGGTCATCGGTCTCTACATCGCCTACATCACGCCGGTCTATCTCCGGCTCCGCCTGGGAAGCGCCTTCCAGGCCGGGCCGTGGAACCTCGGGCGGTGGAGCCGGATCGTCGGCACGGTCGCGACGATCTGGGTCGTCTTCATCGCGATCCTGTTCCTCCTGCCGCAGGTCACGCCGATCGACAACCCCGCCAATTTCAACTACGCACCGGTTGCGGTGGGCGTGGTCCTGCTGTTCGCGGGGGGTTGGTGGGTCCTCTCGGCGAAGAACTGGTTCCGCGGCCCGAAGGTCCAGGGCACGCCCGAGGAGCTGGCCGCGATCGAGCGCGAGCTCGAGATGGCGAGCAGCTGACCCCGCGGCCCGCGCGGGGCGCGGGCGTCAGTAGAGGATCGACGTCCCCTCGGGGAACTCGAAGGTGAAGATCGAATCCGGCAGAGGCGGGTCGGCCTCGTAGGCGACGACCCGCGCCTCGCGGGTGACGTCGCCCGCGATCGTCTCGACGAGCCGGAGGATCACGCCGTCACCGCGGTCGACCGCGACCTGGACGTGGAAGTCCGGCCGATCGGCGACGAGCTCGACCGCCCGCGGGTGGTCGCACTCGAGGACGATCGCCTCGCGGCCGGCGACGACATCGGTTCCGGAGATCCAGCACCGGCCGGTCGCCAGAACGTTTTGCGCATAGCCGGCGGGGTGGACGAACGTTTCCGGAAGCGTCTCCATCGGCAGCGCGGTGAGCGGCTCGTAGACGCGGGCGAAGCCGGGGAAGTCGGGATCGCCGAGGCCGCGGACCGAGGGTCGCACCGGCCGCTCCGTCCCGAGGCGATGCGGGCCGGAGTATGTCCGCACGACGGCCCCGTCGGAGACCCAGATCTCGTAGTTGCCGGCCGTCCCGCCGCCCGGTTCGGTCGTCGTCACGCGAGCGTGGCCGGGATGGCGAATCGCGACGTCCATTGCGACGAGGTGCTCGCCCCGGGTCGTGAACGTCCGCTCCTCGATCCGCATCCGGAGCGTCTCGAATCGCAGCTCCGCGTCGCGCATGAACGCGAACAGCTCCTCGACGTCCGGCAGTCCGGCCGCCCGCAAGGCGACGATCTCGGCGCGGCGCCGGCCGTTGTGACGGTCGGCCCGAACGAGCGGCCCCGCGGCGCGGTCCCAGAGGCGAGAGGAGGTCATCGGCGCGGATTGTAGCGACGGGCGAGTCCGCCCAGCGCCGTCAGCCGCCGCCTCCGCCGCCCTCGAAGCCGGGTTCCGTCATGCGGGCCGGGTCGAGGAGCTCGTCGAGACGATCCGGGGCGACGCCGCGCTCCGCCGCGAGCTCACGGATCGTGCGGCCGCTGCGCAGCGCCTCCTTGGCGAGCTTCGCGGCCTCGTCGTAGCCGATGACCGGTGCGAGCGCGGTGGCGAGCATCAGCCCCTGCTCGACGAGGGCCGGGCCGCGCTCCGTGGCGGTGATCCCGGCGACCGTCCGTTCGGCGAAGTTGCGCGCCGCGGCGGCGAGGAGCTCCGCCGACTCGAGGAGCGCAACCGCCGCGACGGGCATCATGACGTTGAGCTCGAGCAGCGAGCCGGTCTGGGCGAAGCCGATCGTTGCGTCGTTGCCGACGACGCGGGCGACGACCATCGTCAGGCTCTCGACGATCACCGGGTTGACCTTGCCGGGCATGATGCTCGAGCCCGGCTGCGTCTCCGGCAGCGCGATCTCGCCGAAGCCCGCCCGCGGGCCCATGCCCATGAGCCGGACGTCGTTGGCGATCTTCCACAGGCCGAGGGCCGTCGCCCGCAGCGCGGCGTGCGCGGCAAGCACCGTGTCGAGCGACGCCTGGGCATGGAAGTGGTTCGGCGCCTCACGGACCGCGAGGCCGGTCAGCTCGGCCAGCCGGCCGGTTGCTCGGGACGCGTACTTCGGGTGCGCGTTGATCCCGGTCCCGACGGCGGTGCCGCCGAGCGGCACGACGACGAGCTCGTCGCGCGCCGCGCGGACGCGCCGGATCGCCTCCTCGACCTGGCCGGCGTAGCCGCGGAACTCCTGGCCGAGCCGGATCGGTGTCGCGTCCTGGAGGTGCGTCCGGCCGGTCTTGACGACCGGCCACAGCTCCTGCGCCTTCGCGTCGAGTGCGGCGCGAAGTCGCTCGAGCGCGGGCAGCAGCTCCTCCTCGATCGCGAGCGCCGCCGCGAGCTGCATCGCCGTCGGGACGACGTCGTTCGACGACTGGCAGCGGTTGACGTGGTCGTTCGGGTGGACCTTCGCCCCGCCGAGGCGCCGCGAGGCGAGGGTCGCGATGACCTCGTTGGCGTTCGTGTTCGTCGAGGTGCCCGACCCGGTCTGGTAGATGTCGATCGGGAACTGCGCGTCGTGGGCACCGTCGGCGACCTCCTGCGCGGCATCGGCGATCGCCTTGGCGGTCGCGGTCTCGAGCAGCCCGAGCCGGCCGTTCGTCTCGGCCGCGGCTCGCTTGATCAGCCCGATCGCCCGCAGGAAGCGGCGCGGGAAGCGCTGCCCCGAGATCGGGAAGTTGAGGACCGCCCGCTGGGTCGACGCGCCGTACAGGGCGTCGGCCGGGACCTCCATCTCGCCCATCGAGTCGCGCTCGATGCGTGTGGCGCCCGCCGGGCGCCGATCGGTGGCGGTCACGCCGCCGATTGTAGGCCGCGCGCTACGGGCCGGCCGGCCTGGACGAGAGCTGGAGCGCGCCGAAATGAAGCCGACCCGGACCGCGACCCGGTTGGGATGCGCGGGCCGACTGGAGGTCGAGGTTGCCAACCCACGACTGTCCAAGCGCTGCCCCGAGCCCGGGCGCCTCGTAGTAGAGCCAGTCGGGAGACGCGGCGGTGCCGTCATAGGTGCGGATCTCGTCCACCCACCAGCGCGAGCCGTCGCCGCCGAAGTAGATGTTCAGCCGCATCTCGGCCCCGTGCTCGGACCAGGTCAGCTCGAGCGTCCGGTAGGTCGCCGTGCCGGGATCGGAGGTGACCCGTACCTCTGCCGAGCCGACGAACCGCCTGCCCGCGGCATCGATCCAGAAGTCCGAGGCCTGGAGGTCGACGACATCGGTCGTCCAGCGCACCGCGTTGCCGCCGCCGGCCGGCGAGGCGCTCGGTGCGGGAGCCGCACACGCTGCGATCAGGACGGCCGCCGATCCCACCAGCAGCCGCAGGGCCCTCACGGCAGCCAGTCGAGGCGGCGCGTCCAGGTGTCGACCCGGTCGCCCTCCTCGGTCGAGATCCGGCCGATCAGCACGATCCGCCCCGGTTCGGGATGATTCAGGAGCCCCACGGTCTCGAGCCCGGGCAGGACGAGATCCTCGACCCACTCCGTCTCACCGGGAGCGCGCGTCCAGACGATCCCCGACAGGCCGTCCTCGCCGGTCCGTGTCCCCGCGGCGACGACGCCGTTGCCGACGACGATCTGCTCGTAGACGGTGTCCTGGGCATCGCCGCTCGGCGAGGCGACCTGCTCCCACGTTCCGAAGTCGGCCGACTCCCAGGCCGACGGCGCGACCTGCACGTCGCCACCACCGCCGAGGCTGCCGAACGCGATGAACCCATCGTTCGTTCGACCGAGGGACGTCAGCGTCGCCTGCTCGAGCCCGCGCGGCGCCTGGAACTCCTGCCACGCGCCGCCATCGGGGCTGACCCACCACGCAGACGGGGCGATGCAGTACGAGCACGACGGCCCCCAGGCGACGAGGTTCGAGTCGACCTCGAGCGCCGAGTCCGGAAAGCCTTCGCTCTGCGGCGTGGTCGCGGCCTGCCAGATCGCGCCGTCCGCTGAGCGCCACGCCTCGAAGCCCGCGGCCTCGAGGAAGGCCCCGAAGCCGAGCGCAACGAGGCCGTCGCCACGTGGGATGAGCGTCCCGACGGCCGCGTTGCCCTGCTCGGGCAGGCCGAGCATGCGCCAGCCGTCGGCCATGCGCAGCCAGACCGCGGCGCGGACCGTCTCCCCGGCGGACACGCTCCCGCCCGCGACCAGCCCGGCCCGCGACGACGCGACCGATGTCACGGTCCCGGCGTTGAGATCCGGCTGGATCTCGACCGGCAGGTCGGCGGCCCAATCGAGGCCGTCGCGTGAGCGCCAGATGACCGGCTCGTCGCAACCGCGGTCGCCGATCAGGCGGCAACCGGCGGCGAAGAACTCGTCGCCGACCTTGACGACGTGGATGAACACCGCCGCGCCAAGGCCGGGTTGCGGGATCTGCTGCCACGCGACGTCGCCCGACGTGGGCAGCGGCGTGGACGTCGACGTCGGGGCCGAGCCCGAAGGCGTCGCCGTCCGGCCCGGGGCCGCGGTTGGCGAGGGCGTTGAAACCGGCGCGGACTGGCACGCCGCGAGGACGATGGCGAGCACGAGGACGAGGACGTGCCGGTGACGGGCCATCGCGATCTCCCCTTGCTCGCGCTCGGGCACCAGCGTACCGCGAAGGTCGGTGGAACCGTCTCCCGGGGTCGGTGGAAGCGTCTCCCGTAGACTGCCGCGAATGCCATCGATCGCGGCGAATGGACTCGACGTTGCGTACGAGGTCCACGGCGCGGGCCCACCGCTCGTCCTCCTCCACGGCGCCACGTCGTCCGGACACGAGGACTTCGCGGCACAGATCCCGCTGCTCTCCAAGGCGTTCCTCGTGTACGTTCCCGACGCCCGTGGGCACGGCCGCACGCGCTGGGACGCGGCCAACGGCTTTCGTTACGACTGGCTCGTCGACGACCTCGCCGCCTTCGTCGACGGGCTCGGCCTCGCGACCTTCCACCTGCTCGGCTTTTCGATGGGCGCGATGACCGCGCTGCAGTTCGCGGCGCGCCATCCGGAGCGGCTGCGAACGCTGGTCGTCGTCGGCATTACGACGCAACGCGAGCCGCGGGCGAGCGTCGCGTCCCGGCTGATGGACCCGCCGCGGATCCTCGCGAACGATCCCGAGTGGGCGACCGAGCTGGCGGCACGACACGATCCCGGGCAGGGCCAAGGCGCGTGGACGCGGCTGCTGCCCGCGATCGCGGCCGACGTCCGCGTCCAGCCACTGATCACGCCCCGCGACTTGCGACGGATCGAGGTGCCGGCGCTCGTCGCCTGCGGGGACCGCGACCCGTTCGTGCCGGTCGACCACGCCTGGGGACTGCAGCGGCAGCTCCCGGACGGTCGCCTGTTCGTCGCCCCGGATTGCGGCCACGAGGTGATGGTCAAGCGCCCCGCGCTGTTCAACGAGGTCCTCGGCTCGTTCTATCGCTCCACGGAGAAGGCGGCGCGCGAGCGCGCCGCCCGGCATCCGCCGCATGGCTTCGACGCGGTCCCCGACCCATCCGACCAGGAGGCATCCGCATGACGACACTCCTCGCCCTCTACCGGCGGCCCGATGGCGGGCAGGAGGCGCTCGAAGCGTTCGAGCGCCGCTACACCGACGAGCACCTGCCGCTGGTCGCCCGGACGCCCGGGCTCAAGCGGATCCACGCCCAGCGCGTCGTCGAGGCGCTCGGGGCCGACACGGACCTCATCCTCATCACGGCGATGGACTTCGCGGACCGCGCCACGCTCGACGAGGGGCTCCGCTCGGACGCGATGCGGGCCGCCGGGCGGAACCTCCGGGAGATCGCGCCCGGGCTCTCGACGCTCCTCGTCGTCGAGGACGCCCCCGACGTCGTCCCCGAGATCGGCTCGTAGCCCGGCGGGGGAGCGGCGATACTGTCCCGGTGACCGACACCGCGCCGGCGGGTGCGAGGCCGCCGACCGCCGAGCCACGTTACGTTCGGGTCGCCTTCCCGGTCGACGGCGTCGCCGTCGTGACGTTCGACCGCCAGGAGGCGCTCAACGCCCTGAGCTTCGCCCTGATCGCCGAGCTGACCGACGTAGTGGAGCGGCTCGACCGCGACGCGGCCTGCCGCTCGATCGTCCTGACCGGGGCCGGGGAACGCGCCTTTGCCGCCGGCGCGGACATCAAGGAGCTCGGCCGGCAGACGCCCACCTCGCTCACCGTCGACGACGACTTCCACCGCTGGGAGCGTCTCAAGCGGGTCCGCAAGCCAATGATCGCGGCCGTCCGGGGCCTCGCCCTCGGGGGCGGCTGCGAGCTGGCGATGCTCTGCGACATGATCGTCGCCGCGGAGGATGCCCAGTTCGGCCAGCCGGAGATCCGGCTCGGCGTGATGCCGGGCGCGGGCGGGACGCAGCGGCTGACCCGCGCGATCGGCAAGGCGAGGGCGATGGAGATCGTCCTGACCGGAGACACGATCGGCGCGCGCGAGGCCGAGGCGCGCGGGCTCGTCACGCGGGTCGTTCCGCCGGAGGCGACGCTCGAGGCGGCGCTGGAGCTCGCGTCCCGCGTCGCGGCCATGCCGCCCATCGCCGTCGTCGCCGCCAAGGAGGCGGTCAACCAGGCGTACGAGCTGTCGCTCGAGGCCGGACTCGCGTTCGAGCGGCGCAACTTCTTCCTGCTCTTCGCGACCGAGGACATGGCGGAAGGGATGGCCGCCTTCGGCGAGAAGCGATCGCCGCGCTGGTCGGGCCGGTGAGGTCGCGATGAGCGCCGACTCGGCCGTCCCGGGCGGCTCGCCGATCGGAATCCCGGAGCAGGAGTGGGCGAGCGCCCAGCCGCTGCTCTATCCGACCTTCCGGCCGGTGGGCACGCAGGGCCTGCGCATCCAGGACGTCCATCCGGAAACGCTCGCGGAGCACGCCGGCCAGACCCACCCGCAGGCGCTCGTCGACGAGGGACCGGTGGGCCTGCCGGTCGTCTACTCGCTCAACGCCGGCTCGTTCGACGTCATCGTGAACGCGGACCACGTCCTCTCGTGGGGCGTGCCGCCCTCGGCGATCCAGGACGCGGCGATGCACAACCTCGCGACCTGGTCGGCCGACGCCCCGTGGACCGACGAGGTCTCGGGCGAGCGGCGGCTCATGTCCTCGGACACCGGCGACGGCTGGGACGCCGCTCGGATCCTGCTGCCCGAGACCCGCGAGCACCTTGCCCGGGAGCTGGGCTCCGCGGGACGGATCCTCGTCGGCCTGCCGGAGCGCCATCTGCTCGTTGCCGGGACGCTCCGCCCGAGCGACGAGGAGTTCGCCGGGCTGTTCGCCGACTTCGTCATCGAGCACTCCGGCGGCGCTGACGAGCCGATCGACCGGCGCGTGTTCGAGCTCGTTGACGGCCGGCTCGTCGAGTTCGCCCCGGCCCGAGGCGGCTGACCCGTGGCCGCCGGTTCGGCGACCTCGTCGTTCGAGTCGCTGCGGTACGAGGTCGCCGACGCCGTCGCGACGATCACGCTCAACCGGCCCGATGCCCTCAACTCGCTGACCGTCGCCCTCAAGACGGAGCTCCTCGCCGCGTTCCGCGAGGTTGCCCGCGACCGCGCCGTCCGCGCCGTCGTCCTCACCGGCGCCGGCCGCGCGTTCTGCGCCGGCCAGGACCTGCGCGAACGCCTCGAGCCCGACGCCGCGCCGCTCGCCGTCGAGATCCGGGAGCGCTACAACCCGCTGATCCTCGCGATCCGCGGGCTGGACCGGCCGGTCGTCGGGGCGATCAACGGCGTCGCCGCCGGCGCCGGGGCCTCGCTCGCCTTCGCGTGCGATCTCCGGATCGCCGCCGAGGCGGCGAGCTTCGTGCTGGCGTTCGGTCGGGTCGGGCTCGTGCCCGACAGCGGCGCGACGTGGTTCCTGCCGCGGCTCGTCGGCGCCGCCCGGGCCGCCGAGATGGCGCTGCTCAACGATCCGGTCAGCGCGGCCGACGCCGAGCGGATCGGGCTCGTCAGCCGCGTCGTGCCGGCAGCGTCGGTGCTCGCCGAGGCCCGGGACGTCGCCGCCCGCCTCGCCGCCGGGGCGCCGCGCGCCATCGCGCTGACGAAGCGGGCGCTGGGACGGTCGGCCGAGCTGACCCTCGAGGAAGCGCTTGAGTACGAGGCCTGGCTCCAGGGCATTGCCGGCCGCACCGCCGATCACGCCGAAGGGATCAGGGCGTTCGTCGAGAAGCGGCCGCCGCGCTTCAGCGGGGAGTAGCGGCCGCCGCGTCTGTCCTGAACTCGCAAGCCGGGCCCGCCGGCCGGATCGGCTCGCCGTCCGCGGACTTCGGCTACCGTCCGGCCGTGGCGACCACCTCGCTCGACCCCTCGGATCTTCGCGCGCCCGGCCCGGCACCAGCCGGGACCGTCGGTTCCGGGCGCCTGCCGGAGACGCTGTGGCCCGTGGCCGATGCGCTCCGGCCGTTCCTCGGCCGGGTCCGCCCGCTCGCCGAGGACGGACGCTGGCTCATCCCGATCGCGCTCGCGATCTACGTGCTCGGGACGACGTGGACGTGGAACTTCCCCGACTGGCGAGGGATCCCGTTCCCCCCGGTCTGGCTCGGGTTCGCGGCCGCGACCCTCCTCGCCTGGCGCTGGCGGCGCGGGTCCATCGACCCGATCGCGGCGGCGGCGATCGTCACCTTCACGGCGATGCTCGCAACCGACGTCACGACGTTCTGGACGCAGGGGGCGCGCGACATCCTGCTCTACGTCAGGTCAGCGGACCAGTGGGCCCATGGCGCGCCGGTCTACATGAGCGTGCCGTTGAGCGCCGTCCCGACGGATCTCTCGAACTATCCGTTCCTCTACCCGCCGGTGACGCTGCCGCTGTTCGCGGCACTCGGCGCGATCCCGTTCCCGGTCGCGGCCGGGCTGTGGATCGGCGTCTCGCTCGCGCTGTTCCTCCTCGCCTGTCGCTGGATCGGGCTGTCGTGGCGCTGGAGCGTCGCGATGCTCGCCTGGCCGCCGGTCGCACAGGGTCTGTTCGTCGGCAACGTCGCCGTCCCGCTGTTCGCGCTCTTCGCGGCGGCGCCGTGGCGGCCGGCGCTCCTCGCGATCGCGCCGATCTTCAAGCTCTACAGCGGGATCGCGACGCTCTGGCTCCTGCGCCGCGAGCACTGGCGCTCGCTCGTCGTCGGCGTCGCGGTCGTCGCGCTCGCCTGCCTCGCGACGCTTCCGCTCCTGGGACCGGGCCGCTGGGTCGAGTGGATCGGCGGGCTGCGGGCCTACCAGACCTCGCAGGAGCTCCTGCCCAACCTGTACGGCTTCGGACCGGCCCGCTACATCCCGCTGGTCGTGGCGCTGGCGGTCGCGCTGGTCGTGACGGTCCTCGCGCTGCGTGCCCGCGGGCGCCGCGAGCAGCTGGCGCGGCTCGGGGTCGCGACGGTCGTCGGCTCGCCGTCGCTGTTCTCGCACGGCTTCCTCGTCGCCCTGCCGGCGATGCTGCGGCTCGACACGCCGTGGTTCTGGCTCGCGTTCGGGCTGACGTGCTGCGCGCCCGGTCCCGCCTGGTTCATCGCGCTCGCGATCGTCGTGTGGTCGTGGTTCGAGCCAGCCCTGCGAAAGCCGCGGCGCCCGGATGCGTTCCACCCCCTCGCCACCGCGCCGGGGCCGTGGCCCGGCGCGCTCGCGGCGAAGCGTCAGGGAACGGTGTAGCTCGCCGGAGCCGTCTCCGCGACCACCATCTTGCCGAGCTGGGTGAACCGGATGGCCTGGAGCCGGAACCACCAGGTGCCGCTCGGCAGCTCGCCGACGACGGTCGAGCCGGTCGACTGGAGCTCCCCGGCCCACGCAGCCGACGAGCCCTCGAGGTACGACGGCGTCGGGTCCTCGTTCGAGAAGACGAGCTTGTACGTCGAGAAGCACGCCTCCGGGCCGGGATACGGCGTCCAGTCGAACTGCGTCGCGGTCTCCATCGGGCCGATGCCGAGCTCGCCGAGGTTCATGACGTTCGAGGCCGCCTTCGCCTTCACGGCGCTGGCTGCGATGACCCGGTCGTCGGCATCGAAGGCCAGCGCCCGGTAGTAGTAGGTCACGCCGGGGTCGACCTCGGCATCGGCCGTCGAGGTCAGCGAGGCGTTCGTCGTGTAGCTCGACTCGAGCGCGATGGCGCCGGCCTGGGGCGGGTAGGCGAGCGGGATGTTCGGGCTCGTGTTGCGAAGCACGGTGTAGTGGTTGAATGCGTCGCCGCCGTACGCCGACCAGTCGACGATGACGCCGCCGTGGCAGCCGGTGAGCGCGAGCGTCAGCGCGCCGAGCGTCGGCGTGGGCTTCGGCGTCGGCTTCGGCGTGGGCTTCGGCGTCGGGCGGGGCGTGGGCCGGGCGGTGGGACGAGGGGTCGGGCTCGGCGTCGCGGTCGGGCCGGGCGTCGCCTCGGCCGTGGCCGCCGGCGTGGGCGTCGGCTCGGCGGTCGGGACGGCCGTGGGCACGGGCGTCGGCGTCGGGTCGCCGAGGTCGACGCCCTCGAAGATCCCGAGCTCGAAGCCGAGGTCACGATCCTCCCGCGCGTTCGCGAGGAGCCACGGGTCGGTGAGGGCGGCGCCGTCCACGCCACCGGTCTCGAGGATCGGCGACGCGTCGCCGAGGAGGAGGACCGCTCGTCGGCCTTCCATGACGCGGGACTGAAGGCCCGGCGACGTCAGGGCGACGTCATGCTCGATCGCCAGCAGCTCGACGCGCTCACCGCGCGTCGTCGTGCGCCGGTCGAGGTCGAAGGCCGTCCCGAGGGCGGTCCAGGTGACGGATTCCGTCCGGACGGCGTAGCGGCCGCCCTCCGCCGGCGCGGCCCGGTGCCAGGCCCGGCCGGCGAGCTGGTCGACGAGCGTCAGGTCGCCACCCAGACGGGTCAGCCGGATCGCCGACTCCCCGTCGAGACGGACGACGCCGGCGCCGATCTCGATGGTGGCGCGCCCGTCCGCCGCGACGCGGATCTCGTCGCCCTCGCGGAGCTGGGCGCCAAAGGTCAGCGCGCTCGTGACGCCGTCGCGGACGAGCGACGCACCGGCGACGGCGCCGGCGCGAACCGGCGGCGGGACGCTGATCTCACCGAACCGGCCCAGACCAAAGACGGCGACGATGATCGACGCGGCGACGGCGAGCGCCGTCCAGCGCGGCGACGGAAGAATGCGGGGCATCTGGCGCAGCCGGACCCGGGCCGCCACGGCCACCGGCGCCACCGTTGCGCCGCCCTGGGGGAGCGCCGGGCGCTCGCGCTTGCGGCGGGGCGAGGCGACGGGCAGGGCGATTGGCGCGGGGAGCTCGGCCGGGCCCGCGACATCCGCGAGCCTGGCGGGCGGCGCGTCCTCGGCCGCCGCCTCGGCCACGACCGCATCGGTCGGGCTCGCCGTCTGCGTCGTCACCGCGGCGGCGTCGGCCGGAGCCGCGCTGGCGGTCGGAGCGAGCAGCTCCTCGGCGAGCCGCGCGCGCAGGGTCGCGGTGAACGCCGGCGAGGGGACGGCCAGATCGCGCCTCCGGCGCGCGGCCGCGCGGGCACCGCCGTGGCTCAGCTCCGCGGCGAGCTTCGTCAGGTCGGCGTCGAGGGCGACGCTCGCGTCGAACGGCACGACCGTCTGGTCGGGCGTCACGGCCTTCACGGCCTTGCGGGTCCGCCGGCGGCGGGTGTCGTCACGCCGCATCGGTCGACTCCTCGGCGATGGCGTCGCGAAGGGCGCGCAGCGCCCGGTGGAGGCGGACGGCGAACGTCGCCCGGCTGCAGCCGAGCACGCCGCACATCTCCTCGATCTCGAGGCCGTCGAAGAACTTCAGGACGAGCACGCGGCGCTGCGCATCGGGGAGGCGGGTGAGGGCCCGGCGGACGACGTCCCGATCGAGGGCGGCGGTGAACGCGGCGGTCGCGGCCTCGTCACCGATGAGCGCTAGGGCATCCTCGCGTGGCTCCTCGGTGGCCTGCGCGTCGCCGGCCTTCGCGGCACGGCCGGCGGCGAGCGACACCGTGCGCCGGTCGTGGCGGACGTGATCGACGATGGCGTTCGAGGCGACGCGGTACAGCCAACCGCCGAACGACTCGTTCCGGAAGTCGCCCCGGCGGAGCGTCCCGAGCGCCCGCTCGAACGTCATGGCCGTGAGGTCCTCGGCGGCCGCCCGCTCGCCCACGCGGCGGGCGATGAAGCCGTAGATCCGAGGCAGGTAGAAGTCGTAGAGCTCGGCAAACGCCGAAGCGTCCGACCGGGACCGCTCCACGAGGGAGCGTTCCCGGTCGGCATCGAGGCGGCTGACGGCCAGGTCGGAGACCATCGGGCGTCAGACGCTAGGGACGGATGGGCCGGGCGGCCATCGGCCAGCAGTACCGCCGTTCGCCGGACCACCCGGAGCTCCCATCCGTCCACGTCAACCAGGGGCTTCGCGCCTACTCGATCGTGACCGATCGAACGGGCGTCTGGCCGAGCAGGAACTTGGCGCCGTTGGCGTAGCCGATCGACTGGACCCGGTAATACCAGGTGCCACCGTCGGCGGTCGTGTCGACGAAGCTCGTGACCTCGTGGTTCTCGAAGACCGCGATGACCTCCGAGCCCTCGGTCCCGGGCATGTAGCTGGGGTTCGAGGAGCGCGAGCGGATCACCTTGTAGAAGGCGAACTGCTCACCACCGCACTGCTCCCAGTACAGCGCCACACCTTCGCCGGTAACGTCAACCTCGAAGCCCATGACGCTCGGCTCGGGCAGCGGCTCCGGCTCCGGCTTCGGCGTCTGGATGCCCTTCACCGCGCTCGCGGCGATGACCTTCCAGCCCTCACCGAACGGGCGGAGGCAGAAGACGCGGTAGAAGACCTTCTTGCCGAAACCGATCTCCTCGTCGAGGAGGGCGGTCTTGCCATCCGGCCCGACGGCGGCCACGACGCTGTCGTAGGCACCGAGCGGCCAGGTGACCGTGGCGTCCTTCGAGCGGACGACCTTGTAGATGAAGTCGCCGTCGACCTCGCACGAGGTCCAGTCGACCCATGGGTGACCTTCGTCGAAGGAGACGGCCAGGCCGAGGCCGCCGACCTCCGGCTTCGGCTCCGGCTTGGGCGTGGGCTCGGGCTTCGGCGTGACGACGTCCTCGACGCCGCTCGCGCAGGCGATGTACGGGACGCCCTCGTGGGTCGCCACCGCGAAGACGCGGTAGAAGAGCTTCCGGCCATCAGGGGCGCCGGCGTCGACGAAGCGCGTGCGGGTCATGCTCTCGACGGCGCCGACGAGCGTGTCGTTGTCGCCGCGCGGGTAGGTGACCGTCGCGTCGGTCGAGCGGATGATCTTGTAGGCGACGAACCCGTCGCGCTCGCAGACGCTCCACTCGACGACGACACCGCCGTCGTTCAAGCCGACGCCGATCTCGATCGTGCCGAGCTCGGGCTTCGGTTCGTCACCGGGCTCATCGCCCGGCTCATCGCCTGGCTCGTCGCCGGGCTTGTCACCGTCGGGCTCATCGCCTGGCTCGTCACCCGGCTTGTCGCCGTCCGGCTCGTCGCCGGGCTCATCGGCCGGCTTGTCGCCGTCCGGCTCGTCGCCGGGCTTGTCGCCGTCGGGCTCGTCGGCCGGCTTGTCGGCATCGGCCTCGGCGCCGTCGCCGTCGTGTCCCTCGTCGAGGGCTGCGGCCGCATCGCCGCCGAAGCCGCCGGCTTCCGGCAGGCTCGGGCCGAGCGACGCGCCAAGGGCGAGCGTCGCGATGAGGAACGCCCCGAAGATCGCGCTGGGCACCGAAACGCGGAGGCGCCGCGCCGCCCGGCTGTGCGTGATCGGCCGGGTGCGGTCCTCGAGAAGCTCGATCTGGTCAACCGCCGTCGCCGCGGCGACGGCCGCGGGGGCGGCCACCGCCGCCGGGGTGGCGGCAGGCGCGTCCTGCGCCTGGCTCGGCCGGGTGCGCCGCCGAGCGCGGGTCCTGGGGCTGCCGTCCATGTGCTCGTGTCTCCTGAGCCGTCGATTGCGGCCGGGGAGAGGGAGCCCGGCCGATGAGTCCGACACCGACAGAACGGCGGCGGGCAGGCGGGATTACGGCTCGTGGAGCGGCGTTGGTCCCGGGTCGCGGGCGCCAGTCGTACGGGCTGGCTCAGGCTGCCCGCCCGGCCGGATCGGACGAGCCGCGTGATGGGCTAGCGCCAGCGCCTGTAGCACGACGGAGCGTCAGGGTCGCCAGCCCCTTCGTGCGAGGCAGCCGGCGGCCCGTTCCGCGGTGACAAGGCGCGTCACACTGGAGTTACGGAGCGTGAGGGTTCGTAGCGCTACCACCGCAGGAATTACGGAGCGTCGAACCGCGTCGTGCTCCGTGGCACTACGGCTGCAGATCGTCTTGGGGAGCGGCAGCGAGGGACGTCCGCCGCCGTCACCATGACGGCTCAGGGCTCGGGCGGGAAGTCGTCGACGACGAAGTAGCCGGTCCAGCGCTCGAGGAGGTCGTGGACCGCCCACGTGAACCGGAACTCGCCGACGTCGCCGTCGCTCCGGCGCAACACGAGGTACCGGTCCGTCGAGTCGGTCGTGAAGTCCCAGCCGCCACGGCCGAGGGTGACGACCGCCTGTTCGCCGCCGTCGAAGACCCGGACGACGATCCTGCTCGGTCCAGTCTCCGACTGGACAAGGACCGCCAGCCGGCGTCGATCCGGCGTCAGCAGGGCCGAGTACGGGCCCTGACCTGGCAGCGGCACGTCGGCCGGGTCGGCGCCCTGCTCAAGGCGAACGATCCCTGCGCGTCCGCAGTCCCGGAACGCGATGAGGGCGGCATCCGCGGCGAAGCCGATCGGCCAGCCGAGATCGAGCCTCTCCGGATCACCGCCCGGCCAGCGGATCTGCATCGCCCCGTCGCACGCGGCGGCGGCCACGGCCTGCCCGTCGGCGCCCAGTGCGACGGCATCGCGGCCGGCGAGCTCTTCCGGGGGCAAGGCCGGCAGAACCTGGGCCGGATCGCGGCCGTCCAGCCACGCCTGCCACACGCCACCGTCCCCGTTGCCAGCGCGTCGGGCGACCGCGATGCTCCCGACCTCGGGAGCCACCCCGAACGACGCGCCGGCGCGGTCGAGGAGGACCGATGGCTCGCCGGTCGCCGCGATCGCAACGAGCTCGGCGGTGTCGCCGTGGCTGAACAGCGAGACGATCGTGCCGTCCGGCAGGCGCACCGCCGGCGACCAGGAGCCCTGCGTCTCGGGAACCGGCTCGACGAGGGGCTCGGCGAGGTCGGGCCGGCCGATCGGCCCGGACCAGATGCCGGCCAGCCCGGCCTCGGTGAAGTAGGCGAACGCGGGCAGGGACGCCGGGTCGAAGTGGGCCGGTGGCAAGGGCTCGTCGGCGTTGCCGGTGGCCTTGAGCTCGACGCGCGGCGCGGCCGGTGAGGCCGGCGGCGTGGTCGTGGGCGACGCGGGAGGCGATGGCGGGGTCGGCGCCGCGCAGGCGACGAGGGCGAGAGCGAGGGCTACAGGGAGCGCCCGCCTAGAACTGGACGTAGGCCCAGCCGACGCGTTCGGATGCGGGGTTGCACTGCCAGCGCACCGGCGTGATCTCGGCCACCCACGTGCCCGTCCGGTTGACCGAGGCGCCGATGTCGACGACTTCGTAGTTGCTCGCGACGCGCGCGCTCGTGCCGACGACCTGGCCCGCGGGGTTGCGGACGATCAGCGTGTAGTCGGTCGTCCGCGAATCGGCTCCGCCGATGTTGTGGCTGTTCCACGTGACGACGAAGCGCATCGCGCGGGACGCCTGGCCCGCGAACTCGATGCGCTGCGATCGCGGCACGCCGTACTCGCAGCTCGAGTTGCCCGTCCTGCGCGCCTCGAACACGACTCCGCCGTTCGAGCCGTACGCGCCCTGGTCCGCGACGCGGTTCGCCCACAGGACATTGAGCGAGCCCCAGCCCTCGCGCTCGAGGTCGATCGCGCCACCGGGACGCGGCGTGCGGTCGACGCGCGACGCCGCGACGAGGATCGCCCGGACCCGCGCGGGCTCGTAGCGCAGCGACGGATCGTTCTCGAGGAGCGTCGTCGCGGCCGCGGCGACCATCGGCGACGACGCGCTCGTTCCGGAGCCCGCGAAGCCGGCCGAGGTCTGGATGCTCGCCGCGGGCGCCGAGAGCTCGGGCTTCTCGCGGTCCTGGACGCCGTCCCAGCTCATCCCCGGCGGATCTGCCCAGCAATACGCGGGTCCGGTGCCATCGCTGCGCCACCACAGCCGGTCGTCGGACGTGCCCGCGGTGCCGCGATCGTCGATGCCGCCGACGCCGACGACGTTCCACGCGTTCGCGGGGCTGCGCACCTTGTGGTCCGTGCAGTGTTCCGGGTTGCGCGGCGCGCCCGCCGCCGGTCCGTGATCGCCGCTCGCGGCCACCACCGTGATCCCATGGACGTCGACGAGCTCGTCGAAGAACCGGTTGCTCGTCGCGTCGTACGAGCGGTTGTTCTGGACGATGCTGAGGTTCAGCACGTTGGCCCCGGCGAGGACCGCGCACTCGGCGGCCTTGAGGATGCGCGGATCGCTGGACAGGAGCTTCGATCCGGAGTCGGCGCTCGCCTCGACGACGAAGACGTCGTTCGCGACACCGGGCATGGCCGTTGAACGGCCCGCCGCAATGACCGTGACCCACGACATGTGGCCGAAGCTGTCCGAGTTGCGGGCTCGGCCGGTCACGCACGAGGTGCCGGTGCCGCTGACACGGACGGTCGTCCTGGGGATCGTCGTCATCCCGGTGTGGTTCCAGTCGACGAACGAGTACTCGACGATGCCGAGCTTCACGCCGCTGCCGTCCATGCCGGTCGCGTCGGCGAGGTCGGCGTCGATCGTCTTGCGCGCGGTCGACATCGCCAGCTCGTACGTATCTGGCTGGAGAACCCGGCCGACGTCGGCGCGAGCGGCGAGGCGCTCGGCGGCGTCGGGCGTGACGCGCAGGTAGACCATCGGGACGAGGTCGAGGGCCGCGACGACCTGGGCACCCTCGGCCCGCGCGGCTGCGACGAAGTCGCCTCGGGCGGCCCGCAGCGCGTCGACCTTCGCGTCGAGCAGTCCGAGGCGCCGTTCCTCTGCGAGGTTTCGGTTCGCGCTCACCGGTCTCTCGCCGTCCCAACGGACGTCGGCGTGGCGGCCACGGAAGGCCTTGACGGTCGCCCGGTAATCCACCGGTCGCAGCGCGAACGCGAGCAAGGTCGGGCCACCGGCCGCGGCTCGAAGCGAGTCCCGGGCAGCGGGGGAGAAGCGGTCCGCGCCGCTCAGCTCGGCCTGCGTCGCGGCGGCGAAGCTATCCCCGTCGAACACGTCGCCGCTGGACAGATCGACCGCGACGAACCGTTGCTCCGCCAGCGACGGCTCGGCGTAGATCGCGGTCGCGAATCGCCGCGAACCCACGATCGTCGGTGCGGTGTCGGCGGAGAGTGTCACGACGCGTGACGCCGCGACTCCCAGCTCCCGCGCGACCGCGCTCCGGGCACGTCCGAGCGCCTGGGCAACGGTCGGCTCGGCTCCGAGCACCGTTCCCGGCTGCCACGCCCCGAGGCCCAGGACCACCGAGAGCGCCACAGCGAGCGACGCGGAGGGTCGTCGTAATCGCATGGCCTGGACGGACCTTACCCCATCGACGCTGCCGGCTGCGTTACAACGCCCGATGCGTTGCGCGATGCGGGCACGGTCCGGTTGACGCGGTCCAGCGTGGGCGGTATCGTCGCTCACCTAACGAACGTTAGGTAGGAGCCGTGCCCGTGGCCGTCCAGGTGCCGACCCGCCGCCAGACGATCGAAACCGCCGCGAGCGCGCTCTTCCGCGAGCGTGGCTACGCGGGCACGAGCGTGCGTGACATCGCCCGCGCGCTCGACATCCGTGGCGCGAGCCTGTACGCCCACGTCACCTCGAAGGAGGACGTGCTCTGGTCGATCGTCGAGCGCGCCGCGACCGCCTTCGAGGTCGCGGCCGATCAGGCCCTCGCCTCCGTGCCGCGAAGCGCCGGCGAGCCGGCCCATCTCGAGGCGCTCGTCCGGGCGCATGTGGGCGTGATCACGGCCGATCCGGAGCTGGCGAACGTCTTCGTCCATGAGTGGCGCCATCTGTCAGGGCCGCGCCGCGCCCGGATCCTCGCCCGCCGCGATGCCTACGAGGCGCGGTTCCGGCGTCTCATCGCGCGCGGCCTGTCACGAGGCACGTTCGCGCATGCCGATGCCGATGTCGCGGCGACGTTCGTGCTCACGGCCCTCAATGGCATTGCCACCTGGTACCGGCCGCGCGGCCGGCTGTCGCGCGGCCGCATCGCCGACCAGTTCGCGGCACTGACGGTTCGCGCGCTCACGGGGGAAACACCATGACCGACCCGATCGCCCTCGATCCCGTGCTCTCGCCGGCCGAGCGGAGCCGGCTGCCGTTCAACGACGAGGCTCGCTCGCACGACGAGCGGTACGAGCTGTTCGAGCGCCACGTGACCGGCGGCGGCAAGGTCGAGGCCGGCGACTGGATGCCCGACGAGTACCGGACGCAGGTGCTGCGCTTCGTCGAGATGCACGCGAACAGCGAGCTCATGGGCGTGCTCCCGGAGCGGGAGTGGATCATGCGCGCGCCGACGCTGCGCCGGAAGCTCGCCCTCACCGCGAAGGTCCAGGACGAGGTCGGCCACGCCCAGCTGCTCTACCGCGTCGCGGAGGACCTCGGCAAGCCGCGCGAGGCGATGTTCGACGACCTGCTCGCGGGGAAGACGAAGTTCCACAACGTCTTCCACTACCCGACCCGGTCGTGGGCCGACGTCGGGGTCATCGCCTGGCTCGTCGACGCCGCCGCGATCGTCGCCCAGCAGGCGCTGCGCGACTCGTCGTACGCGCCGTACGCGCGAACGATGCGCAAGATCTGCTGGGAGGAATCGGTTCACATCATGCATGGCCGCGACGTCGTCGTGACGATGGTCAACGGCACGGACGAGCAGCGGGCGATGATCCAGGAAGCCCTCGATCGCTGGTGGGGCCCGCTGATGCAGATGCACGGGCCGCGCAGCGACCGGGCGAAGGACCGCGACATCCACTGGCGGATCAAGGCGAAGACGTCCGAGGAGCTGCGCCAGGAGTTCCTGTCGATCTACGTGCCGCGGATCTGGGAGCTGGGACTCACGCTGCCCGATCCGGAGCTGCGGCTCGACGAGGGGACCGGCGAGTGGCGCTACACCGAGCCGGACTGGCAGGAGCTGCGGACGGTCGTCACGAACCATGGCCCGAAGAGCGAGGAGCGGCTCGAGTTCCGACGGCTGTCGCGGGCCCAGACGCAGTGGGTCCGCGACACGATCCTCGCGCCGGCCGCGGCGGCATGACCGACTCGCAACCCGCCGATCGAGCCGCGCCGGCGACCGACGGCCGAACGCTCGAGCCGTGGGAGGTCTTCCGCCAGGAGAAGGAGGGCGACCCGATGCGGCACGGCGGCAGCGTCATGGCCCCCGACGCCGAGCTCGCGACGCACTACGCCCGCGAGCTCTACGGACGGCGCCAGGAGAGCGTCCGGCTGTGGGTCGTGCGGCGTGCCGACATCCATGACCTCGCCGATCCCGACCTCCTCCAGCCGCCCCTCGACCGCTCGTTCAAGAAGCCGGGCGGCTACGTCATGCGCGAGAAGCTCGCCGTGGCGCGCGAGCGGTCGGGCCAGAGGAAGCCGCGAGCCAGGGCGAGATGAGCACCGCCGTCGAGCTCCTGCCGGCCACGAAGAACGCCCTCTCGCTGCTGCTGCTCGCGATGGCCGACGACGAGTTCGTCATCGGCTTCAGCGACTCCGAGTGGACCGGCATCGCCCCGCTCCTCGAGGAGGACGTGGCGATGAGCTCGCTCGCCCAGGACGAGCTGGGCCACGCGCAGGCGCTCTACCGGCTCCTCGCCGAGCTCGCCGACGACGGTCGCGACGCCGACGCGATCGCCTTCGACCGACCGGCCGAGGCCTACTACCACGCCAGGCTGCTCGATCATCCGCGCGGGGACTGGGCCGACACGATCGTCCGCCGCTTCCTCTACGACACGGCCGACGGCGTTCGGCTCGATGCCCTCGCGGGCGGTTCGTGGCCGCCGCTCGCGGAGCTGGTCGGCAAGATCCGGCGCGAGGAGCGCTACCACCTGCTCCATGCCGGCGCCTGGTTCGAGCGCCTCGCGACCTCCGAGGGCGAGCCGCGCCGGCGGCTTCTCGACGCGTTGAGCCGAATGAACCCCGACGCGGCGACCGTGATCACGCCGCTTCCCCACGACCTCGCCCTCGTCATGGCCGGCATCCTCGAGGCGCCGTTCGCCGAGCTCGAGGAACGGTGGCGCGAGGGGCTCCGCCCGACGTTCGAGCGCCTCGACCTGCCGATGCCGCCACGCCTCGCCGACCCGCTCCGGGCACGGACGGACCACTCCGAGGCGTTCCGCTGGCTCCACGGCGAGTTCACCGCTGTCCGCCGCGTCGACCCGAAGGCCGCCTGGTGAAAGCGCTCCTGGGGAGCGCCGTCGTCGAGGCCGCGGTCCGCTCGGCCCTCGCCGAGGTGCCCGATCCCGAGATCCCGGTCGTCTCGGTCGTCGATCTCGGGATGGTCGAGTCGGTCGAGGTCGATGGCGACCGGATTCGCGTCGAGCTTCTGCCAACATTCGTTGGTTGCCCGGCACTCGATCTCATCCGTGACGCCGTGACGGCACGTCTCTCGACGTTCGGCCGGCCGGTCGAGGTCGAGTTCGGCTTCCGGGTGCCGTGGACCTCGGATCGGATCACCCCCGCGGGCCGGAGCCGGCTGCGAGCGTCAGGTTTCGCGCCGCCGGACGAGGCCGCGTGCCCGCACTGCGGCTCGGCGAACGTCGCGCTCGAGAACCTGTTCGGGCCGACGCAGTGCCGGTCGATCTACTGGTGCCGCGCGTGCCGCCAGCCGTTCGAGTCGTTCAAGTCCGTCTGAAGAACGTATGGTACCTTGTATGGCATGGAGAAGACAACCGTCTACCTGCCGAGCGATTTGAAACGCGCCCTGGAGCGCGCCGCTCGGGCGCAGGGCCGGAGCGAGGCCGAGCTGATTCGCGAGGGCGTCGCCGCCGTCGTCCGCCGGCGTCGGGCGGCCGAGCCGACGATCCCCCTGTTCGGCAGCGGGACGGGCGACCTCGCGGGTCGGGTCGACGAGCTCCTCGAGGGCTTCGGCGAGCGGTGATCCTGCTCGACACGAGCGGGCTGCTGGCGGCGCTCGACCGTGACGATCCGCGCCAGGATGCGTGTGCCCGCGCGCTCCGTGCCGCGGGTGAGCCGTGGCTGCTGTCGCCGTTCGTTCTCGCCGAGCTCGACTACCTGCTCGCGGAGCGGGTCCATCCGCGCGTCGAGCGCGCCCTTCTCCGGGAGGTCGCCGACGGGGCCTATCGACTCGAGCCATTCGGTCCGGAGGACGTGGCTGACGCCCTCGAGGTGATCGAGCGATACGGCGATCTGCGAATCGGCCTGGCCGATGCGTCGCTGGTGGTCCTCGCTGCGCGGCACGGTGTGGGCGACGTCCTGACCCTCGACGAGCGGCACTTCCGTGTGCTCCGGGGCCCGGGCAGCCAGCCATTCCGCTTGCTTCCTGCCGATGCCTGACGTCGCAGTCGGGGTGGTCGGGGCTGGGACGATGGGCGCGGGGATCGCCCAGGTCGCGCTCGAGAACGGCCACGAGGTGGTCGTGCACGACGTGGACGCGTCGGCGCTCGCAGCAGGACGCGAGCGGATCCGCGAGGGCCTGTCCCGCCGCGCCGCCAAGCTTGGACTCGACGCCGACTCGATCGACGCCTGGGTCGACGGGCGGCTCGAGCGGCTGCGCGAGGCCGAGACGCTGGCATTGCTCGCCGCGGAGGCGGACGTCGTCATCGAAGCCGCGCTCGAGGATCTCGGCCTCAAGCAGGAGATCTTCCGGGCGCTCGACTCGGCCGCTGAGCCGGCCGCGATCCTCGCGACCAACACGAGCGCCCTGTCGATCGCGGCGATCGCGTCGGTGACGTCGAGGCCCGAGCGCGTGGTCGGGCTCCACTTCTTCAATCCGGCGCCGCTGATGCCGTTGGTCGAGGTCGTGAGCGGTCCGGCGACCGCGCCCGCCGTTACCGATCGTGTCGCTGCCTTGGTCGAGAGCTGGGGCAAGACCGCCGTGCGATGCGCCGACTCGCCGGGCTTCATCGTCAATCGGGTCAACCGGCCGTTCACGATCGAGGCGCTCCGGATGGTCGAGGCCGGCGAGGCCACGGTCGAGGCGGTGGACGAGGCGATGCGCGCCGCCGGCTACCCGATGGGCCCGTTCGAGCTGATGGACTACATCGGGCTCGACGTCAACCTGGCCACGGCGCGCGGGATCTGGGAGGGCCTCGGCCGGCCCGATCGCCTGCGACCGTCCCCGATCCAGGAACGCCTGGTCGAGGCGGGACGCCTCGGCCGCAAGGCCGGCGAGGGGTTCTACCGGTACGCCGAGGGACATCGCGGGGAGGCGGTTGCGCAGTTCGCCACTGCGAATGGGACCCTCGATCGCGAGGCGATCGCCGACCAGATCGTTGCCGCCATTCGGGCTGAGGCACTCCGGGCCCGAGACGAGGGCGTCGCCGCGGAATCCGACATCGACACCGCGCTCCGACTCGGGGCCGGCCATCCGGCCGGCCCGTTCGAGGCTGCACGGGCCGGTTTGGGCTGAGCGCGGCGCTACCATCTCGGCATGAGCAGGGACCTCCACCGGCCGCTGCGCGAGGCGTGGATCGTCGATGCCGTTCGGACACCGATCGGGCGCTACGGCGGCGCGCTCGCATCCGTTCGACCTGACGACCTGGCGGCGGCCGTCATCCGCGCCGTCGTCGATCGGACGCGGATCGATCCGGCCCTGATCGAGGACGTCGTCCTTGGCTGCGCGAACCAGGCCGGCGAGGACAACCGGAACGTGGCGCGGATGGCGCTGCTGCTCGCCGGCTTGCCGGTCGAAGTGGGCGGGCAGACGATCAACCGGCTCTGCGGGAGCGGCCTCCAGGCGATCAACTCGGCCGCCCACGCGATCGGGGCCGGCGATGGCGACGTCTTCATCGCCGGCGGCGTCGAGTCGATGACCCGGGCGCCGTACGTGATGGCCAAGCCCGAGGCGGCGTGGGACCGCGGCAACCGCGAGGCCTTCGACACGACGCTCGGCTGGCGATTCGTCAACCCGAAGCT
>DATBKB010000098.1:0-3546 GCA_036556145.1 Candidatus Limnocylindrales bacterium | reverse complement strand
TCGCCTCGAGCGACACGCTCCTGTGGGCCCGCGGCCTGAAGAACGCCTACCCGAAGCTCGACGTGACGATCAAGGAGGCCGACGTCGCGCCGCTCCAGGTCCAGGGGCCCAAGTCGAAGGACCTCCTGCGCGATCTCGTCGGCGACTCGATCTCGGACCTCAAGTACTACTGGTGGCGGCGGGCCGAGATCCGCGGCATCCCGGTCGTCGTGACGCGGACCGGCTGGACGTCCGAAGTCGGCTACGAGCTCTACCTCCTCGACGCCTCGAAGGGCACCCAGCTGTGGGAGACGCTCATGGAGGTCGGCGCGAAGTACAACGTCCGGCCGACCGGCCCCAGCGACATCCGGCGCATCGAGGGCGGGATCTTCAACTGGGGCGCCGACATGACGTACGAGAACAACGCCTTCGAGATGGGCCTCGAGCGACTCGTCGACTTCGGCCTGGCCGACGACGCGTCGATCTCGATCGGCGCGCTGCGACGAATCCAGAAGGCCGGCGTGAGCCAGAAGCTCGTCGGCGTCGAGCTCGACGGCGATCCGTTCCCGGATCTCAACAACACGAAGTGGCCGACGCGCCAGGCCAACCGCGTCGTCGGCAAGGTGACGTCCGCCATCTTCTCGCCGCGGCTGAAGAAGAACATCGGCTACTCGTGGGTTCCGGCGGAGCTGGCCGGCGAGGGCACGAGGCTCGAGGTCGACTCGGAGTGGGGGACGCGCGGCGCGGTCGTCGTGCCGATGCCGTTCGTCGATCCGGAGAAGCGGATCCCGGTGTCATGAGCGACCTGCCATGAGCCCCGCCGTCCGGGAGCGCTCGCCCGCTGAGGCCGCGACCTCGTCGACCCTCTACTTCGGGCCGTGGTACCGGCGCTCGCCGTTCTTCGAGAAGACCCTCGCCGCGGGCTGCTCGGCCTACGACATCTACAACCACATGTACCTGCCGGGTTACTACGCCGACCCGGTCGAGGAGTACTGGGCGCTGCTCGAGGGCGTGACCGTCTGGGACGTCGCCGTCGAGCGGATCGTCGAGATCACCGGCCGAGACGCGTCGGCCTTCACCAACTCCCTCACCTGCCGGGACCTGACGAAATGCGCGGTCGGGCAGGGCAAGTACGTCCTCATCACGGCCGAGGACGGCGGCATCGTCAACGATCCCGTCCTGCTGCGGATCGAGGAGAACCGCTGGTGGCTGGCCCTGGCGGACTCGGACGCCGGCCTGTGGGCGCGGGGCGTGGCGATCCACAGCGGCCTCGACGTGAAGGTCCGCGAGCCGGAGATCTATCCGGTCCAGGTCCAGGGCCCGAAGTCGAAGGACGTCATGCGGACGCTCTTCGGGCCGGCGATCGACGACATCCGCTACTACTGGACGCTCCAGACGGACCTCGACGGCATCCCGGTCGTCATCAGCCGGACCGGCTGGACGGGCGAGGTCGGCTATGAGGTCTATCTCCGCGACCCGTCGCGCGGCCCGGAGTTGTGGGACCGGATCATGGCGGCCGGCCGGCCGCACGACATCCGGCCGATCGCGCCCTGCGAGGCGCGAAGGATCGAGGCCGGGATCTTCAACTACGGCTCGGACATGACGATCGAGAACAACCCGTTCGAGATCAGCGGGCTCGAGCGGCTGGTCGAGCCGCAGGACGCCGACTACATCGGCAAGGCCGCGCTCGAGGAGATCCGGAAGCGGGGCGTGAAGCGCAAGCTCGTCGGCCTCGAGGTCCCGGGCGAGGCGCTGCCCTTCGAGATCGCCGAGAAGCGGCCGGCGTGGCACGACGGCCGGCGCGTCGGCACCGTGACCGACCTCATCTGGTCGCCGCGGCTCGAGAAGAACATCGGCTACGTCTGGGTGCCGATCGAGCTCGCCTCGCCCGGGACGGCGCTCGAGATCGAGGGCCCGGACGGCTCGCGCGCGGCCGGGCGCACGGCGGCGATCCCGTTCCTCGATCCGCGCAAGGACATCCCGAAGTCGTGAGCGGCATCCTCACCGCGGCCGAGATCGCCTCGGTCCGGCGTCCGTACCGGGCGGCCTCGCTCCTGCCCGGCCGGGTCTACCACGACCCGGCGGTCTTCGAGTGGGAGCGGGAGAACATCTTCCGCCGGGAGTGGCTGTGCGTCGGCCGCGAGTCCGAGGTCCCCGAGCCGGGCTCGTTCCGCCTCGCCGAGGTCGACGGCGAGGACATCGTGATCGTCCGCGGTCGCGACTCGGTCGTGCGGGCGTTCTACAACGTGTGCCGCCACCGCGGCACGGCCGTCTGCGAGGCGCCGGAGGGCAAGGCCGTCCGCTTCCAGTGCCCGTACCACGCCTGGATCTACGATCTCGACGGCTCGCTCGTCCGGGCGAAGCACACCGACGACCTCGAGGCCTTCTCGTACGACGCCTATTCGCTCGCTGCCGTCCGGCTCGAGACCTGGCAGGGCTTCCTCTTCCTGACGTTCGACGACAAGGTGGCGCCGCTCGCCGAGTGGCTCGACGACGTCGGCGAGCATTTCGCCCGGTTCGACCACTCGGCGCTCGTGCCGGCGAAGCGGATCGAGTACGACGTTCGGGCCAACTGGAAGTTCATCGCCGAGAACTACAGCGAGTGCTACCACTGCCCGGGGCTCCACCCCCAGCTCAACCGGCTGACGCCGTACGACCTCGGCGGCGACTTCGACACCCGCGGGCCGTGGCAGGGCGGCTGGATGGAGCTCGTCGGCGGGGCCGAGACGATGGCGATGGACGGCGGGCATCGTGGCGGACGACCGTCGCTGCCCGGGATGACCGCGACCGACGAGCGGCGGATCTGCTACGACCTCATCTGGCCGACGACGTTCATCTCGACCCACCCCGACTACCTGCTGCTCCACCGGCTCGAACCGCTCGCGGCCGACCGGACGCGGGTCGTCTGCGAGTGGCTGTTCGAGCCTTCGACGATTGCCGCGCCCGACTTCGACGCGACCGACGCGTTCGAGTTCTGGGACCTGACGAACCGCCAGGACTGGCACGCCTGCGAGCTCCAGCAGCGCGGCACGCGGTCGCGCTCGTGGGTCACGGGCCGCTACAGCTCGCTCGAGCCGACGGTCCACGCATTCGACCTCATGGTCGTCGACCGCTACGCCGGCGACGGCATCTCCTCTCGCCGGACGGTCCGCGAGAGCTATGCCGTGCCGCCCCCGGACGACGAGCTCGGCGGCAGCCCTCGGGACGGCCGCGAAGCGGCCCGAGCGCGAGCGACCGCGCGCGAATAGCAAGCGTGGCCGGCGGCTAACCCCAGTAGCCAGGCGCCGATGAACGGCCTGGCCCAGAAGGCGAATCGCCCGCGTCGGCGCGCGAGCTTGCAGGCCTGTCGAACAGTGGCTACCCGGAGGCGCCAGGCCGGCCCGAACCGGGCTCGGCCGTTCTCGGCGCGCGCGTTTCGCCGGCCCGGAACGCGCCGAGCCGCCAGGCGATCAGCAGCACGATCGCCGTCACCGCCACGATGATCGTCGAGATTGCGTTGATCTCCGGGGTGACCCCGAACTTGATCCGGCCGTAGATGTAGAGCGGCAGGGTCGAGCTGCCGACGCC
>DATBKB010000097.1:0-10629 GCA_036556145.1 Candidatus Limnocylindrales bacterium | reverse complement strand
GCGGCCCGCGGCCCGGCGACCGCTGGATCGGCGAGAGCGACGACCCGAAGCGTCGCGCGCGACCGCCCGAGGGCGAGCTGCTCTTCGAATCCGGCGGCCGCTGGTGGGTCGTCGCCGGCGAGCATCGCGAGACCGTCGAGTCGCCGGTGGCCGGCATCGTCCGGGACGTGCGTGCCGGGCTCGGCATCGGCGTGCGCGCCGCGGGTCTCGGGCTGCACGGCTCGTTCGCGCTGGGCGGCGCCACCCGCGGCCGGCTCGAGGTCGCGACGGGCGCCGATGGGGAGCTGCTCCCGCGGGCGCTCGACGTCGGATCGGCCGGGGCGATCCTCGTGGTCGGCGCGCGGATCGACGCCGAGGCGCTGACGCGAGCACGCGCGATGGGCGTCCGCGGCGTGGTCGTCGCGACGCTGGCGAGCAAGGACCGCCGCGACTACCTCGCATCCGAGGCCCGCCAGCAGGCCGCCCTCCATCGACTGCCGCCGTTCGCGGTCCTCGTCCTCCACGGGTCGGTCCGTCGACCGATCTCGCACCCCGCGATGACGCTGCTCCAGGCGCTGGTCGGACGCGACGTCGCAATCGTCGGGCGGCCGCCGACGCTCGTCTTCGACCCGGACGGGATCGACCTCCCGTCGGATGCGCCCGACATCGTCCACGTCCGGAGCGGCCCCTTCGCCGGCCAGTGGGGACGGTGGGCGGGGCTCGCCGGCTTGCGCCGATATCCCGGCGCGACCCATCTCGAGTCGGCGTTCGTCCGGTTCGGCGACGCGCCGCCGGTCGCCCTCCCGATCGCCGACCTCGAGCGCCTCGTCTAGGGCGTCGCCCCGTACCTGACGGCACCGGTCCCGGCCTTCGGCTACCCTCGGTCGATGGCCGCCCCGGCCGCCCTCGAGCGGCACACCACGACGACGTCAGCCGAGGCGACGCGCGCCCTGGGGGCCGCGCTCGCCCGCGCGGCGGCGCCCGGCGACCTCGTCTGCCTCTGGGGCGAGCTCGGGGCGGGGAAGACGCAGCTCGCCAAGGGCTTCGGGGCCGGCCTCGGCGTCGAGGCGACGATCAACTCGCCGACGTTCATCCTCATGGCCGAGTATGCCGGCCGCCTGCCGCTCTTCCACGTGGATCTCTACCGCCTCGAGGGGCCGGCCGACGCGCTCTCGGGTGGCGTGGTCGACGACCGCCAATCCGCCGGGGTGACGATCGTCGAGTGGCCCGACCGGCTCGGTGCGGCGCTGCCGGAGGGCCGCGTCGACGTCGTCATCGACGGCACCGGCGAGGAGCCGCGGACGATCGCGGTCCGGGCCGGGACGCCCTCCCTGGCGCGCTACCTCGCAGCGCTCCCATGAGTGCTCCCGCGAGCGAGGATCGCCACGACGGACGCCGTGCGGCGGTCCTCGCGATCGACACCGCGACGAGCCGGGTCGTGCTTGGTCTCGCGACGCCGCGCGGCGACGCGATCGGGCTGAGCTGGTTCCCGGCGGATCACCGCCACGGCGAGCATCTCCTGGCCTCGATCGGCCGGTTGCTCGGCGAGAACAACGTCCGCCGCTCGCGACTGCGCGGGATCGTCGTCGGCACGGGGCCGGGCGCGTTCACGGGGCTGCGGGTCGGCATCGCGACCGCGAAGGGCCTGGCCCACGCGCTGCAGATCCCGATCGCCGGCGTGCCGACGGCCGACGCGCTCATCGCGGCCGCGGCCCGCACCGGGGAGGTGCCCGCGTCGCGCATCGTCCTCCTGCTGCCGGCCGGCCCGAACGACCGCGTCGTCGTCCGGCGAGGCATGCCGCCCCGGCTCCTGCCCGGCGGCGCGGAGCCGCCGCTCGGCGACGACGATGTCCTCGTCGCCGTCGACCTCGACGGCCGCGCCCCGGCCGGCGCCGTTCGCCGTGGCGAGCGTGCCCGCGACGACTTCGGTCTGGAGCTCCTGCGCCTGGGCGCGCAACGTCTGGGCAGCGGCGACCCGGACGACCTCGCAAGCCTCGTGCCCGAGTACGTCACGCTCCCGCGCGGCGTCGCGGCCACGACGGGGGAGGTGGCATGGTCGCCCGCCCTCCGGTAAGGCTGCGCATCGAGCCGATGCGGCTCGACGACCTGCCCGACGTCCAGGCGATCGAGCAGGCCAGCTTCACGACGCCGTGGCCGCCGCACGCGTATCGCAGCGAGCTCGAGAGCAACCGGCTCGCGACGTACCTCGTCGCGCGCGTCGAGGGGGAGGTCATCGGCTACGCGGGCTTGTGGATGATGGTCGACGAGGCCCACATCACGACGTTCGCCATCGATCCGCTCTGGCGCCGGCAGCGCATCGGCGAGCGGCTGCTGCTCGCGGTCCTCGACATCGCCGTGGATCGGCGCGCCCGGGAGGCGACCCTCGAGGTTCGCCTGTCGAACCTGCCGGCGCGACGGCTGTACGAGAAGTACGGCTTCAAGCCGGTCGGCATCCGGCCGCGCTACTACAGCGACGACAACGAGGACGCGCTGATCATGACGACCGATCCGCTCGACGACCGGCGGATGGTCGCCCGTCTCGCCCGGTTGCGTGCCGAGCTCGACGCGGCGCCCGCGCCGGAACGACCCGAGGATCGCGAGCCGCCGCCGAAGCGCGTCGGACCATCGCGGCCACCGCGACCGCGATGAGCGGCAAGGCGCGAAACGCGCCCCTCGTCCTTGCGGTCGAGTCGTCGTGCGACGAGACGGCAATCGCGCTCGTCGAGGGCGGACGGCAGATCCACTCGAATGTCGTGGCCTCGCAGACTGCGCTCCATGCCGCGACCGGCGGCATCGTCCCGGAGGTCGCCGCGCGGGCTCACCTCCGCTGGGTCGTGCCGGTGCTCGACGAGGCGTGGTCGACGGCCGGCGCCGGCTGGGGCGACATCGCCGCGGTCGCCGTCACGTACGGTCCCGGGCTCGCCGGCTCGCTCCTCGTCGGGATCAACTTCGCGAAGGCGCTCGCGTGGGTCCACGACAAGCCGCTCATCGGCGTCAATCACCTCGAGGGCCACGTCTACGCCGGCTGGCTGCTCGACCCCGGAGAGGCTGACCGGCCGGAGCCGATCTTCCCGCTTGTCGCCCTCGTCGTGTCGGGCGGCCACACGTTCCTCGTCGAGATGCGCGACCACCTGACGTACCGCCTGCTCGGGCAGACCGTCGACGACGCGGCCGGCGAGGCGTTCGACAAGGTCGGGCGGCTGCTCGGCCTCGGGTATCCGGGCGGGCCGGCGATCCAGCGCGCCGCCGAGGGCGCGACGCGCCGCGACGTCCAGTTCCCGCGGGCCTGGCTCGGCGACAGCTACGACTTCAGCTTCTCGGGGCTCAAGACCGCGGCACGGCGGATCGTCGACGCCGCGCGCGCCGACGCGGGTCTTGCCCCCGACGATCCGGCCGACCGGCTTGCGGCGGCCACGGTCGCGGAGCTCGCGTGGGGCTTCCAGGATTCGGTCGTCGACGTGCTCGCGACGAAGACGATCCGTGCCGCCGAGGAGGCGGAGGCAAGGTCAATCGTCGTCGGCGGCGGCGTGGCGGCGAACGCGGCGCTCCGGGCGCGGCTGACCGCCGATGCCGCGGCGCGTGGGCTGCCGCTCATCATCCCGCGACCGGGGCTGTGCACGGACAACGGGGCGATGATCGGCGCGGCGGGCGCCCGCCGGCTGGAGGCCGGCGATCGTGCCGGGCTCGAGCTCGACGCGAGGCCGTCGCTGCCGCTCGCCGTCCCGGCGTGACCCCGACGCTCGACCCCGGCGTCATCCGGCGCACGCTTCGCGAGGCGGGCCTCCGCGCGATCCACGCCAGGTCGCAGAACTTCCTCGCCGACGCCGACGTCCTCGGCCGGATCGTCGACGAGGCTCAACCGACCGCCGGGTCCCGCATCCTCGAGATCGGTCCGGGGCTCGGGATCCTGACCGCGGCGCTCCTCGACGCGGGCGCGGCCGTCACCGCCGTGGAGCTGGATCGCGGGCTCGTGACGTTCCTGCGCGAGCGGCTCGCGGGAGCGCTCGACGCGGCGCGCGAGAACGGCCCCGAGACCCCTGGTGCGCTGACGCTCATCGACGGCGACGCGCTCGACCTCGATCTGACGAGGCTCGTCGCCGCGCCCTACGACGTCGTCGCGAACCTGCCGTACCACATCACGAGCCCCATCCTCCATGCGCTGCTCGGGCGCCGTCCGCGACCGCGACGCCTCGTCGTGATGGTCCAGCGCGAGGTCGCCGAGCGCATCGCCGCCCCGGCCGGCGAGATGAGCTACCTCTCGGTGTTCGTCCAGTACCACGCCCGCGTCCGCATCGCGTTCGGGGTTCCTCCGGCGGCCTTCGAGCCGGAGCCTGCGGTCGAGTCCGCGGTGCTCGTCCTCGAGCCGTTCGACGAGGACGACCGGCTGCCCGATGAGGACGCCGAGGACCAGCTCTGGCGGCTCGTCCAGGCCGGCTTCCGCGAGCGGCGCAAGATGCTCCACAACGTCCTGGCTCGACAGCTGCCCGTCCCGGCGGACCGCGTGCGCGACGCGCTGGCCGCGGCCGGGATCGACGACACGCGGCGACCGCAGACCCTCGGGGTGGGGGAGTGGCTGGCACTCCGCGAGGCGCTCGGCCCGATCGGCCCCGACGAGCGCGGCCGGCGACGCCCGCGCCGCGAGGAGTCGGCGTGACGAGCATGCGCGCCGAGCCCGGTGCGGACCCGGCGCGCCGACTCGCGCCGGTCGTGCGGCTCGCGCCGGCGAAGCTCAACCTCACGCTCGCCGTCGTCGGCCGCCGCGACGACGGCTTCCACGCGCTCCACTCGGTCGCCGTCCTCATCGATCTCGCGGACCGGCTGAGCCTCGGCGTGCGACCGTCGGGCGACGACTCGATCCACGTGACCGGATTCGATGCGGGGCCCGCTGGCACGAACCTCGTGGCGCGCGCCGTCACCTCGACGCGCGATGCCGTCGCGCGGAGCTGGCCGGGCGCGCCGGCGCCGCCGCCGCCACTCGCGGCGCGACTCGAGAAGCGGATCCCGGTCGCGGCGGGCCTCGGTGGCGGCAGCAGCGATGCCGCCGCGGCGATCGACGGCGCGCTCGAGGCGTGGGGCACCGACCTCGGCGCCGAGCGCCGCCACGCCATCGCCACCGGCCTCGGCTCGGATGTGCCGCTGTTCCTGGCGCGCGGCGCCGCGCTGGTCGAGGGTCGTGGCGAGCGGGTCACACCGCTCCACGGCGTCCGCTGCTCGCCCGGCGACGAACCCGCCGTCCTGCTCGTGACCGCGAGGGTCGCGGTCCCGACGGTCAGGGTCTTCGAGGCCTGGTCGGCGGGGGCGATGGGTGACCCCGGTGTCGTCCGGCGGACGTCGGAGCACTTCGCGAGCGAGTTCGGCTCGGGACTCACCGTGGCGCAGCTCGTCGAGCGGGCGGGCGTCCTCGCGTCGGCGAACGACCTGGCCCCGGCCGCCGCATCGGTCGTGCCCGGGCTCGTCGCGTTCCGGCGGGCGCTCACGCGTCTGCTCCATCGCCCGATCGGCATGACCGGCTCGGGACCGACCCTCTGGTGCCTCTATCCTTCGCGTGAGGAAGCGGACAGCGCGGCCGCGACGGTCCAGGGGGCGCTCGACGACGGAAGCCTCGGAGCCCCGGGCGGCGGCGCGTTCGTGGCCGCGGCCTCGATCCTGGCGGGCGACCAGGCGAGGACCGCCGCTGAGAGGAGGCAGGCGTGACGCGACGGGCGGTCTCGACCGGCGGGGCGCCGGCGGCCATCGGCCCCTACAGCCAGGGCATTGCCGTCGACGGCTTCATCTTCTGCTCGGGCCAGATCGGGCTCGATCCCTCGACGGGTGAGCTGGTCGAAGGCGGGGTCGAGGAGCAGGCGGAGCGGGTCCTCCGGAACCTTGCCGCCGTGCTCGACGCGGCCGGCGCGAGCATGGCCGACGTCGTCAAGACGACGATCTTCCTCGCCGATATCGGCGACTTCGCGAAGGTCAACGCCGTCTACGCCCGGCACATGCCGGACCCCCCGCCGGCCCGGTCGACGTTCGCCGTCGGGGCCCTCCCGAAGGGGGCCCGGATCGAGATCGAGGCCATCGCCAGGCGCCCGGGGTGACGTGGCCGGTCCCGCCGGACGCCCCTCCACGAGGCCCGCGACGAAGTTTGACACCCCCCGGAGGCCCCCCTACGCTACGCCGACACCACCGATGACACCCGAACAGCCCACGCCGGAGCCTGACGGCGGCATACGCCCACCGCGGACCCGCGGAACCCTCCGGCCGCGCATTTGACCTCCCCAAGTCCCAACCCGCGTCGGCGGACGGTCGCGATCGTCCTCGCCGCGGGCCTCGGCACGCGGATGAAGTCGCGCCTGCCGAAGGTTCTCCATCCGCTCTGCGGCCGGCCGATGCTCGGCTATGTCATCGACGCCGCCCGCGAGGCGACCGGCGAGCGGCCCGTCGTCGTCTATTCGCCGTCAACCGCGGCGATCCGCGACGTCTTCGACGGCGAGGCCGAGTTCGTCCTCCAGGACCCGCCGCAGGGGACGGGCGACGCGGTCCGAGTCGCGATGGCCGCGCTCCCCGCCGACGCGGCCGAGGTGCTCGTCGTCTCGGGCGACGTGCCGCGCGTCTCGGCCGACGTCCTGCGAGAGCTCCTCGACCAGCGGCGCCTCGACGAAGCGGCCTTCGCCCTGACGTCCGTCATCGCCTTCGACCCGCGCCAGCTCGGTCGCGTCGTCCGCGGCGACGCCGGCGCGGTCGAGAAGATCGTCGAGGTGAAGGACGCCACCGAGGAGGAGCTCGAGATCGGCGAGATCAACGCCGGCCTCTACGCGTTCGACGGGGAGTGGCTCCGCTCGCGGATCGGCCGGTTGACGCCGTCGCAGCGGACGAAGGAGCTGTACCTCACGGAGCTCGTGACGATCGCCCGCGCGGACGGCCGCATCGTCGCCGCGCTCGAGGTCGAGGACGACGGCCGGCTGCTCGGGATCAACGACCGGGCGGAGCTCGCCCAGGCCGAGTGGGACCTGCGCACCGAGATCAATGACCGGCACATGCGCAACGGCGTGACGATGCGCGACCCCTCGACGGTCTACCTCGACTCGACCGTCGAGCTCGCCGAGGACGTGACGCTCGAGCCGAACGTCATCCTCCGCGGGCGCACGCGCGTGGGGCGGGGGAGCGTCATCGGCGCGGGCAGCCAGCTGGTCGACGCGACGATCGGCGAGGGCTGCACGGTCCTCGCGAGCATCATCGATTCATCGGAGCTGCGTGACGGCGTGCAGGTCGGGCCGTGGTCGCGGGTCCGCAACGGCGCGGTCCTCGACGACGAGGTCCGGATCGGCAACTTCGCCGAGATCAAGAACAGCCGCCTCGGTCGTGGCGTCAAGCAGAACCACTTCAGCTACCTCGGCGACGCGGACGTCGGCGAGGGCACGAACGTCGGCGCCGGCTCGATCACCGCGAACTGGGACGGCGTGACGAAGCACCCGACGAAGATCGGCAAGCGCGTCTTCCTCGGCGTCGACACGATGCTCCGCGCCCCGGTCACCGTCGGCGACGGCGCGAAGACCGGTGCCGGTGCGGTCGTGACGAAGGACGTCCCACCGGGCAAGCTCGCTGTCGGCGTCCCGGCGCGAATTCGCGAGCTGAAGGCGACCGAGACCGACGGTGCGGCTGGGCCCGATCGGGCCGCCGACGGCGCCGCCACCGAAAGCGCCGCCGAGGGCGCCGCCACCACCAACCCGACCGACGCCGGCCGACGCCGCGCGAAACGCTGATGCCGGAGCTCGCCTTCGAGCTGATCGTCATCGCGATCCTCGTGCTGCTCAACGCGGTGTTCGTCGCCGCCGAGATTGCCCTCGTCACGGTCCGCCGGACGCGGGTCGACCAGCTCGTCGAGGAGGGCCGTCGCGGCGCGGAGCGCGTCCGCGACCTCACCGCCCAGCCGAGCCGGTTCCTCGCGGTCATCCAGCTGATGATCACCTTCATCGGCTTCCTCGCCGCCGCCTTCGCGGGCTCGAGCCTCGCTCGACCGCTCGAGGACGTCCTGGCGCGTTTCGGGCCGATCGGCGGCTACGCCGGCGTGCTCGCGCTCGTCATCGTGACCGCGCTCCTGAGCCTCTTCACGATCGTCTTCGGCGAGCTCGTCCCCAAGACCCTCGCGCTCGCCCACGCCGAGCGCTATTCGCTCGTCCTGGCCCCGCTCGTCGACGTCACCGGCCGGGTGTTGCGGCCCTTCGTGTGGATCCTGGAGCGGATCACGACCGGCGTCACGCGCCTTCTCGGCGTGCGCGACGTCGACCAGAGCCAGATCAGCACGGAGGAGCTCAAGCTCCTCGTCGAGCGGAGCGGCGAGCAGGGCACGCTCGAGGCCGAGGAGGAGCAGATGATCCACGCGGTCATCGAGCTCGGCGAGCGGCGCGTCCACGAGGTCATGGTCCCGCGCATCGCGATCGTCGCCGCACCCGTCACGGCGAGCCTCGGCGAGGTCATCGACAAGGTCGTCGAGGAGGGCCATAGCCGGATCCCGATCTTCCACGAGTCGATCGACGAAGTCGTCGGGATCCTCTACGCGAAGGACCTGCTGCCGTTCCTCAAGGACGGCCCATCGGCAAACCCGCGGCCGAACCTCCGCTCGCTGCTGCGCACGCCGGTGTTCGTTCCGGAATCGATGTCCATCGACGACCTCCTTCATGAGCTGCAGCGCCGGAAGGTCCACATCGCGATCGTCCTCGATGAGTACGGCGGCACGGCCGGCCTGGTGACGATCGAGGACCTCCTCGAGGAGATCGTCGGCGAGATCCAGGACGAGTACGACGTCGAGGAGCCGCTCATCGTCAAGCTCACCGAGGACGAGGCCCGGGTCGACGGCCGCGCCGCGGTCGACGACCTCGAGGAGCTGTTCGACACGCAGCTCTCGCTCGAGGACGAGGACGAGTACGACACGGTCGGTGGCCTCGTCTACCACCGGATCGGTGGCATTCCGAGCCCGGGCGACGAGATCGACGTCGACGGGCTCCACCTGACGGTCGAGTCGACGGATGGGCGTCGAGTGGCGAAGGTCCTCGTCGTGCGGCGGCGGGAGGAACCGGCCGAGGCCCTGGCCGACGAGGCCGACCGCTAGCCTGCTTGCCCGTACGAATCCGCCCGCAGCGTTCGACTTTTGCCGAACGACCCTGCCTTTCGCGCCGCCTACGGCCCGCAATATCGCACCCATCGCTGCTGGACCGGCTTCGGCCGCCACAAGCTCCCGGCGACCGGTGGCTTATCGCCCAAGGCAGCCTCCGATAGCGATGGAGGCGCTGCCGCGGCCCGTAAGCCCGCGCTCCCGGCCCTTGTCGCTCGCCCTTGTGCGTGCAGCAGTCATGGGTGCGATACGAACCGGGGCAAGGAGCCCGACTCGACGGGCCACCAGCGCTTACGCGCTGATGACCGAGCGGATGATCCCCTCGATGCGCTCCCGTGCCGCCGGCAGGACGACGCCGGTCGCATGTAGCTCGGCCAGGGCCTCGTCGCGGTAGCGGGCCGCCTCGGAGCGGGTGAACTCGCGGCCGCCGGCGCGCTCGATGATCGCGACGATCTCGGCCAGCTCGGCCTTCGTCGGGCGCTCCTTCGCGTAGAGCTCGCGCAGCCGCTCGCGGTCCTCGGGTCCGGCGTGCTCGAAGGCGTAGATGACCGGCAGGGTCTTCTTCTTGCGCGCGACGTCGGTCGGCTCCTTGCCCGTCGCTCGCTCGGCGCCCCAGATGCCGAGGAGGTCGTCGTTGAGCTGGAACGCCAGCCCGAGCGCCCAGCCGAAGGCGCGGTAGCGCCGGATGACCGCCTCGTCGTCGGTCGCCAGCAGCGCGCCGGCCTCGATTGAGGCCGCGATGAGGGCAGCGGTCTTGCGGCCGATCATGTCGAAGTAGAGCTCGACGGTCATCCCGTCGTCGTGCTCGGCCGTCCAGATGTCGATGTACTGGCCCTCGCACAGCGCGACGCACGTCTCGTCGTAGAGGCGCATGAGGCGGAGGACCTTCGCGTCGCTGAAGCCGAGGTCGGTCAGTCGGTGGAGCGCCATCCGGCTGAGGCTGAAGAGGATGTCGCCGGTGTTGATCGCCTGGGGGATGCCGTGGAGGGCCCAGACCGTCGGCCGGTGACGGCGCTCGCGGTCGCCATCCTCGATGTCGTCGTGGACGAGGCTGAAGTTGTGGCCGAGCTCGACCGCCGCCGCGCCAGGCAGGGCCCGCCGGTGCTCGCCGGCGATCGAGGCGTAGGCCAGGAGGCCGAGGAGGGGCCGGATCCGCTTGCCGGCCGGTGACCCCGAGCCGTCGAGGCCGAGGTGGTAGCGGACCATCTCGTAGAGCCCCGCCGTCGGCGGATCGTGGTCGCCGACGAGCCGGAGGATCTCCGCCTCGGTGTCGGCGATCAGGTCGGCGAGGTCGAGCTCGCTGGAGACCGAGCGCATGGCACGGCGAGTGTAGCCTTCCCAGCGCAAACGTGCTCGGTCAAAGTAGCCTGTTCGGACGGCCCGGCATGCGCGTCCAGAATCTTGGTTGTTTGGCCACTATCGTGCCTTGGTCACTACAGAAGGGTGGGTGAGTGGGCGACGACGCGCGAGAGATCCTCAGGCGACTCGGCCTCGACATCGATCGAGACAGCGTTCACGCAACGTTCGACCATCTAGGGCTGCCGCCTCCATCGCCGGGC
>DATBKB010000096.1:0-21096 GCA_036556145.1 Candidatus Limnocylindrales bacterium | reverse complement strand
GGGCACGCGGCCAGTCCCGGGCGTTCTACTTCGACTTCAGCGACAGGTACGGCGTGAAGAGCTCCGGCTCCGGGCCGGTGAGCTTCGCCCGAAGCTCCGGGCTCGGCTCACCGAGGAGCTCGCCCTCGACCGTCGCCGTCGCGAGAACCGCCGGCGAGATCTCGCTCATGTTCGCGCCGTGCTGGAGCAGCGCCTCGGAGCTCGCGAACCGCTCGATCACGACGGCCTCCGATTCGTCCTCGTTGAAGTAGATCGAGTACTCCAGCGTGTCCCGCTCCTTCGCCCGGACGATGTCCATGGCCTTCCGGGACAGGCGCTTGTACTCCTCGACCTTGCCGGGATGGAACCGGAATCGCGCGATCCCGATCAGCTCTCCCATGGTCTGGCCTCCAGCGACGTCGATGCTGGAGCCAGTTTCGCGCCGCGCCCTGATTCCCGCAGCCGTCCGCGTCAGCGACGGCCCCGCCAGGCTAGAAGCGGATCGTCTGGGTGACGTTGATGAGGACGTAGAGCGCGGCAAGGATCAGGAGCAGCAACGTGCCGATCGCCACGATGCGGCGGACGTCGCGGCGGACGTAGGCATACTCGTCGGCGGCGCGGACGGACAGCGGCGCACGGCCTCGGGCGGGCGCCAACTCGGCGGCGGGCTGCCGGCCGCGGTCGCGAGTTCGGCGGGCGGCCTGCTCCGCCGCGCGCTCTTCGGCGACGATCGCCGCCTCGAGCTCGGCCGCACGGGCCTCCTCGGCCGCGGTCAGCGAGCCGCTCGGCTTCGTGGGCGTCGCCGTTTCGGTGGGCGAGGCGGTCGCCGGGCGTCCACCGCCCGATCCCGAGCGGCCCTCGCGGCGCAGCGGCGGGCGCTGGCCGGGTCGGCGCGAGCCACGGTGACGCTTGGCCATGCGGGTTCGGGGACCTCCAACGGGACGCCGGCTGACGGCGGGGGCGGCGGGATCGTCGGGGCCAGAGGATAGCACCGGGACTGCGCTCCTCTCGCTCCCCGGAGGTGCCGCCGGCGAGTCCGCGGTAAGTGCCGGCTGCTAGACTCGGCCGGTCCGTTCGGAGGCCCACCCGATCGATCTCAACGCCTTCCTCGAGCCGTGGCTCGGCGCCGTCATCGTCGGTCTCGTCGTCGCCGGGCTCCTGCTGCTCATCCTCGTGATCCTCGAGGCGAGGCGGATCCGCCGGCTCACCGAACGCCTCGACGCCGTCACCCGCGGGTCCTCGGGCCGGAGCATCGAGGCGATCCTCGAGGCCCATCTCGAGAAGGTCTTCCAGGTCGGCCGCGAGCTCGACCAGGTGTCGGCGCGGGCGGCGATCATCGACGAGCAGATGCGCCGATCGATCCAGCGCGTGGGGCTGGTGCGGTTCAACCCGTTCGAGGACACCGGCGGCAACCAGAGCTTCGCCGTCGCGCTGCTCGACGCGCAGGGCGACGGCTTCGTCCTCAGCAGCCTCCACTCGCGGACCGGGACGCGGGTCTACGCGAAGGCGCTGACGGCGGGCCAGGCCGACGCGGTCCTCTCGACCGAGGAGGCGCAAGCCGTCGAGCGCGCCCTCGGTGGGGCCCGGACGATCGAGCGAGCCGCCCTCCGCCAGCCGGCCGGCCCCGCGTCCTGACAGCCAAGGTGTCACGGCGTCGGTCGATGCTCCGACCGTGGTCCTCGACGCCCCCAGCCCCCACGACGACATGAGCCGCGTCCGAACCCGGCGCGAGCCGGATCCGCTCGACCAGCTGCCGGTCTGGGAGGGCCTCGTCGAGGCGACCGAGTCGGGCGAGCTCGTCGATCCGCCGGCGGGCCTCGACGCGCTCCTGCGCGGCCTCAACCCCGAGCAGCTGCGCGCGGTGACGCACGACGCGGGGCCGCTCCTCGTCGTCGCGGGCGCCGGCACCGGCAAGACGCAGGTCATCACGCGCCGGATCGCCTGGCTTATCGCGACGCGCCGGGCGAAGCCGTCGCAGGTTCTTGCGCTGACGTTCACCGACAAGGCCGCCGACGAGATGCAGGTCCGCGTCGACCAGCTGGTGCCGTACGGCTACACGGATACCGCGATCGGGACGTTCCACGCGTTCGGCGATCGGCTCGTCCGCGAGTTCGCGCTCGAGCTCGGCCTGCCGATCGACGTCCGGGTGCTGACGCGGCCGGAGGTCGTGATCTTCCTGCGCGAGCACCTCTTCGAGTTCGAGCTCGACGAGTACCGGCCCCTGGGCGACCCGACGCGGTTCCTCTCGGCCCTCGCGACGCTCTTCAGCCGATGCAAGGACGAGGACGTCGCGCCGAGCGCCTACCTCGCCCACGCCGATCGGCTCGCGCGCGAGGCCGAGGCCCTCGCCGCGGCGGCCGGCATCGACGGCGGCGCCACCGACTCCGATCGTGATGCGGTCGACGCGGCGGCCGAGACGGCACGGCGCCAGGGCGAGCTCGCACGCGCCTATGCGACGTACCAGGAGCTGCTCGCGAAGAACGGCTTCATCGACTTCGGCGACCAGGTCGGGCTGGCCCTGCGCCTCCTCCGCGAATCGCCGTCGATCCGCGAGGAGCTCCAGCGGCGCTTCCGCTACATCCTCGTCGACGAGTTCCAGGACACGAACCGGGCGCAGTCGGAGCTCGTCGCGCTCCTCGCCGAGCCGCACCGGAACGTCACGGTCGTCGGCGACGACGACCAGTCGATCTACAAGTTCCGCGGCGCCGCGATCAGCAACATCCTCGAGTTCCAGGACCGGTACCGCGGCGCGAAGGTCGTCGTCCTGCGGCGGAACTATCGGAACCTCGAGCCGATCCTCGAATCGGCTCATCGACTCGTGCGCTTCAACGACCCCGACCGGCTGGAGGTGCGGGCCGGGATCTCGAAGCGGCTCAAGCCGGAGCGTGTCGCCGACCATCCGCCGCCCGTCAGGCTCGAGGCGTTCGCCTCCGGCTCCGAGGAGGCCGACTGGATCGCCGCCGAGATCGGACGACGCGTGCGCGCCGGGGCGCGGCCGCGCGACCACGCGGTGCTGGTCCGGACGAACGCGGCCGCGGACCCGATCCTGCGCAGCCTCAACGTCGCCGGGATCCCGTGGCGGTTCAGCGGCGCGTCGGGGCTGTACTCGCGACCCGAGGTGCGGCTGCTCCTCGCGTTCCTTCGCGCGGTCGCGGACCCGTCGTCGAGCGTGGACATCTATGCCCTCTGCGCATCGGAGGTCTACGGGCTCGGCGGCGGCGACCTCATCGCGATCGTCAACAGCGCCCGTCGCCGCAACCGCTCGTTGTGGGACGTCCTCGAGGAGCTCGACCGGCAGCCCGGCATCCTGCGCGTCTCGCCCGAGACGCGGGCCGGCGTGACGCGGCTCGTGGCCGACCTTCGCGGCTACCTCGAGCTCGCTCACGAGCGCCCGGCGGGCGAAGTGCTCTACGCGTTCCTTCGCGGGAGCGGCCTGCTGGCGAAGCTGGCCGGCGCGGACACGGTCGCCGCGGCCGAATCGCTGCAGAACATCGCCCGGTTCTTCGAGATCGTCCGGGCGCAGTCGGCGCTGCTCGCCGACGATCGCGCGATCTTCGTCGCGCGCCATCTCGCGACGCTCATCGAGGCCGGCGACGATCCGGCGACCGCCGACATCGACCCCGATGCCGACGCGGTCGCGGTCCTCACGGTCCACAAGGCGAAGGGCCTCGAGTTCCCGGTCGTGTTCCTGCCGGGCCTGGTCACCGATCGCTTCCCGGCGCGCTCGCGGAACGAATCGCTCTCGCTGCCCGTCGAGCTCGTCAAGGAGGTGCTGCCGGAGGGCGACTTCCAGCTCCAGGAGGAACGGCGCCTCTTTTACGTCGCGATGACGCGGGCGCGCGACGAGCTCATCCTGTCGCACGCCGCCGACTACGGCGGCGGGCGAGCGCGGCGCGTCTCGCCGTTCGTCCTCGAAGCGCTCGACCTGCCGGTCGCGGCGGGCGCGCCCGGGAGCGGCGCGAAGGCCTCGGCTCCGCTGGACCGGCTTGCCTCGTTCGCCTCGCCGGCGGCGCCGCCGCAGGCCGAGCCGCTGCCGACCGACGAGCCGCTCGTCCTGAGCTACTACGCGATCGACGACTACCTGACCTGCCCGCTGAAGTTCAAGTTCGGTCACGTGCTCCGCGTGCCGCTGGCCCCGCATCACTCGCTGATCTACGGCTCGGCGCTCCACAAGGCGGTCCAGGAGTTCCACCGCCGCCAGGCCCGCGGCGAGACGATGACCGAGGCCGAGCTGTCCGAGGCCTTCGAGCGGGCGTGGTCGAACGAGGGCTTCATGTCGCGGGCGCACGAGGAGGCGCGGCTCGAGGCGGGTCGCGCCGCGCTGCGCCGATTCCGCGAGGACCAGCTCCGCCCGGATGCCGTCGTGCCGGCGTACGTCGAGCGCGAGTTCACGTTCAGCCTCGACGGCAACCGGATCCGCGGGCGCTGGGATCGCGTCGACATCGAGCCGGCGACCGACGGCGCGGCGCCCGGCGCCGTTGCGGTCGGGCCGGGGCTCGATCCGGACCCGCACGCCGACGTCGTCACGCCGACGCTGCCGCTCCTCGGCCGCGAGCGGGTGACGATCACCGACTACAAGTCGAGCGACGTCCGGGATCCTGCGCGGGCCCGGCAGCGAGCCCGCGACTCGCTCCAGCTCCAGATCTACGCGATGGCGTACGAGGCCCAGACCGGCCGGCTGCCGGACGCGGTGCAGCTCCACTTCCTCGAGTCGGGGCTCGTCGGCCGGGCCGAGGTCGATCGCAAGCGGCTCGAGAAGGCGCGGGCGCGGATCCGAATGGCGGCCGCCGGCATGCGGGCCCGCGACTACGCCCCGAAGCCCGATGCGCTGTCTTGCTCGTACTGCCCGTTCCGGGAGGTCTGCCCATCGAGCGTCGCGACGTAGTCGACGCGATCACCTTCGACTTCGGCAACACGCTCGTGCCCGTCGACCGGGCCGGGCTGCGGCGCGTGGTCGAGCGCACCGGCGAGCGGGTGGGGGAGCGCCTCGGCCCCTTCCCGACGCAGCAGTTCCTGACGATCTGGGCGGAGGAGCGCGAGCGGCAGTTCCGCGCGGAGGTGCCGCGCTTTCGGGAGGTCGATCTCGCCGACCGGTTCGTCCGCGTGCTCGCCCGACTCCGCGGCCTGTCGGCGCCGCCGGCCGATGTCGAGTGGGACCAGGAAGTTGCCGCGCGGCACTCCGCGCCGGCGGAGATCGAGTGGGCGGTCGAGACGTACAGCGCCGCGTTCGTCGAGCTCATGCCCGCTCCCGCGGCCGTCGAGCCGCTGCTCGAGCGACTCGCCCGCCGGCACGTGCTGGCGATCCTGTCGAACTGGCCGCTCGCGGTGACCGTCGATCGATTCGCCGCGGCCCACGGTTGGGATCGGCACCTGCGCGCGATCGTCGTCTCGCAACGCGCCGGCATCATCAAGCCGCACCCGGCGATCTTTGCCGCGGCGCTCGAGGCGGTCGGTGGGCCGTCCGCGGACCGCGCGCTGCACGTCGGTGACGACTGGGCCGCGGACGTCGTCGGGGCGAAGCGCGCGGGCTGGCGTGCCGCGTTCCTCGACGCGCGTCCCGCCGATTCGCCGCTGCCGTCGAGCGAGCGCGACGACGACGTCGTGCCCGACGTCGAGATCCGATCGTTGAGCGAGCTCGAGGCGCATCTTCGTCCGGACGAATAGGGCATATGCCCGAGTTGGCAGTCACCAACGACAAGCGCACGCTCGGACATGCCCGCTCGGGTGACGGGTCGAACCTCTCTGGGCACGGAGGGCAAGCGATGGGGGAGACCGGACCGGCCGCACCGGACGGTCTCGCCGCGCCCGAGCGGGAAACGCGGGGGCCGGGCGGCCGAGGGGTGCTCGTCGTCGACGACGAGCCGGCCGTTCGGCACCTCGTCCAGTCGGTGCTCCGGTCGGCAGGTTACGCCGTCACGACGGCGGCCGGCGGCCGCGAGGCGCTTCGCGCGATCTACGGCGAGTCGGCGACGCCCGGTCTGGTCGTCACGGACCTCGACATGCCGGGCATGAGCGGGGTCGAGCTCGCGACGAGACTTACCGTCGATCGGCCGGGGGTTCGGATCGTCTTGATGACGTCGGACGTCGAGTCGGCCGATCGGGCTCGGGCCCGCCCGTTCGTCGCCGCCGTCCTCATCAAGCCGTTCACGGCATCCGACCTGCGCGACGTCGTGCGGTCCGTGCTCGGGGAGCCCGCGCCGGCCTCGTAGACTCCGCCTCGATGGAGGCGCGCGATCGGTTCGCGAACATCGCAGTTCTCGGTTCAGCCGCGATCGTCTGGGCTCTCGTCGGGCTCGTCCTCACGACGCGCGACCCGCGCGTCGACTCGGGCGCCGGCTTCGTCGGCGCCCTCCTCATCGGCCTCGCGGTCGGGCTCACGGCGGTGCCGCTGTTCTGGCTCTCGTCGTTCGCGAGACATCGGCGGATCGCGTACCGTGGCGATTGGCTGCGGGCGATCCGCCGGGGAGCGTGGGTTTCGGTCGTCGTGGCTGTTCTCGTCGTCCTTCGACTCCAGGGGCTGTTCGAGCCCGCGATCGCCCTCTTCATCGTCGCCATGGTGCTCGTTGCCGAGGCGACGCTCTCCGTCCAACGCTGATCTCGGAGGCACCGTTGCCGACAAAGCCGACGTCACTCACCGCCGCGGCCCCAGCGCAGCCGCACGCCGACGGCAAGCGCCGCCTGGCCGAGGCCGTCGAGGCCAATCGCGACGCCATCCTCGAGCTCTCGCATCGGATCCACGCCAATCCGGAGCCGGCGTTCGAGGAGCACCAGGCGTCGGCGTGGATCGCCGACGTGCTCAGGAAGCACGGCTACGAGGTCGAGCATCCGGCGGGCAGCCTGAAGACCGCGATCCGCGCCGTCCGCCGTGGCGGTCGCGGGACGGGCCCGCGAATCGGCATCCTCGCCGAGTACGACGCGCTGCCTGGTCTCGGCCACGGGTGCGGCCACAACACGATGGCGGCGCAGGGCGTGGGCTCGGCGATCGCGCTCGCATCGCTCGCCGACGAGATCGCCGGGGAGATCGTCTTCCTTGGCACGCCGGCCGAGGAGCGCGGCAGCGGCAAGCAGGTGATGATCGACGACGGCCTGTTCGACGGCCTCGATGCGGCGCTGCTCTACCACCCGTGCGACCGCAACCACGTGGAGAGCCAGCCGCTGGCGTCCGAGGACGTCAACGTGACGTTCACCGGTCTCCAGGCGCACGCGGCCGCCGACCCGTGGAAGGGTCGCAACGCGCTGGACGCGCTGATCCTCCTCTTCACGTCCGTCGGGTTGTGGCGGCAGCAGCTCGAGACGCACGCGCGAGTCCACGGCATCGTCACCGAGGGCGGCACGGCCGCGAACATCATCCCCGACCGGGCGGCCGCCTGGTTCATGCTCCGCAGCGCATCACAGCCCTACTACGAGGAGATGCGCGAGCGCTTCCGTGGCCTCGCCGAGGGCGCCGCGCTCGCGACCGGGACGTCGGTCGAGGTCGTGTTCTCCGGCGGCGCCACGGCGATGAATCCGAACCGGACGCTCGAGGCCCGCTGGCTCGCGAATGCCGCGGCCTACGGCATCGCCGACCAGGGCCCGGACCCGTCGTCGGGCAGCACCGACATGGGCAACGTCAGCTGGGTATGCCCGACGATCCACCCCGACATGGCAATCACCCCGGAGGGGACGCCCGGCCACTCGACCCGCTTTCGCGACGCGGCGGCCACGCCGCGGGCCGACGAGACGACGCTCCTCGCGGCCACGCTCATCGCCCAGGTGGCCTGGGAGCTGTTCCAGGATCCGAAGCTCGTCGAAGCGGCGTGGAAGGAGTTCCGCGACAACACCTCGCGCAGCGGCTAGGATCGTTCGCGGCGCGCCCCGCTGGACGATTGGATTCGAACCGGCGGCGCCCCGGGAGATCCCGACGTGGCTGAGCGCCCCCACGATCCCATGCCGCCGGGCGGCTTCGGCTCGCTTCACGGCTGGGACCGCGAGTACGAGACGTACAGCGACTTCGACCTGCCGATCTACGTCGGGCCGTCGTCGTTCCAGAAGCTGCCCTGGGTCACCGATCCGGCCGAGATCCGCCGCCGCGGCGCGGACGTCGCGATCGTCGGGGCGCCGTTCGACGACGCCGTGTCGCACCGGCCCGGCGCGCGATTCGGGCCGCGTGCGATCCGCGAGGCGAATTACGCGACGGGCTCGCTCCACTCGCTCCAGCACCCGGGTGAGCTGCAGCCGTTCGAGGTCCTGACCGTCGTCGATGCCGGTGACGCGAACGTCGTGCCGGCGTTCCTCGAGCGCGGCCACGCGATGATCTACCGCAAGGTTGGCGAGGTTGCCGCCACCGGCGCGATCCCGATCGTCCTCGGCGGCGATCACTCGATCACGTGGCCATCCGCGTCGGCGGTCGCCGAGGCGCGCCGTCCGGGCAGCATCGGCATCGTCCACTTCGATGCCCACGCTGACACAGCGCCCGAGGATTGGGGCCAGCTCGCGGGCCACGGGACGCCGATGCGGCGACTGATCGAGTCGGGTGCCGTCCGCGGTCGCAACTTCGTCCAGGTGGGGCTGCGCGGGTACTGGCCGCCCGTCGACGTGTTCCGGTGGATGCAGGCCCAGGGGATGCGCTGGCACTTCATGCGCGAGATCGAGGAGCGCGGCGCGGAGGCGGTCATCGCCGATGCGATCGGCGAGGCGCTCGAGGGCGCCGACGCGATCTACCTGAGCCTCGACATCGACGTCGTCGATCCGGGCATGGCGCCGGGCACGGGCACCCCGGAGCCGGGCGGGATGCTCACGCGCGAGGTGCTGCGCGCGATCCGGCAAGTCGTCGGCGCGGTCGAGCTCGCGGCGATGGACGTCGTCGAGGTGAGCCCGCCGTACGACCATGCCGAGACGACGGCGATGGCCGCGAATCGCGCGGTCCTCGAGGCGATCGGATCGCTGGCGGCGAAGAAGGCGTCGGGTCGCTCCGTTCGACTCGAGCGACCCGGGGGCTGAGACGGGCGGCGGCGCTGGCCGGTCGGCGTCCGAGGCCGGGGCCCTCGCCCGCCTCTACGACCTCGACCTCGTCGACGACCCGGGCGACCTCGATCTCTATCGCGCCCTCGCGGCACGGACCGGCGACCCGATCCTCGAGCTCGGGGTCGGCACCGGGCGGTTGGCCGTCCCGTTGGCCCGGGCCGGTCATCGGGTCGTCGGCGTCGACCACGACGGGGCGATGCTCGACCGGGCGCGTCGCGCGGCGAAGGCCGCCGGCGTCGGCGGCGATCGGCTGAGGCTCGTCGAAACGGATCTCGTCGACGCGGAACTGCCGGAGGCCGGGTCGTTCCAGCTCGCCTTCCTGCCCCTCAACACGATGCTCGCGCTCGGCAGCCGGGACGCGCAGCTCGGAGCGCTGCGGACGATGGCCGCCCACCTCGGACCCGGGGGCCTCGCGGTCGTCGACGTCTGGCAGCCCGGCGCCGAGGACCTTGCGCGGTTCGACGGCCGGCTCGTCCTCGAGTACGGGCGTCGGGATCCCGAGACCGGTCTCGGCGTCACGAAGATCGCCTCCGCTCACCATGACCCGGCGACCCAGGGCGTGACGCTCACGACGATCTACGAGGAGGGAGAGCCCGGCCGGCCCGCCGCACGGTGGCTGAAGGTCGAGCGTCTGCGCCTCGTGTCGGCGGACGAGCTGCGGGGGCTCGCGAGCGATGCCGGCCTCGAGGTCGAGCAGCTCGCGGGCGGCTACGACCTGGAGCCGCTCGGTCCCACGAGCGAGCGCGCCGTCCTCGTCGCGGTCCGCCGCTAGCCCGGAGCGGCAGGGCAGCCGAGGCTGGGCCTTACTTTTGGGCGGTCCCGTAGTACTAGTTGGCGTTGCTATAGTCCGCCCCGATGCCTGGGAGCGATCAGACCCGCCTGCTCCTCGTCGAGGACGTCCCGCAGGTGGCGCAGTACATCCGCGGCCTGCTGACTTCGCAGGCCCAGATCAAGTTGCTCGACGTCCTGACGGACGGGTCGCGCGTCATCGCCCAGATGAGCCAGCTGCGGCCGGACATCGTCGTCGTCGACGCACTGCTCCAGGGCCGGATCAAGGGCATGCCGCTCGTCGAGCAGATCCGCGCCGCGGGCCTCGGCGTCCCGGTCATCGTCCTGACGGTCCCCCAGCACCCCGTCGAGGCGTCGGCCGAGCGAGGGATCCACGGCGTTCTGTCCATGCCGTTCTCCGGCTACGACCTCCTCACCCGCGTCAACCAGGTCCGTCGCGAGTTCATCGCAACGAGCGCGATCGCGAACTCGAAGGTCATCTCGGTCTTCGCGCCGAAGGGCGGCGTCGGCAAGACGACGATCGCGTTCAACCTTGCCTGCGCGATCCACCAGCAGGACCAGCGCACCGTCCTCATCGACGGCAGCCTGCAGTTCGGCGACCTGCGCTCGCTCCTCAAGGTCCCGGTCGACTCGCCGTCGATCCTCGACCTGCCGACCGACCGGATCGCCGAGTCCGACCTCCAGGACGTCGTCTGGCGCGACCCGTCGGGGATCGACATCCTCCTCGCCCCGCCGCGGATCGAAATGTCCGAGATGGTGACGAACCGCGACATCGACAAGGTCCTGTCGCTGCTGCGGCGCGTCTACCAGGCGATCGTCATCGACATGAGCTCGGCCATCAACGACATCAACCTCGCGTTCCTCGACGCGAGCGACACGATCATCGAGATCGTGACCTACGACTCGACGACGATCCACAACACGATCGCCGTCGCCGATACGTTCCGGACGATCGGGTACGCACCGTCGAAGGTGCACTACCTCGTCAACCGCGCCGACTCGCCGGGCGGCATCAGCCCGCAGGAGCTGGCGAAGGCGATCGGCCGCGTGCCGGAGCACAGCGTCGTGTCGGACGGCAAGCTCGTCGTGCAGGCCAACAATGACGGCGTGCCGTTCGTGCTCGCCAATCCCAAGGCCCAGATCAGCCAGGACGTGGTCCGCGTGGCGGTCGAGCTGTTCGGGGCGGCGCGAACGCCAGTCGGCGCGAGGCGCTAAGGTCGGGGCATGCCCGACCCTCGACCGATCGGCGTCTTCGACTCCGGAGTCGGCGGACTGACCGTCCTGCGCGAGATCCTGCGCCGCCTGCCCGGCGAATCGACCGTCTACCTCGGCGACAACGCACGGGCACCGTACGGGACGCGCCCCGACGAGGAGGTCCGGCAGTTCTCGGGCGAGTCCGTCGATGCCCTCGTCGAGCGGGACGTCAAGGCGGTCGTCATCGCCTGCAACACCTCGACCGCGGTCGCCCTGCCCGACCTCCGCCGCCGTCACGACCTCCCGATCCTCGGCGTCATCCGGCCGGGGGCCGCGGCCGCGGCGCTCGCCAGCCGCAACCGGCGGGTCGGCGTCATCGCGACGCCGGCGACGGTCCGGTCGCGGGCCTACTTCTGGGCGATCAAGGAGGAGAATCCGGCCATCGAGGTGTACGAGCACGCCACGCCCGCCTTCGTCCCGATGGTCGAGGCCGGCGACCTCTCCGGTCCGGCCGTCGAGGCGACGGTCGCGGAATCGCTCGCCCCGTTGCTCGGCTCGCGCGACGCCGATGGGGAGTTCATCTTCCCGCTGCCCGCGTCGGCCAAGGTCGACACGCTGCTGCTCGGCTGCACGCACTACCCGTTGCTGCGCCCGGTCATCGCCGGCGTCGCCGGTGACGGCGTGGCCATCGTCGACTCGGCGACGGCGACCGCCTCGGCGCTGGCCGAGCTGCTCGAGGTCAACGGCCTCGCCGCGCCCTCGGGGAGTGCCGCGAACCATGTCCAGCTTACGACCGGCGATGTGTCGGCCTTTGCAGGTCTCGCGGGACGGCTCTTCGGAGCGTCGTTCCCGGAGGTCGCGGGCGTCGAGCTCCAGGCGGTGGTTCGATGAGCACCGCGCGGCAGGCCCGCCGCGGTCCCCGCTGGCGCGACGACCGCGCCTGGCAGGTCGGGTTCGTCGTCGGATCCGCGCTCGGCGCGGCGGCGACGCTCCTCGGCCGGCACGCCGAGCGCCATGCCCGCAAGGGCCTCGTCGACTGGCCCGAGGCGGAGCGGATCGCCGTCTCCCGGCTCCGCCGCGCGCCCGGCGCACTGACGGCGGAGGAGCTCAGGGCGGTCGAGCCGGCCTACGCCCGGGCGATGGACCGCATCGTGCCCCGCCTCTCGGCGGCGCTCGAGACGCAGCTGCCCGGCGTCGTCGAGCGGTCGGGCGTCGTCGATCGTGCCGCCTGGGTCCACGCCAACGTCCAGACGTTCGCGTCGCTCATCGGCCACATCGAGGGCGAGCTGCTCGACCAGGTCGTGCCGGTCGGATCGGGCTTCGGCAAGGCGGCGATGGCGATCGCCAACCGCTACGTGACCACGCGCCAGCTCGGGTTCCTGCTCGGGTTCATGGGCCAGAAGGTCCTCGGCCAGTACGACCTCGCGCTGCTCTCCGCCGAGGCGACGCCCGGCCGGCTGCTGTTCGTCGAGGAGAACATCCGCCAGACCGCCCAAGCGCTCAACGTCCCGCTCGCCCCGTTCCGCACGTGGATCGCCCTCCACGAGACGACGCACGCGTTCGAGTTCGAGGCCCATCCCTGGCTTCGCCCCTACATCGCCCGGCGACTCGAGCGCCAGCTCGAGCTGTTCAGCCGCGGCGCGGCGTCGTTGGGGCGCGACGCGCTGCGGGCGATCGGCCGGTCGCTGCGCGGCGAGGCCGCCGGTGAGCACTGGATGGAGCGGCTCATGAGCGACGAGCAGCGCGCGCTGTTCCGCGAGACCCAGGCCGTCATGAGCCTGCTCGAGGGGTTCTCCGACTACGTCATGGACGAGGTCGGCCGCGACCTCGTGCCCGACGTCGAGACGATCAGCGCCCGGTTCCACGAGCGACGGGAACGCCGGACGCCCTTCGAGCGCGCGATCCTGCGCGTCACCGGCATGGACCTCAAGCTCGAGCAGTACAAGAAGGGCGAGAAGTTCGTCCGGGCGCTCGCCGAGGCGCGCGGCCCGGCGGCCCTGCGGCGGCTGTGGGAGGGCCCGGAGACCCTGCCGCGACCCGGCGAGGTGGACGAGCCGCAGCGCTGGCTCGAGCGGGTCATGCCGGGAGCGGCCGCGACGCCGTGACGCAGGGAGCCGTCGAGCCGCGCCAGGCGCCCGGGCCGGGAAGCGGTCCGGGCGGGGCACCGACGGCGATCGCGCTGAGCCCGATCCTCGCGGCTCGCTACCGGGCGCGCGACCTCGAGCGAATTCGCGAGGCGGCACCCGGCGCGCGGATCGTGACGATCTCGACCGAAGGTCTCGCCGACGGCCCGCTCGAGGACATCGAGGTGCTCCTTCGCGGCTGGCTCGCCGCCGACGCGTTCGACCGGCTGCTCGCGCGTGCGCCCCGCCTCAGCTGGGTTCACAGCGCCACGGCCGGCGTCGAACGGGCGCTCACGCCGGCGGGCCGGGCGCGCGGGGTCGTCATCACGAACGCGCGCGGCGTCTTCAGCCGGCCGATCGCCGAGTACGTCCTGATGATGATCCTCGCGGTCAGCCGCAACCTGCCGCAGCTCATGGAGCTCCAGCGGGAGCGGACGTGGCAGCCGCTCGAGGGCTCGGAGCTGCGAGACGTGACGGTCGGGATCGTCGGGCTCGGGTCGATCGGCCGCGAGGTCGCATCGCTCGCCTCGGCGTTCGGCTGCCGGATCGTGGCGACCCGGCGACGCACGGAGGCCGGCGCGTCGGCGTCGCGCGGGGAAGACGAGGGCGGCGGCAACGTCCGCATCGATCGCCTCCTCGCGCCGGACGGCCTGCCGGAGCTGCTGCGCGAGTCGGACTTCGTCGTCCTGGCCGCGCCGCTGACGCCCGACACCGAGGGCATGATCGACGAGCGAGCGCTCGCGGCCATGAAAGCGGGGTCGTGGCTCATCAACGTTGCGCGCGGCCGGCTCATCGACGAGCGGGCGCTCCTACGTGCCCTCGAGACCGGGCCGATGGGTGGCGCGATCCTCGACACGTTCACCGAGGAGCCGCTGCCGCAGGACTCACCGTTCTACCGGCTGTCGAACGTCATCGTCACGCCGCACACGTCATGGTCGAGCGGCCGCGTCCTCGACCGCAGCGTCGACCTCTTCTGCGACAACCTGCGCCGGTTCGCAGCGGGCAAGCCGCTCCTCAACGTCGTCGACCCGAACGCCGGGTACTGACTCCCGCGGGCCCGGGCATGCCGGCGGCGCGCGCCGGGTACCCTTCGGCCGATGCAGATCGCAATCGTCGGGCTTGCCGGGGCCGGCAAGACCACGGTGTTCAACACGCTGACCCGCGGCCACGTCCAGACGGGCGGCTACGGCGGCCTCGAGCTGCACGTCGGCGTGGTCAAGGTGCCGGACGACCGGCTCAGTCGCCTCGCCGAGATCTTCAAGCCGAAGAAGATCGTCCAGGCCGACGTCACGTACGTCGACCTGCCCGCGCCGCCGGCGTCGTCGGAGGGCCGGATCGGGACCGAGGAGCTGCCCGCCGAGCACCTCGCCCGCCTGCGCGAGGCCGACGCGCTCATCCACGTCGTCCGCGCGTTCGAGGATCCGGCGTTCCCGCATCCGTCCGGCTCGGTCGATGCGAAGCGCGACCTCGAGCAGCTCGACCTCGAGTTCGCGCTGGCAGACCTGGCCCTCGTCGATCGGCGCCTCGAGCGATTGGCCACCAGCGGCCACCATGGCACGCAGGCGGAGCGCGAGGCGAACGATCGCGAGGCCGCCGTCCTGCGCCGGCTCAAGGAGACACTCGAAGCCGGCCGCCCGATCCGCGACCTCGATCTCGGAGCCGACGAGGAGAAGGCGATTCGCGGCTTCCGGTTCCTCACCCAGAAGCCGGTCCTCGTCTTGCTCAACGTCGGAGAATCCGACCTGCCGCGGGCGAGCCAGATCGTCGAGCGGATCACGTCCGGGTACGCCCACGAGCGCACGCTCGTCGACGCGCTGTCCGCGAAGATCGAAATGGAGCTCGGCGAGCTCGACCCGGACGAGTCAGGCGCGTTCATGGCGGAGCTGGGCCTGACCGAGTCGAGCCTCGATCGCGTCATCGGCCTGAGCTACCGCCTGCTCGGCCTGATCTCGTTCCTCACCGCCGGGCCGGACGAGGTCCGCGCGTGGCCGGTCCGCGACGGGTCCACGGCCGTCGACGCGGCAGGCGCCATCCACACCGATCTCGCGAGAGGCTTCATTCGCGCGGAGACCGTGGCCTACGACGACCTGCTCGAGCTGGGCTCGATGGCGGAGGCACGCAAGGCCGGCCGGCTCCGCTCGGAGGGGAAGACCTACCGCGTCCGCGACGGCGACGTGATGGAGATCCTCTTCAGCCGCTGAGCTGCGGCCCGCGCCGCTTGCTCGTCGCCGCTAGTTCGGGCGGCGCGGCGCGTCCGGATCGAATTCGGCGGTGATCGTCACGTAGTCGGCGTCGCGGTCGAGCTCGTCGTCGTCCTCGTCGTCGACGTCGTCGTCGTCCTCGTCATCGTCGAGCTCGATGCGGGCCAGGAAGTTGTCGTCCTCCCGCGTCGAGACGTTGACCGCGGCTTCGAGCCGGTCGTCGGTGATCGCGATGAAGTCGTGCTCCCGTTCGAGCTCGGCCGCAATCGCCTCGATGAGCGTATCGTGCTCGAAGCTGTCCTGGACCCGGCGCCGGATCGCCTGGACCAGCTCGAAGAACTCCTCGGGTTCGTACTCCGCTTCGTGGGCGAGGAGGAGGTCGGAGTAGACCTCGTTGTCGCCCTCGTGGAGCTCGTAGAAGTGCACCGCGCTCCCCCTGAAACCGCGCTCCGCCGGGAGGCTGGATCGAATTGGACGGCGAGTATACGTCGCGATCCCGGGTCGACCTCGTCGTCGTCGGGGCGGCCTCGCGCGACATCGCGGCGGACGATCCGCGCGGCTGGCGGCTGGGCGGCGGCGTCTCGTACAGCGCCCTGACGACCGCCCGACTCGGACTGCGCGTCGGGGCGATCGTCGGCGCCGATCGGCTCGCCTCGACCGCGTCGGAGCTCGACCTCCTCCGTGACGCGGGTGTCGAGGTGCAGGTCGTGCCGCTCGAGCGCGGGCCGGTGTTCGTCAACATCGAGCAACCGGAGGGCCGGCTCCAGCTGTGCCGCGAGCGGTCCGATCCAATCCGGGTCGGCGCCGTCCCGGAGCCCTGGCTCGGCGCGCCGGGCTGGATCCTCGCGCCGGTCGCGAACGAGCTGCCGCCGGCATGGGCCGAGGCGCCGTCGCGCGAGGCGACCGTCGCCGTCGGGTGGCAGGGCCTGATCCGCGAGCTCGTCGTCGGCGAGCCCGTCCGGCACGTCCGACCCGAGCCGAACGACATCCTGCTCCGCGCCGACATCGTCGGCATCAGTCGCGACGATGTGGACCGCGCGGTTCCGCTGGCCGAGCTCTACGCGTGCCTCCGCCGCCGGACCGCGGTGCGGCGGGCGACGCTCGTCCTCACGCAGGGCGACCAGGGCGGCATCGTCGTCGACGGCGTCGAGCCCGATGGCGCTCTCCACCTCCGCCACTACCCGGCCGTCCGCAGCCACGGGATCGTCGACCCGACGGGCGCAGGCGACGTGTTCCTCGCCGCGCTCGCCGCGGGGCGAGTCGAGCCGCGGCTGATCGGCGGCCGAATCGGACAGGGCTTCGACCTGCTGCTCGCGGCCGCGGCCGCGTCACTCGTCCTCGAGGGCCCCGGTCTCCTCGGCGTCCCGGAGCGTGCCGCGGTCCGGCAGCGGATGGCCGAAGGCCTGGCGGCCGCCGCGGCAGCGGCCGGTCACGCCGCCGGCACCGCGGGCGCAGCGGTTCGCGACACCGCGAGCGGCCGCGGCTGATCGCGGCGCGAGCGCTGGACGCGCCGGACGAGTCTGCCGGCGCGGATCGCGAGCTCCCGTTCGAGGCGGGGGAGGGGGCGGCCCAGAGCGCGTGACCGCTCGACGAGGGCCTGCGCCGAGCGCGTCGCCGCGAGCGCGCCGGAAGGGTCCCGGCGCCGGTGCTCGAGGTGCTTCGCGACCTCGACCCACGCCGTCGCCGCGAGCGGTCCACCACCGATCGCGAGGTCGCGCCACGCGTCGAACGCGTCGTCGGCGCGGCCCACGCGCCGCAGGAGTCGCGCCCGATCGCTCAGCAGCCGGCTCCGCTCGAGCGCGTACGGACGCACGGCCGGTGCCGACGGGTCCGCGTCCGGCCCCGGCGTCCGCGCGAAGCCGACGCCGGCATCGGCGCGAGTCGTCAGCAGGGCCGTCCAGGCGAGCCGCGGCGTTCGTGCGTCGCTTGCCGTCGGGATCGGCGGAGCCTCGAGCGCGGCGTCGAGGCAGGCGAGCGCCTCGTCATGCCGCTGCTCGCGGCCGAACGCGGCTGCGAGCCCGGCGAGGTCGCCCGGCGGCGCCGCGCGCCACTCCGTCGCGCCGCCGTAGCGCGACTCGACGTGGCCGAGCAGCCGCGCCAGCGAGACGACGTCCTCGGCGTTGTGGCGGGCGACCTCGACGAGCGGCGACGTCGGCCCGCCGCGCAGGAAGTCGAGGTAGCGGCCGGGGATCTCCCAACCCTCCACGTCGCCGTGCCGCCGGACGCCGAGGAGCTCGGTCTCGACGGTCTGGAGCCGCGCGTCGGCGAGCCGATGTCGAAAGATGCGTCGGACGAGCGAGAGCAGGTCGAGGTGGCCGGCATGGACCGGCGGCCCGTGCCGTGCCATCCGGAATCGCGTGACGAGCAGCGGCCAGTCGAACCCGCGGCCGTTGTAGGTCACGAGCCAGCCGTCCCGCGGGATCCGCGCCGCGACCTCGCCCAGCAGCGCGGGCTCGTCGGGTTGGTCGGGGAGGAGCAGCTGGATCGTCCGGAACCGATCGCGTTCCCACCAGCCGAGCCCGACGAGGAAGGCGTACGTCCCGACCGCGCTCCCGAGTCCCGTCGTCTCCGTGTCGAGGCAGACGAGTGGCACGCCGGCGGCGGGTTGTCCCGGCAGTCGCGCGAGGCGGTCGCGGTCGAGCGGCAGCGCGATCGACGAGGCCTCGACGCGGACATACATGCCCCGCGGCGTGCGGACGACTTCGCCGCCGAGCGCCGCGGCGAGCCGCTCGGCGTGGTCGGGCCGGGGTTGCCGGCGCGCCGGCTCGAGCGCCCCGTCGGCCGGCCCCAGTTCGGCCCGGGCAAGGCTCGTCCGGAAATTCGCGAAGCGACGCTCGAGGCTGACCGCGCCCGCCATCGTCAGGCGGCCCCAACGCCTTCCGCGGCGTCCACGCTCGCAATGGCTCCTCGCGCGCCGAGGGCCGCGAGCAGCCGCAGCGCGAGTGCCTTGCCGTCGACGTCGGGCTCGAGGCGCGGACCGGTGCAGGCGGGACAGCCCGCGTCGCACGTGCAGCTGGCGATGAGCTCCGCGGCGCCCGCGACCAGCTCGTCGTGGCGGGCCCACAGCCTCGGCGCGAGGCCGACGCCGCCGGGCACGGCCTCGTACAAGTAGATCGTCGGCGCTTCCTGGTGCGGCGAGCGGACCTGCGACACGAGCCCGAGGTCGCGCGGGTCGACCATCAGGAGGACTGCGGCCACCGCCTGGATCGCCCGTCCGGCGCCGAGCAGCGCCACGTCGAGATCGACACGCCGCCAGCCCGTGGCGGCGGACTCCGCGGTCAGCCAGTAGGCCGTCGTCTGGAGCTCGAGCTCGGGCAGGTCGATCGGTCCCCAGCCGACGTTCTCGTCGGTCCCGAACTTCAGCTTCTTGAACAGCGTGACGAGGCTCGCCACCATGACCTCGCCGTGGATCCGCCGCCCGCCGGTCGCCGGCGCCTCGGCGAAGACGTCGATCGGCTTGAGCGTCACCGCCCGGTTCGCGTACGTGTAGTGATCGACGTCGACGCGGTGGACGTAGGCCTTCTTCTCGCTCCAGTCGAGGCGGTCGACGTAGTACTGGAGCGACTCGTGCATGTAGATCGCGCGCTCGTGGACGAGGACCTGGGCGGCGAACAGGTCGACCTCGCCGAGCACCCGCGGACGGTCCGGCGTCGTGTCGATGATCACGACGTTCTCCGGGGCGCCGGTGCGGAGCGAGACCTCCGATGCCGGGAAGTTCTCCGAGCTCCAGTACCAGCGCCCGTCGTCCGCCTCGCGGATGTGGCCGGACTCCGCGATGAACCGCAGCAGCTCGTCGGCCGGTCCGGGCCCGAAGACCTGCCCCGGCTCGAACGGCATCTCGAACGTCGCGCAGCGGAGGTGGGCGATCAGCACGTGGAGGTTGTCGGGATCGAGCCGCGCCTCCTCCGGCGAGCCGCCGAACAGGAACTCCGGGTGGTGGATGACGTAGCGGTCGACGGGGACCGGCGCGGCGACGAGGACCGCGACGCTGACGCCGCCGCGCCGGCCGGCGCGGCCGATCTGCTGCCAGGTGCCGGCAACCGAGCCGGGGTAGCCGGCCATGATCGAGACGTCGAGCCGGCCGATGTCGACGCCGAGCTCGAGCGCGTTCGTCGCAACGACGCCGAGGACCTCGCCCTCGCGCAGCCCCTTCTCGATCGCGCGGCGCTCGGTCGGCAGGTAGCCGCCGCGATAGCCGCGTAGCCGAGAGCGTGGCCCGAGGTCGACGCGCAACGCCTCGCGCAGGTTCGACAGCATGATCTCGACCGCGACGCGGGTCTTCCCGAAGACGACCGTCTGCCGGCCGGCGCGGAGGAACGGCAGCGCCCAGCGCTGGGCGAGCGTCAGCGCCGAGCCACGCGAGCCGGTCGCCGCATCCTGGATCGGCGGATCGACGAGGAGGACGTGCCGCTCGCCGGACGGTGCGCCATTGCGGTCGACGAGGCGCGCCGGCCGGCCGGTGAGCGTCGCCGCAAGCTCCGACGGGTTCCCGATCGTCGCCGAGCAGCAGACGATGACCGGCCGCGAGCCGTAGTGCTCGCAGAGGCGCAGGAGCCGGCGCAGGACGTTCGCGACGTGGCTGCCGAAGACGCCGCGGTACGTGTGCAGCTCGTCGACGACGATGATCCGCAACTGCTCGAACAGCTGGAACCATTTCGTGTGATGGGGAAGGATCGCGGAGTGGAGCATGTCCGGGTTGGTCGCCACGATCTGGCCGGCCTTGCGGATGACCGAGCGGATCGGCGCCGGCGTGTCGCCGTCGTACGCCGCGGTTGCGGCCTCGAGGCCGGACTCGCGCACGAGGGTGGCCAGCTCCGCCACCTGGTCCTGGGCGAGCGCCTTCGTCGGAAAGAGGCACAGCGCGCGCGCGGCCGGGTCCTCGGCGATCGCCTGGAGGATCGGGACCGCATAGCAGAGGCTCTTGCCCGACGCCGTCGGCGTGACGACGACGATGTCCTCGCCGGCGCGGACGGCCTCGATGGCCTCTGCCTGATGCGTGTACGGCCGCTCGATCCCGCGGGCCTTGAGGCCCCCCAGGACGCCCGGGGCGAGCCAGTCCGGCCAGTCGCCGTAGCGCGCCTCCGCCGCAGGCACGGTCTCGTGGTGGACGACGCCGCGCGCGAGAGACGGCTCCTCGAGCAGGCGGCGCAGGACGGTGTCCGGGGTGGCGGGGGCGTACGTCCGCATCGGTGCTCCAATTCGAACGGATGATCGAAATACCCGGGAGTCTAGCAGGACGATTCCCGCGCGTTGTGACAGCTCGGCTGTCACGAATCCGCTCCGGTCGCGTTGACACGTCAGCTGCGCGCAGCTACCCTCGCCGGGCCATGAGCCCCCGAAGCACCGCCCCCGGCTCCGCCGACCCCGCCGACCCGGGCGAGTCCACGGGCGCCGGCCTGCCCGACCTGTCCGCCCTCCCGGTCTTCGGTGTCACCCGCCGGCGGCTCGCGTTCCTCGGCGCCGCGCTCGTCGCGGCGTGGATCGTGATCTCGTTCGCCCGCCAGGTCGGTGAGGCGACCGCGGCCTCATCCCGCCACGACCGCCTCGCCGAGGAGAACGCGGCTCTCGCGGCGCATGCCGCCGCCCTCGAATCCGAGCTCGACCTCATCCAGGGCCGGTCGTACATCGTCATCCAGGCCCATGGCTACGGCCTGGGCGGCGCGCGCGACGTGCCGTTCACGCTGGCGCAACGGCCGGTGCTTCCGGCGAACGCCCCGGGCTCCGCGGCGGTCCGCCTCGGTGCCGTAACGGTTCCGCAGACGCCGCTCGAGTCCTGGCTCTCGCTGCTCCTCGGTCCGAGCAGCTAG
>DATBKB010000095.1:0-83993 GCA_036556145.1 Candidatus Limnocylindrales bacterium | reverse complement strand
GACCGAGCTGCTCCGGCCGAAGCCCGGCGACCGGATCCTCGAGATCGGCACGGGTTCCGGGTATCAGGCGGCGGTCCTCGCGCGCCTGGGCGCGAGCGTCGTGAGCTACGAGCGCCAGCCCGAGCTGGCGGCGCACGCTCGATGGACGCTCGAGGCCCTCGGGTTCGGTGAGGCCGTCGACGTCAGGCTCGGCGACGGGAGCGGCGGCGACGCCGCCGGCGGACCGTACGACGGAATCATCGTCACGGCGGCCGCGCCACGCGTGCCGGCGCCGCTGCTCGACCAGCTCAAGGACGGCGGGCGGATGGTGATCCCCGTCGGGCCGCGCGACCACCAGGACCTGCTCGTCGTCGAGCGCCACGGCGGCGAGTGGACCCAGCGCTCGGACGGCCCGGTCGTCTTCGTCCCGCTCGTCGGCGAGGGCGGGTACCCCGGCTGAGTCGGCGGTTCGCTGGCTATACTCCGCCGCGATGACCCACGTCTTTGTCGCGCCCCACCCCGACGACGTGGCGCTCTCCTGCGGGGGCCTCATTGCCGGCCTCCGCGAGCTCGGCCAGAACGTCACGATCCTTACGGTCTTTTCCGGAGCGGGATCGAACGGCGCGCTGACGGCGTACCAGCGCGAGGCGCTCGGGTTCGGGACGAAGGCGATGTGGCCCGTGACGGAGGCCTTCAACCGGTCGAACATCCGCAACGACTGGCCGGTCTACGACGACTCCGGCGCGCCACCGCCGTGGGCCGCGCGGAGCGATCGGCTGGAGGCGACGCAGGCGGAGGCCGACGCCGCTGCGAAGCGGTTCTGGCAGCGCTCGTCGTGGTATCGCCGGGCCAGCATCCGGAACGAGTCGCTCGCCGGCCAGGCGGTCATCGACGCCGTCCCGACGCAGGGCGCGGTGTACACCGACGAGGTCATGGAGGCCGCCGCAGGCGGCGAGATCATGGCCCGGCGCCGGATCGAGGACGAGCGCTTCGCCTACTTCGCCGAGGCGTCGATCGTCTTCCTCGACCTGCCCGACGCGGTCTTCCGCGGCTACGAGGGCGACGCCGCGTTGCTCGGAGCCGTCCGCGACGACGACGTCGATGTGGTCGACATCATCCGCCGCGAGGTCGTGCGGCTCGAGCCCCAGAAGGCGTATTTCCCGCTCGGGATCGGCAACCACGTCGATCACCAGCTCGCCCGGCGGGCCGGCATGGCGCTGCTCCGGGAGAGCCGTCGCTGGGTCATGCCCGGCCCCGAGTACGCCGGCATCGTGACGTTCTACGAGGACTTCCCGTACTCGTGGTGGAACCGCTTCCGCCGGCTCGAGGACCTGCCCGCCGGCACGCTCGACGGGCTGCCGGGCGACGTCGCTCTCGCCCCCGAGTACGCCGACATCAGCGACCAGCTCGAGCGCAAGGTGACCGGCATCGGCCTGTACGAGAGCCAGGTTCCGCGCCTCTTCGAGGGCGAGCGCAAGATGGCCGACGCGGTTCGGGCCCACGCGCGCGATGTCGCCGGCCTCGGCCAGGTTGACGGGTTCGCCGAGCGCTACTGGGCGTCGCAGCGGGTCTGACGATCGGCCGATGACGCTCCGCGGTCCGGCCGCTGCCGCGGAGTCGTGGACCCCGAGGCACGTCGTGCTGCTCCTCGCCGGCCTCGCGCTCGGCATCGCCGTGCGCGCCGCGCTGCTTCCCGCAGCCGAGGGCACGGGCGACCTCGACCAGTTCGTCGCCTGGACGCACGGCCTCGCGACGAACCCGCTCGGGCGGGCCTACGACCAGGACATCTCGTTCCCGCCGGTCATGGTCTACGTGTGGTGGTCGCTGACGTGGATCGAGCCGGCGTTCCGGACGGCCGTCGACGCATCGGATCCCGCGATCCGGGCGCTGATGAAGACGCCGGCGAGCCTCGCCGACATCGGCCTGGCGCTGGGCGCGGTGTGGGCGCTGCGGACTCGACCGTCGTGGGCGGTCATGGCGGCGCTGGGAATCGCGCTCCACCCGGCGGTCATCGACGTGAGCGCCTGGTGGGGCCAGTACGAGTCGCTCTACGTGCTGGCCGCCCTCGTGGCGTTCCTCTTCGCGGTCGGCGACCGACCGGCGCTCGCGGCGGTGGCGCTCGCGGTCGCGGCGATGACGAAGCCGCAGGCCCTGCCGCTGCTCGTGCCGTTCGCCGCCTGGTACCTCGCCCGCTACGGCTGGCGGCGGTCGGTGGCGTATGGCGCGATCGGGGCGGCGGTGATCGTCGTCCTGTGGCTGCCCTTCCTTGCGGCCGGTGGTCCGGCGGCGTATGCGCGGAACCTCGCCGCGTACCAGAACGACATCTTCGCGGTGCTCTCGTTGCGGGCATGGAACCCGTGGTGGCTCGTCCAGGAGCTGTTCGCGGGCGGCGACTTCGTCAGCGACACGACGGCGATCTTCGGGCCGGTGACGTTCCGCGTCCTCGGCCTGGTGATCGCGGCGCTCCTCGAGGGGGTCGTGTTCCTCGCCGTGCTTCGCGCACCGACGCCGCGCGGGCTGGCGCTGGGCGCGGCGGCAGCGGCGCTCGTCGCGTTCTCGGCGCTCACGACGATGCACGAGCGCTACGCGTACGCGGCGCTCGTGTTCCTCGTGCTGCTCATCGCCGATCCGCGCGTGCTCGCCACGTGGGTCGCGTTCAGCGTCGCATTCACGCTCAACCTGCTCGCCGCCGCCCCGCCGACCGAAACGGTCGACGCACTCCTGCCCGCCTCCGGGCCGCTTGCGATCGCCGGCTCAGTCGCGCTGACCGCCGTGACCGGGTCGACCCTCTGGCTGTTGCTGCGGGAGCGGCGCGAGTGGCTTGCTCGCCGGGCGGCGGAACCGGCCGCGGAAGGCGACCGCGTACCAGTGCAGGTAGTGGGGTAGCCACTTCCGGAGCTTGAAGTTGCTCTGGCCGGCGGTCCGGTCGCGCCACGTCGTCGGCACCTCCGCGACGCGACGGCCGGTCAGCGTCGCCTTGACGGTCAGCTCGAGCGCCAGCTCGAAGCCGGCGGTGCTCTCGATCGTGACCGCGTCCAGGAAGCGCCGCGAGTACAGCTTGAAGTTGTTCGTCGGGTCGTGGGTCGGGACGCCGGCGAACCAGTGGAGCGACAGCCCTGCGGCGCGGCTGAGGACCCGCTTGACGAGCGGTCCGCCGACCTGCCGGCCGCCGCGCATGTAGCGGCTCGCGGCAACGACGTCGGCGCCGTCGCGGGCGAGCGCGACCATCGGGTCGACGAGGTGCGGCTCGTCCGAGCCGTCGGCCATCGAGATGAGGACATACATGCCCCGCGAGGCGGCGATCCCGGAGCGCATGGCGTTGAGGACGCCACGGCCGATGTCGTTGCGGTGGCCTCGGATCGGCGGCAGCTCGCCCGAAAGCCGCGCCACGACCGGGACCGTCGTGTCGCCGTCGAAGTCGTAGACCACGAGGATCTCGTGGGGCGTCCTGACTCCCGCCGTGAGCGCCCGGAGGACCGGCGCGACCGCCTCGCCCTCGTTGTAGACGGGGACGACGATCGAGAGCTCGGGAGCGCCCGGGTCGCGGGCGCTCCGCCCGGGACCGCTGCTCACGCCGGCCGCGCTCACAGCCTGCCCGCTTCGAGCTCGCCTCGGATCCAGCCGATGACCTCGTCGAGCATCGTCTCGAGCGGGGTCTCCGCCCGGAACCCGAGGACGTCGGCCGCCTTGCGCGTGTCGGGCACGCGCCGCTGGACGTCGTGCTCGAACGGCGGATCGGAGACGACGCGGAACGGCCGGGAGCCGCCGTGGACCTTCGTCCAGATGCACTCGGCGAGCTCGAGGACCGTCGTCGACCGATCGGTCGAGAGGTTGAAGTCCTCGTTGACGGCCTTCGGCGACTCCATCGCGAGCCGGATGCCGTGGGCGAGGTCGCCGCCGTAGGTGTAGTGCCGCACCTGCGTCCCGTCGCCGAGGATGTGGAGCGGGTCCTGGCCCTTGAGGACCTTGAGGACGAGGTCCGGGACGACGTGCGAGAGCGCGAGCTTGACGTTACCGCTCATGACGTCCGTGTCCCGGACGGCCCGCCGCTCGCCGATCCCGACGCAGTTGAACGGCCGCACGATCGTGTACGGCAGGCCGTACTGCTCGAGCGCGCCGCGGGCGAAGTACTCCGACGCGAGCTTCTGGAAACCGTACGTCGACACGGGCGGCGGTGACGTGAGCTGCGCGCCCTCCGGCGTCGGGAAGACGGTCGCCGACTCGTACACCATCGACGACGACACGACGACGATACGCGCGAGCCGACCGGCTCGACGCGCCGCGATGGCCGCGTCGAACGTCGCCGCGAGGATCCGCTCGTTCTCCGCCAGCAGGTCGTAGGCGAACTCGTGGAAGTAGCTGATCCCGCCGATCATCGCGGCCGCGGCGACGACCTGGTCGCAGTCCGCGGCAAGCTCGCGGAGGAGCGCCGCGTCCTTCGCGTCGCCCTCGACGAATCGGTAACGCGGATGCGAGTCGTACGACTTCGCGAGGCGGCCGTACTTCGAGAAGTTGTCGACGCCGACGACCTCGTGGCCGGCCTCGAGCAATTCCGGGACGAGATACCCGCAGATGAACCCGGCCGCCCCCGTGACGAGGATCTTCAGAGCCGGATCCCCTGCCCCATCGCCCCCCAGATGTCGACGACGTCGCGGCCGCCGATGCGGAGACCGCGGTACGCCTTGTGGGGCACGCCGAGGATGACGATCTCGCTCTGGGCGAGGACGTCGTCGAGCGGCATGAGCCGCGAGTCGCGAACGTACGGATCGGTGCAGACGACCTTCGCGCCGGCCCACGTGAGGACCTTGCGGAGCTTGTAGCTGAGCGACGAGCGGCTGTCGTCGGACTCGGCCTTGAAGGCCATCCCGAGGATGCCGACGGTCCGGGCGCGGAGCGACCCGTAGCGGCGCTCGAGGGCCGACACGATGTAGGCCGGCATGCCCTCGTTGACCTGCATCGCCGCCTGGCCCATCGGGAAGTGGTCGCTCGTGAACGCGGCGAGATGCATCGTGTCCTTGAAGAGGCACGGGCCGGCGGCGAAGCCCGGGCCCGGCAGGTCCGCCGCGCGCGGGTAGTCCTGCCGAATCGCCTGGAGGACGTTGCCGTAGTCGACGCCGGCCTGGTGGGCGATCGTGAAGAACTGGTTCGCGATCGCGAACTTCATGTATCGCCAGGCGTTCGTGAAGAGCTTCGCGAGCTCGGCTTCCTTCGTCGAGGTCCGGATCGTCGTCTTCGTCAGGTGCCCGAAGAGCGCGTCCGCGCGCTCGCCGGCGCGGTTCGTGTCGGCACCGACGATCTGCGGCAGCGTCCGCAGCTCCTCGAGGGCATGGCCCTCGGCGATGCGCTCCGGGCAGAACACCACGTCGGCGCGGCAGCCACGCGCGGCGAGGTTCTGGGCGACGTAGCCGGTCGTGCCCGGATACACGGTGCTGCGGAGGACGATGAGCGAATCGGGCTGGAGGAACGGCGCGATCTGGTCGACGGTCTTCTCGAAGATCGTCAGCGACGGGCCGAGGAACTCGTCGACGGGCGTGCCCACGACGACGACGATCTGGCGGGTCCGGCAGAGGAGCTCCGGGTTCGAGTCGAGGACGAGGCGTCCGGTCGGGAGGAGCTCGCGGAGGAGCTCGTCGGCGCCGTTCTCGCGGAACGGCATGCGTCCCGCGCCGATCTCGTCGAGCGTCGCCTGGTTCGTGTCGAACACCCCGACGCGGAGGCCAGCCTGCGCGAACGCGAGGCTCAGCGGCAGGCCGACGTGGCCGCCGCCACCGAGCACGACGAGGTCGAGATCCGCGTCGTCGCGGCCGCCGGGGCTGGTCACGGCGCGGACGATAGCAGAGCGGTGCAGTCCGGCACCGAGCCCCAAAGGTCCGCCCGGCGCTGGTACGCCGGGCGGGATTCGAGCGTGATTCGGGCCCGCGTCGGGGCTTTGTTCGGCCCCTCGGGGGGTTGCCCCCAGGCGGCGGTCGCCGGCGGCTACTGGAGGTAGCCACGCGCCGACAAACGCCCTGCCTCGAGGCCCAACACCGCTCATCGAGCGGTGGGCGGCCTGATCTTGTGACAGCGTGGCTACCGGGAGTAGCCACCCCCACCGAGGGGCGCCTGCCCCCAGGACGTTCTAGCCGGCGCCGTGGCCCTCCGAGGCGGCTTGGCGCTCGCGGTCCTCGGCGTCCCAGGCGCCGCCGCTGAACGCGGCGACCGCGGTGCCGTTGCCGACCGCGGCGGCGTCGCGCTCGGCTCGCCGCGCGGCCTCGCCGAAGTCCTCGGGCTCGCGGAGGCCGGCTTCGATGGCGGCGCCCTTGGCCCGGTTCTGGAGGTCCTCGACGCGGCCGCTGGTCGTCCTGGCCAGGTCGTTGCGGATGCCGGTCGCGCGCGAGGCGAGCTGGGCCCGGCGGCCGGCCCCGCGGGCCGGGTCGAGCAGGAACGTCGCGAGGGCTCCCGCGACGGCGCCGACGAGCAGCCCGCCGAACAGCATCGCGCTGCGGGCCTGGGCGCGACCGCGCTCGTAGGCGATGTCGTAGCGGTTCTTGTCGGTGTCGGGCAGCTCGCGCTGGATGCGGCTGATGAGGTCGTCCATGGTGTCTCCCGGCATCTGGTTGGGCATCAACTGGTTGGGCGTCAACTGTTCGGTTGGTTGCCGAGGTGCCGGCCTTCGTGGTGCTTCACCCGGTCGTCGGACTCCGTCGCGCCGCCGGTTCCCGCGCCGGTCGTCTTGACGACGTCCTGGTCCGGGCGTCCCGCGTACGACTCGGTGTCGTCTCCGGTGCCGAAGGCCGGATTGGTCTCGCTCTGCGGCCGGAGGTCGTCCTGCGTGCGGTCGGGCGGGCCGAACGCCTCGCGCCGCCGGGCCTCGCGGTTGGGTCGGCCGTCGGGGTTGGGCCGCTCCTGGTCGGTCATGATCGCCCGACGTTCGCATGGGCACGGTGGAGGACTCGGGACACCTCGGGGACCGCCGGTGACAGCGGTCTTGCAGTCGAGCCTACGAGGCCCGATCCGCCCGCACGAAGAGGCGGCCGTCGGCGTCGCGATAGGCCTCGCGCCAGCCGGGGTCGGCGGCGATCTGCTCGAGGAAGCCGCCGGCGCGCTCGTTCGTCGCGATGACGAGCGTCACGCCCCAGTCGTCGAGGATCCGTTGCCACGACGGGTCGCCCTCGGCGACGGCTTCGTAGCGGTCCCAGGCGTCGGCTGGGAACAGCTCGATGCGGGAGTCGAGGGCGACCGTCGCCTCCGGCACCGCGAGCTCGAACCATGAGCCCCACGGCTGCGGCGCGAACAGTCGATCGCCTGGCTCGACGATCTCGCGAACCGCGGCGGTGAGGCCCGACGGTGCATTCGCGACGACGCCGGCCGGGGCGCCGAGACCGGCATCGACCGGGCGCCAGAACGGCAGCAGGAGGGCACCGATCGCGACGAGCGCGGCCGCCAGGACCGCCGTCGCGGGCCGGCGCTGGTCGCGCGGCTCGATCGTCAAGGCGCCTGCGGGCGCGGCGGCGAGCGCGGCGACGACGACGGCGGCCCCGATCGCCCACCACGCGACCCCGCGGACGGCCCACGCGCCGACGACGAACCAGAACGCCAGCGCGATCAGCACGGGCCACGACGTTGTCCGGCCCCGGCGGGCGAGGAAGGCCGCGACGAGGACGGCCGAGGCGAAGAACGCCAGCCCCGCCTCGGAGCGAATCGTCGTCGACTGCCACTCGGTGATCCGCTGGGTCACCAGCGGGTTCGCGCCGAGGCCGGCCGCGTAGCCCCAGACGCCGGCGCCGAACGGGTTGGCCAGCGTCGCGACGGCGGCGACGATTGCGACGAGGAGCGTCCGGATCGCCGCGGGATGCCGGTCGTGGAGATCCTCGAGCCAGGCGAGGCCGATGACGACGGGACCGAGGACGAAGCTGCCGTGGACGTTCGCCCAGACCGCGACGATGACGGGCGCGAGCCACAGCAGGCTCGGCCGGCGGCGGCGCATGGCGACGAGCAGCAGCAACGCCGCGAAGAGCACGAGGCCGAACAGCTGCGGCCGCAACGCGAGCGCGAAGGACGACAGGGCGAACGCCGCGAGCGTCAGCAGCGCCGCGGTCCGGCGATTCAGCCCGTGCTCGCGGCAGGCCAGGTAGACGAGGCCGGTCAGCGCGCCGACGAGCACCGCGCGCAGGATCGCCAGCCCGCTCCAACCCGCCGCGCGATACACCGCGGCCAGCACCGCCTGCGCGCCCCACTGCTGGTTGAGCCACGGCGCCCCGGCGCCGATGAACGTGAACGTGTCCCGGTCCGGGATCTGGCCGGTGTCCAGGGTGATGCCGCCCGCGCGCAGGTGGTAGGCGAGGTCGACGCTCGACAGCCCGACGAGCAGCGACGCCATGACGGGCAGGGCGATCGCGAGGAACGCCCAGAAGCGACCGAAGGTCATCCCGCGAGCTGCGATTGCGTTGCGTGGCCGCGTCGATCGCCGCGGCTCGGGAGCCAGGTCCGGTCGACCGCGAACGGGGCGAGCAGCATCGCGTACATCGCGATGGGGTACGCGAGGAACGGCATGAACGGGAAGAGCACCCAGGCGTGGGCAATCGGCACGGCGACGGCCCACCACTGGCGGCGCTCGAGGAGCCAGGCGACCGGGATCAGCAGCAGCAACGCGTAGTGGTCCCACACGATTGGCGAGGCGAGCTGCGAGGCGACGACCGCGACGACGTAGCCGGTCTCGCGCCGGCAGCGCAGCGCGGCAAGCGCGACGAGCCCGAGGACCGCGAGGGTGTTCGCGACCTGGACCGCGGCGGCGACCCCGAGGCTCGCACCGCGCCCGTGGACGATCGCGCCGATCGCGGCGTTGGTGGGTTGGGAGAGCCCGTTGCCGATCTTCCGGACGTGGTTGGCGAATGCGACCCAATCCGACAGGCCGATGGCGGCCGCGACCGACGCGATGACGGCGATCGTGATGAGGCCGGCGACCACCGCGCGCCACTCCCGACGGAGCACGAGCCAGCCGAACAGCAACGCCGGCTGGAGCTTGAGCATCGTGCCGATGCCGACGAGCGCACCCAGGACCCGCGGCCGGTCGAGCGCTCGCCAGCCGGCGGCGAACAACAGCAGCATGAGCGGCGTCACCTGGCCGATGCGGACGCCGAAGATGAACGGCCAGCTCACCGCGCCGAGCAGGAGGACCGCCCACCGGACCGAGCGGCCGACGGGCATGATCGCCGCGGCGAGGACGAACGCCGCGATGTTCATCCCGATCCACGCCCACATCCCGACGTCGTAGCCCAGGAGCGTGAACGGCAGCGCGAGGAGGATCCCCGTCGGCGGGTACTGGTAGAGACGGCACTCGGTGTTCCACGCCGCGAACGGGTCGTAGATCGGCTGGCCGGCGAGGAACCGCGTCGCCGCTCCGTGGTACGAGACGTAGTCGCAGCCCAGCGTCCAACCCGCGGTCATCAGCCCGAACGCGACGTACGCACCCGCGACGAGCAGGACGATCGCGGCGACGAGCCCGGCCATGACGCCCTGGGCCCTCATGCGGGTGCCCCGACCGGTGCCCCCGCGACTGGGCGGGCCACGCTTCGCGGTCGCGAGGCGAGGAGCGGCACGAGGGCGACGAGGATCGCGAGCCCGTTGAGCCAGAGGACCGGCAGCGCGAGAACGGTCGCGACCGGCAGCGTCCACGGCCGATTCGTCAGGCCGCCCCAGGCGACGACGGCCGCGGCGATTGGCAGGCGAAGCATCAGCGGGACGGGCAGATGCCAGCCGACGGTCTGGAGCGGCGTCGCCGCGTCTGCTCGGAGCAGCTCGAGCCAGCGGCTCCACTCGGCCGGGGCGAGGACGAACGAAACGGCGGCGATCGCCGCGGTCGCGCCCAGCGCGATGCCGAGCGACCGCCACTCGCGCCGGACGAGGAACCAGATGAGCCCGATCCCCGGCGTCACCTTCGTGAGCAGCGGCAGCGCCCAGAGAGCCGGATAGCGGAGGCCGTACACGAGGACGGCCGCGTAGAGCAGGTGGACGTTGCCCGACACGATCTCGAACGGGATCGGGATGAAGAGGAGCAGGGCAAGGGCAAGTCGCGGGCCGGCCAGCAGCCGATGGACCGCGAGCAGGAGCGCCGTCCACGTCGCCGCGAAGAGCGGCCACGGCAGCCACACGAGCGGCGTCATCGCCTGGGCGAAGGCCGGCGAGTAGAGGTAGGAGCCGATCCGGCCGGTCAGGGCCGCCTCGTAGAGCACGCCGTCGCGCGTCGACCAGTAAGCGTACGCGTCGACGCTGTCGTCCCACGGCTCGATCGCGAAGAGCCGGAGCGCGACGAAGACGACGGCGAGCACCAGGAACCCGTCACGGAGCAGCCGGTCGCGCATGGCGAGCCGCGGGCGCGCGGGCAGCGGCCCACGTGCGGGCAGCGGCCCACGTGCGGGCAGGGGCCCACGTGCGGGCAGGGGGTCGCTCACGGCCGGATGCTGATGGGCCCGTTGCCGGGCCGCACCCCCGCGAAGGTACTAGCCGGCGGCGACCTCGGAGAGGCGGCTGGCCCGGGCCCCCTCGTCGTAGATGCCCTCGACGGCCTTGACCATGAGCTCGATGCAGAACCGGTCGTGGACCATGTCGTGCCCGGCCCGGCCGACCGTGTCGGCGTAGGAGTGGTCGCGGAGCAGCCGCACGATGGCGCCCGCAAGCGCCGCCGGGTCGTGGGGCGGCACGAGGAGCCCTGTGACGCCGTCCTCGATCATCTCAGGGATCCCGCCGACGTTCGAGGCCACGACCGGCCGCGACAGCGCCATCGCCTCGAGGATCGAGAGACCCTGGGCCTCGCGGTACGACGGCAGCACGGCCACGTCCAGGGCGGCGGTCACGGCCGGCACGTCGTCGCGGCGGCCGGTGAAGACGACCCGGTGGGCGATCCGGAGCTGTGCGGCCAGGCGCTCGAGCGCCTCCCGCGCGCTGCCCTCGCCGATGACGAGCAAGTACGCGTCCGGTACCTCGCGCAGGACCGCGGGCCACGACTCGAGCAGCGTCGGATGGCCCTTCTCCGGCTCGAGCCTCGCGACGACCCCGACGATCTGCGAGCCCGGCTCCATCCCGTACTCGTCGCGGAGCGTGCAGCACGGCTCCTGGTGGTCGTAGCGCTCGAGGTCGACGCCGTTGTAGATGAGCCGGACCGGGACAGTGGCGCGTCCCTCGGCGACGATCTTCGCCTCGATCGCGCGCGAAACCGCGATGAGCTGGTCGATGTGCGGCGTCAGGCGTCGCAGCTGCTCGCGGTCCTCGGCCGAGCGGATCCGCGAGGAGTGCACGGTCGACACGATGTACGGCCGCGGCCTGCCGATCGCGCCCAGGGCGATCGCCGCGCGCGTCCCGACGAGCTCGGCGCGGTACATGTGGTTATGGAGGACGTCGGGCCGGACGTCGGCGAGGTGGGCCGTGAGCGCGCCGACGGCGACGGCGTCGTCCGGGTCGTCGATGACGAGCACCGGAATACCGGCTCGCTGGAGCTTGCGGACGGCGCTGCCCGGCGACAGCGCGACGACGCTCGCCTCGTAGCGGGAGCGATCGATCCGGGTCAGCAGCGAGTAGAGGTGCTCCTGGGCCCCGCCGTTCGTGCCGGTCGCGAGCACCTCGACGACGCGGACGGTCGACGGACCGGGAAGCGCCAGGCGCTCGACCGGTTCGAGGCAGGGATCGCGCGGTTCGCCACTCATCAGCTGACGGTACGCCGCACGAGCAGCCGCTGGATCGGCTCATCGGTGGCGCCCCATTCGTACTTGTAGGGCTCGTCGCCGCGGAGGAAGTCGAGCCGGCGCTTGCCGGCGGCGAGCGCCCGCCGGATGTACTGCGCGATCATCACGACACCCGGCGAGAGATCGCGGGCGTCGGGCTCGGTCCCCGCGTTGTAGTAGAGGTACCCGTCGGGCGTCTCGAAGTGGATCCCGGCGGCGATCCGCCGCTGGCCGACCGTGAGGAACACGAGCCGGATCGCCCCCTCGGGGCCGAGCAGCTCGAAGAGCCGGCGGAAGAAGACGCGACTCGCGGCCCCGCCCGGCGTTGCAGGGAACAGGCCGGCCTCGCCCCACCGCCGCTGGTGGAGGTCGATGAACCCGTCGAGATCCGCGAGCGGATCCGCGGAGTCCTCGAGCCGAACCTCGCCGGCCGACTCGGCGCGGCGCAGCTTGCGGCGGATCTCGTGGCGATTCTTCTTCCCGAGCGTCGCGAGATAGCCGTCGAAGTCGGCGCCGTCGGGCAGCGCCAGGACGGGGCAGACGTCCTCGCGCTCGACGTTGAGGGTCCATCCGCGGGCGACCTCGCGGCGACCGAACGCCTCGGCCAGCGCGTCGGCGGCCGGATCGCCGCACCGGAGCCGCCGCAGGTCGACGACGTCCCACGGTCGCGGATGGTCGGGGTCCGCGCGTGGCGTCCCGAGCCACTCGGCCACCGCCTCCGCGACCTCGGGCAGGCATTCCGGCGCGGCGAGGACCGTGGCGTAATCGGCGTGGTACGACGCCCCGAAGAAGATCGTCGTCGCCTCCGGTCGGACGGGCGTCATCTCGGCCGGATGACCGTGCCGCATGTGGGTCCGCGTCTCGGCGTCCGTGGGCTCGACCTGGTGGCGATGCATGAGCGGCACGATCGCGAGGGGCGTCGCGCCGCCGCCCGCGGCCGGATCGACGACGACCAGCGTTTGCTCATGGGCGGAGCGGTTGTACGCGTCCCACCAGGCCCGGTGGAAGCCCCAGCGGGCGAACGGCGTCGCCCACGGGCTGGCGGCCGCAAGCCGATCCCACGTGGCGGGCTCGATCTCGGCGACCCGGCGGAGCTCGACCCTCAGCGCCTCGGCGCGCCGTCCCTGCTCCGCGGCCTCGCCCGCGCTCTCACGCGCCGATTCGGGTGGCGCGGCGCCGGGTTCGTCGGTACACGGGGGCTCCGTGGCGAGCGTCGAGGATGGGGTCACCGGCCGAGGATAGCACCGGGTCCCGCCGATGGTTGCCGGCGCAACATACCGGCCCCGGACAGCGCTGCGCGACCGAATTCCCTGGACGGGCCGCGGTTCAGCGCGAGGGCTGGAACGCGGCGTCGAGGACCTGCGGCGTCACCCGCGGCGAGGCGGCGCCGTAGACGCGACGGAGGAAGAAGTACTCCGGCAGCGGCCGGTCGTCGGTGATGAGCGGGCCCGGCCCGGCGAATCGCGCGACGTCGTCGCCGGCGATCCAGACGAGCGACGGGATGAGCTCGGCCCAGGCGTCCTCGGTGTCCTCCGGCGAGTCGAACGCCGAGGAGATGTCGTCGAGGACCCCCGGCCGGCGGAGGACGGACCGGACGTTCGCCTCGTCGAAGGCGATCGGCTCTTCCGAGCCGAGCATGAAGAACCCGTAGTGGCCCGGCCCGAACGCCATGATCACGTGCGGGAACGCGTCGCGGAACGTTCGCACGTGGGCCTTGAACTCGTCGAGCGTCGAGCCGTACGGCATCCACTGCATCATCACGCCGCCCGGGGAGAGCCGGTCCCGGCCGCGCAGGTAGTACTCGTGCGACGCGATGACCGAGACGCCGGAGCTCTCGATCGGCGGCGGCGGGTCGGTGACGATGATGTCGTAGCGGCGGTCGGTGAGCTCGACGTGGTTCCGGCCGTCGGCCACGATGACCTCGCCGCGCGGGTTCGCGAGCACCTCGCTCGCGTCGGCGTAGAACTGCCCGAACATCTGCGGCACCGAAGGGACCAGCTCGACCGCTTCGACCTCGAGGCCGGCGATGAGCGCCGTCCGGTACGACGAGCCCATGCCGAACGCGACCGTCAACCCCGTCTGCGAGTCGGGGCGCAGCATGAGCGGCAGGATCGGCATGAGCTTCGCATCGACGGTCAGGAGCGTCATCGACGTCCCGCCGACCCACAGGTGCTGCTGGCCGCGGGCCCGCCCGGCCCGGACCGAGGCGATCTCGTCCTCCGCGGCCCGGGCGACGCTGCCGCCCTCCGCCCGCACGCGGGCCTCGGTCGGGTCGACGACGACCCCGGGCACGACGAGCGCGAGGGCGAGCACGACCGCGGTCGCGGCGCCGGCGCCGGCGAGGCCGATGCGGGTCGCCGGCCGGCGCACCCGGGCAAGGGCGAGGCCGATGGCCGTCGCGGCGTTGACGAGCGCGAGCAGGACGACCGCGGTCGGTGAGCCGATCGCCGGGATGACGACGAACGGGATGAGGAACGTGCCGGTGATCGCTCCGACCGTGTTCGCGGCGAGCAGCTTGCCGGTCGCCGTCGCGACGCGTCCTTCGCGGTCCTCCAGCAACGCCGACGACGCGGGGAACGCGAGGCCCATGACGATCGTCGCCGGCAGGACGACGAGGATCACCGAGCCGGTCAATGCTCGGAGCGTCGGGATCGCGAAGCTCGGGTCGACATCGACCGGCCGGCCGATGACGAAGGCGAGTCCCCACAGCGCGAGCAGCGCGACGACGACCTGGCTCGCGGCGAGCAGCGCGACCGGGCTGCGCAGCCGCCGGCTGATGAGCCCGAACAGCAGCGCACCGATCGCGATGCCGATGAGGAACTGGCCGAGGATCATCGTGAAGACGTACGTCGAGCCGCCAGTGCCGGCGGCGAGCAGCCGCGTCCACAGGACCTGGTAGCCGAGCGACGTCAGCCCGGACACGAAGGCGATCGCCAGCGCGAGCGTCGGGCGGGCTTCGCGGCGCCCGGCGCCGGTATCGGGCGTTCGCCGGTCGGTCGACCGGCCGGGTGGCGTCTCGCGGAGCGACAGCACGAGCGCGATGAGGCCCGCCGTCGCCGAGCACGCGACGCCGACGACGAGCGCGCCGGTGAGCCCGAGCAGCTCGATGAGGATGAACCCGCTCGCCAGCGTGCCGACGATCGCGCCGAGGGTGTTCGCGGCATAGAGCCGGCCGAACGCGACGCTCAGGTGCGATTCGCCGGCGCTGAGGTGGCGGGTGAGCGCCGGCAGCGTGATGCCCATCATGACCGTCGCCGGACCGAGCGCCAGCAGCGCGAGCGCGAAGCGCAGCAGCGCGAGGAGATGCGGCTGCTCGCGCAGCGCGCCGTAGCCGCCGCGATAGACCTCGTGGAGGAGCCCGAATGTGACCGGCGTGGCGAGGACGACGACGACGAGCGCGATCTCGAGGACCGCGTAGAGCCGCAGCGGGGAGCGGACGCGATCCGCGAGCCGCCCGCCGACGAAGCTGCCGATGGCCATCCCGCCGAAGAAGCCGGTGAGGATCGCCGAGACGGCCTGCGTCGTGTTGCCGAAGACGAGCACGAGCTGGCGGGCCCAGACGATCTCGTAGATGAGGCCCGCCGCGCCGGACAGCACGAAGATCAGGTAGATCGCGGCGCGGCTCATCAGATGTGGTAGGCCCAGTACACCGACAGCGCACCGACGAACACGCTCCACAGGATCGCCGCGCTCCAGGCGGTCGTCACGCGCCCGGCCCGGGCGACGGCCAGCCCGCAGAGGGCGATGACGAACGGGACCGAGTCGAGGAAGTAGCGGTAGCCGAACTGGAGCCAGCCGCCGCCGTAGTACAGCAGCGTCGGGAGGAGGACCGCGATGCCGCCCCCCGCGAGCCACCACGCCCGGCGATCGGACCACGGCGCGCGGAGCGCGAGGAGCAGGCCGGGGCTCGTCAGCAGCACCGACATCCCGAGCCCGTCGGGCTTGAAGAACGGGACGGTCGGGATGAAGGACGGCAGGTGGACGAAGAGGTAATCGAGGTTCATCGGCACGTGCGAGAGGCTGAAGAGGCCGCGCTGCCGCTGGGCCTCGAGGAACGGCGGCAACGTCGCCAGGCCGTACCCGGACTCGAACGGGCTGCCGAAGCGGTCATTGTTGTACCAGAGGAAGAACGCGATCGAGATCGCGAAGCCCGCGCCCATCGCGAGCCATTCCCGGATCGGCAGCCGGTCGAGGAAGTTGCGATCGAACCGCCGCAGGGAGACGGCGGGCGAGGCGATGAGCAGCGCGTAGAACGGCAGCGCGAACGCGAGCGGGGCGCGGGTGAGGAACGCCGCGCCGGCGAGGAGGCCGATGAGGAACGCGCGCCGCCGGCCGAAGCACTCGACGAGGCAGCCGAGGGTGAGGATCGCGGCGATGAGGTGGCCGGTGTGCCAGACGCCGCCGCGGGTCGTGACCCACCAGAGCATCGTCCCGAAGCCGAACAGCGCGACGAGCGCGAACCGGTCGCGGATCCGTTCGACGCCGATCCGGCCCATGAGCATCCAGCAGAGGCCGACCGCCGACGCGGCCAGCGCGGCGTTGATCCCGCTCTCCCACTGGTCCGCGGCGAGGGGCCCGACGAGCGCGACAAGCGGCATGAAGGCGATCGCCGGGAACGGCCCGAACGGCACGTAGACACGGCCGTCCATGACGATGACGTCCCACGGACCGAGGCGGAGGTCGAGCCACGTCCGGCCGTGGAGGAACGCGTCGGCCAGCCAGAAGAAGTCGCCGCGACTGGCGTTGTAGGCGCGGTTGCAGAGCCAGTAGATGACGGCACTGAAGGCAACGAGCGAGAGCCCGACCCACGTCGCCCGATCGATCCCGGCCGACGTCGCTCGCTCCCTCTCCCGCGTCCCCGCCTCCAGCCGCTCCTCCAGCGCCGTCATCCGGGCGCGCGGGCCCGGCCGTCGAGGCGGAGCGGAAGAACTTCGGGCCGGGCTCCGTCGCGCAGTCCGAGGACGAGCGGGGCGAGGAGCGCCACCGCGAAGACGATCGGGTACACGACCGGCGGCGTGACGCCGACGAGGAGGATCGACGTGGCGAGCGGGATGGCGACCGCCCAGCGGAAGCCGCGCTCGAGCAGCCACGCGGTCGGCAGGAGCAGCAGCAGCGCGTAGTGATCCCAGAGGATCGGCGAGAGCATCTGGCTTGCGACCACGGCGACAAGGTACGACGACTCGGCCGATCCGCGGAGCGCCGCGACCGCGACGGCGCCCAGGACGAGCAGGGTCGCAGCCACCTGGATCGTCGCGGCGACCGCCATCGGGGCGCCGAGCTGCCACGCGATCGCGCCCGGCGTGAAGTTGTGCTCGGTCGAGATCGGGTCGCTGACCGCGCGCAGCAGGTGGGCGTAGTCGAGCCATACGCCGATGCCGAAGACGATCGCAGCGACGCCGCTCGCGAGCGCGGTGACGGCGGCACCGGCGACGACCGCGGCAATGCGCCGCCGCAGCAGGGCCCACGCGAGGATCAGCCCCGGCTGGATCTTGACGATCGCGCCGATACCAGCGGTCACGCCGACGACCGCCGGCCGGTCGAGCCATCGCCAGCCCGCGGCGAACAGCAGGAAAAGCACCGGGCCGATCTGGCCGAGCTTCAGCGCGTAGAGGAACGGCAGGGACAGGCCGGCAAGAAGGAGCGTCACCCAGCGCACGACGCCGGACACCGGCATGAGCCGAACCCCGACGACGAACGCCACGACAAGCATCGCCGTCCAGGCCCACGTCGCGATCGTCGCGTCGAGCAGGCCGAACGGCAGCAGGAGCAGCGCGAACGGCGGCGGGTAGTAGAACAGCCCGAAGCCGCCGGCCGATTCGAAGGCGAGATCGTAGAGCGGCTCGCCGTCGAGGATCCGCCGCGCCGCCGCGTGGTACGCGAGGAAGTCGAATCCGAGCGTCGCGCCGGCGGCGACGACGATCGCGGCCGCGAAGACGACGAAGACGGCGATCGCGACGACGGGCAGCGCGGTCCGGAGCCGGCCGCGCGGCCCGCCGCGGCTAGCGGTCGAGGCCCTCACCACGCGGACCCGACTTCCCGGGCTGCTCCGGCACGGCGAGCGCCGGCCGGGCACGCCCGACCCGGATGTGCAGCAGCGGGATCCGGAACAGGTCCCAGCCGACGCGGATCGCCAGTCGCAGCCCGGCCTTCATTCGCGAGCCGCGTCGATCGCTCCACTGGATCGGCACGATCGCCAGGCGGTAGCCACGGCGACGGGCAAGGAAGATCAGCTCGACGTCGAAGACGATGCTGCCGATGCGCTGGCGGGCGAAGAGATCGTGGGCCGCCTGGCGCGTGAAGCCCTTGAACCCGCACTGCGTGTCCTGGACGTTGCCGACGACCCAGACCGAGGCGAGCGCGTGGAATGCCTTGCCGAGCATCCGCCGGTACCACGGCTGGGTCGCGCGCATGTCCGAGCCGTCGGGCTGGATCCGGCTGCCCAGCGCGACCTCGTGATCGTCCAGCGCCGCCACGAGGAGCGGGATCTGGTCGGGCGGCGTGGCCATGTCCGCGTCGGCGAAGACGATCGCGTCGGCATCCGCGTGGAGCATCCCGGCCCGCACGGCCGCGCCCTTGCCGCCGTGCGGCACGGTCAGGAGCGCCAGCTCCGGCGCGGGAGCGGTGGCTTCGGCCCGGGAACGCACGAGATCGGCGGTGCCGTCGGTGCTGCCGTCGTCGACGACGAGCACGGTCACCTCGTCGGGCAGGTAGCCGGCGCCCGGCGCGCCGCCTCGGGCCCGCTCGCCGCGACGGTGGAGGTAGCCGAACAGCTCGTCGAGCGCCGGACCGAGCCGCTGCGCCTCGTTGTACGCGGGCAGGACGATCGTCAGCGTTCGGGCGCGCATCACGGCGCCTCCGACGGCGCCGCGCCGACCGAGCCCGGCGGCAGCGCGGCATTCGGATCGGGCACCGCCCGCAGGCTGTACTCGTTGTCCTGGCTCGTGAAGATGTACGAGGGGTGGTCGCCGGGCGCCGGCGGCGCGTCGCCGAACAGCGCCGCGAACAGCAGCGGGAAGACGTCGACGAGCTCGACGTCGTCGGGGAACGGCCGGCTGCCATCCGGCATGCGCGACGCGAACAGCGGGAGGAAGCGCAGCCGGACGTCGCCGCCGTCCGCGCCGATCCACGTCCCGTGGTCGCCGAAGACGATGATCACCGGCGGCCTGGCCGAGCGATCCACGATCTGGTCGAGGACGTCCATGAGCTGCTCGTCGACCCACTGGACCTGGCCGGCGTAGCCGCGGCGCAAGGCATCGTGCGTGAGGCCCGTCGATGCCGGCGTCTCGCTGAAGATCGCGTCGACGTCGAGGACGGTCCGCGGCGAGCCGTCGGCGTTGCGGACCCAGGGCGCATGCGGCGTGGGAAGGTGGCCGAAGATGAACCTCGGCCGATCGGATCGCTCGCCGGCCAGCGAGACGAGCGCCTCGAACTCGTGGACCGCGCGCGATCGATAGCTCGAGCTCACCCAGTCGGGCGCGAACACCGGCAGGAGCGGCCGCAGGATCGTCCGCCGGAAGAGGTTGACCTCGAACTCGTTGAGCTCGCCGGTGTCGATCCAGCGGTCGACGCTGCGGAGGGCCGGCTCCTCGTAGCTCGAGGCGAGGGCCGTCAGCTGGTAGCCCTCGTCGCGAAGTCGCTCGAGGACCGGGCCGTCGTTGATCGCGCTGCGGATGATCGCGCCCGGCGGGCGCGATTCCGTGCCGGCGATGAGGCCCTTGACCGCGTCGATCTCCTGGAGCGGCCGCATGTTGAACATCGAGGCGAGGACCTGCACGGTCAGTGAGTAGTTCGTCCGGCTCTGCCGCGCGACGCTGAAGCCGCGGGCCTCGAGCCCCGAGACGAGCGCGGACGGGTCGTGGCCGATGACCTGGCTCAGGACGTCCGGCCGGGCGTGGCCGTCGAGGAGGAGCAGGTAGATGTCGGGGAGGTCCTCCGCGCCCGCGACGGCAGGCGACGCGGGCCGGAACGGCGCCTCCTCGGTCAGCGCACGGACGATGACACCCGGCGTCCCGGCCTGGACCGCCTGGATGCCGATCGCGAGCAGGAAGATCGCCGTCGCCCGCGAGAAGAACCGGCCGATGATCGCCCACCGCACGCGCCGGGCGGGCGGGAGCAGGTACCGCTCGGCGAAGAGCAGCGCGATCACAACGCCGAGGAGGGCGGCGAGGCGAACGTCCGCCCCGACGAGGAACAGCATGATGACGAACGTCGCGAGGACCCCGCCGCGGTGGCGATCACCGAGCAGCCCGCGGCCGGCGCCGCTCAGCAGGGCGCCGAAGGCCAGCGCCACGACCAGGCTGCGGATGACGACCGCCGGGCTGACCCCGGAGGTGACGAACAGCTCGGCGACGAGCGCGGCCGCGATGAGGATCGGGTAGAGGGCGATTCGAGCGGCTCCTGGAGTCGGAGACGGGCTCGGCGGAGCGCTCGCCGCCGCCCGGCCCGGGCCGGATCGTATGGGCTCACCGGCCGCCTTCGAACCACCCCGAAAGGACCATACCGGCGGGTACCAGAGGCCCCCGGACTCCGCCCGGTCAGCCCCGCCGGCGCATCCGGAAGAGGCTCCGGGTCATCCCCGGAATCGGCGCCTCGGCGAGGATCTCGAACCGGCGGCCGAAGGCCGCCCGGAAGCCCTCGGCGGAGTAGTCGGCGAAGACGTCCTCGCGCGTGGCGAGGAGCCGCCGCACCATGGGGTCGTCCTTCGGCACGAACTCGATGACGACGTTCGGGGCGAGGCCGGCGAAGAAGGCCGCGAGCCGGTCGAGCGGCACGTTCCGGCCGATCGCGAGGTGGTGGACGAGGGCGAGGGCAAGGACCGTGTCCGCGTCGGCGCGTTCGGCGAGCGAGCGTCGCTCGCTCCCGGCCCAGCCGAGGCCCGGGCTTGGGTTCGCGAGATCGAGGACGAGGGGGAGGATCGCCGTCTCGCCGTCCGTCCGGACGCGGCGGTAGTGGCGCTCCGTGGCTGCCGGGTCGACGTCCCAGGCCACGACGCGGCGGCCGAGGCCGGCCGCGATCCGGCTGAACCGGCCGGTGTTCGCGCCGAGGTCCCACACGCGATCGCCGCCCGCCGCGGCGAGGAAGTCCCGGACGAGGCTGTCCTTGGCCCGGGCCGCGTCGTCGTCGTAGCTCGTGTGCTCGGCGTAGTCGGCCCACTCGGTGCCCGACGGATCCCAGCGCAGCCCGGCGACGGTTCGCCGGAGCGAGTCGATGAGCGCGCGCTGGCGGAGCGGGCTCATCGTCGCCACCCGTACCCGGTCCGCGTCGGCGACATTTGCGTAGCGGGTCTGGGCCCTGGCGTGGAGGTGGACGTGCGACAGGAGCCCGAGCCGGAGCTTCGTCCGGAACGGCAGCAGCCGGGCCGCGAGATCGAGCGGGATCCCGTCGACGAACTCACGAAGCATCAGCCCGCAGCGGGCGTCCCGCGTCGCCATGAGAGCCAGCGGGGCGAGGAAGTGTTCGCAGAACTGGCGGTAGGCCGTCCAGGGGCGGCCCGGCAGGGCCCGCTCGAACGAGAGCGTGTCGATGAGGATCGGCCGGCCGCGATGGAACTGGACGTTGTACGCGGTCGCGTCGCGGAGCGTGAATCCGGCCTCGAGGCAGGCGGCCTGGACGTCGAGCGTCAGCAGGGCCGCGTCACGGAGCTGGCCGAACGACCACTCGTACGGGTACGAGACGAAGTCGATCGGCTCCGGGCGGATGACCGCGTGGGCGATGTCCGGGCGGAGCGCCGTGTCGATCGGCGCGGGGACGTGGGCGACGAGCATGCCCTTCGCCTGGAGCGCGTCGAGCAGCCCGCTCGACTCGAGGTCGTCCCAGCGAACGGCGAACGCCGCATTGATCTGGCGGAGCACCGCCCCGTCGCGGCGGAAGACGAAGCCGCTCGGGTCGCGGAAGGAGCCGGGATCGGGGGCGGCGGCCGGACGGGGACGGTCGGTCGCCGGGGCGGCGTCGATCACCGGGCGGGGTGGTCGGCGGTGGAGTTGCCCGGCCCGCTCAGGACGGGCGGTCGTTCGGCTTGTCGCGACGAACGCTGCGGACGACCCGGCCGATCTGCTCGCGGAGGAAGAACGGGACCGCCAGCAGGGTCGCGATCACCGCCTGGATGATGAGGCTCCCGGAGCCCGGATCGATGTAGGCGAGGATCAGCGAATCCACGTGAGTCCCCTCGTGTGCTGCGGTATCGGTGAATTCTGGTTGGCACGAGTCCTCACCGGACCTCCCCCGAACGTCCGGTCGACGTTCGACGAGGGTCCGCCCCGGTGCCGGCGAGCGCCGGGCGGCTGGCGGCGGGACCCGCGGCGTGACCGGCGGCGGGACCCGCGGCGGGACCCGCGGCGTGACCGGCGGCGCGACCGGCGGCGCGCGCCGCGCGATCCGCCCGCCAGAGCGGGATGGCCGCGATGAGCATCGACAGGCCGTGCCACCAGATGATCGGGAGCGCGATCGTCGAGGCGACCGGGACCAGCCAGCGGCGGTCGGTCCGGGCGCCGTACATGACGAGGGCGGCGGCGAGGACGAGCCGGACGGCAATCGGGACGGGGATCGGGTAGGGCCGGCCGCGGTCGTAGAACAGGTTGTCGACCATCGTCAGGACGTACTCGCGCCAGAGGGCCGGGGCGACGACGAACGAGAGGGTCGCCAGTCCGACCGTCACGCCGAGGGCGATCGCGAGGCTTCGCCACTCCCGGCGGATCGCGAACCACAGGAGCCCGATCCCGGGCGTGACCTTCGTGAGGACGAGGAACGCCCACGTCGCGGGCCAGCGGAAGCCGAGGACGATCGCGACGGCCATGAACAGGTGGACGTTCGCGTGGTACAGCTCGAGGGCGAGCGGCGGGAACGCCAGCAGCGGGAGGGCGTCGCGGCCCGCCATCCACACGAGCGCCACGAGCATGAGCGCGAACCAGCCGGCGAAGAACGCCTCCCACGGCAGCACGCCGAAGACCGAGAACGCCTGACCGATCGCCGGCGTGTAGCGGAACGCGCCGTAGCCCGACGTGTTCTGGAGGGACCGCCCGTAGAGGTCGCCGAGGTCGATCGCCCAGTACGCGTAGGCGTCGAAGCCCCACGTCGAGCGCACCCGGTTGAGCACGATGATGTACGGCAGGGCGACGAGCCCGATGACCGTCAGCGTGTACCAGGCGAGCTTCCGATGCGAGGGTCCGAGGCGCGCGGAGAGCGCGGGCCACACGCCCGACCACGTGAGCGACTGGGCGCGGCTCATCGCCGGGCCGCCTCGGGCCAGCTGGCCCGCGTTGCCGCGATGACGAGCGCGACGGCGACCCACAGCAGCGGCAGCCACAAGAGCGCCGCGGCGGCGACCGCGCAGGCGCCGGCGAGCAGCGCGGCCGTCCGCGGCGCCGTCGCGGTCTCGTGCGCCCGGAGCATCGCCGCGATCCCGAACGGGAGCAGCGCCGCCGGGTAGTGGTACCAGGTCACGGGCAGCACGACGAGCGACGCGGCCGCCCCCCAGGCGAGGCTCTCGACGACGTCGTCACGAGACCATGCGGACCAGGCCGAGACCGCGGCGGCGCCCACGGCGACGGGGAGCTGGAGCATGCGGACGAGGCCGTTGTCGCCCCCGGCGAGGAGGGCGACCTGCGCCGCCAGCCCGGCGTTGCGCGGATCGAGCAGGTCCGACCCGCCGATGACGCCGGCGACCTTCGCGTACTCGAGCCACGGCGCAAGGCCACCCGCGATGAGGCTCAGCCCGAGCAGGGCGGCGCCGGCCACCGCGCTGCCGACGACGACGCCGTTCACCGGCCAGGACCGACCCTCGCGGCGAGCGCGGACGAGCCGGGCGACCAGCCAGATGCCGATCGAGGCGGGGTGGACCTTTACGAGGGCCGCGACCGCGATCGCCGCGCCGCCGACGAGCTGCGCCGGGCGTCCCCACGCCAGGCACCCGGCGAGGAGCAAGCCGTACAGCAGGGGGAAGAACGCGTCGACGTTGCCGAACAGGATGCCGATGGCAAACGGCAGCACGACCGCCGAGGCGGCGACCGCGCCGGCGATCGCGAGACCGCTCTCGAGCCTGACCCCGAGCGCCCGACGCAGGAGGAACGCCGCGATGCCGACGCCCGCGACGGCGGTCACGGACCAGGCGGCGAAGACGGCGCCGGCCGGCAGGCCGGCCAGCAGCGACATGGCCTGCGCGACGAGCGGCGGGTACGAGTAGAAGAGCTGCGTCCCGGCAGGGGCCGCGCCGGCGACGATCGCGGGGTCGTAGGGCGACCGGCCGGCGGCGACGTCGCGGCCCGCGGCGAGCAGGAGCTCGAGGTCGAAGCCGGCGGTCGGCGGGTCGGTGGCGAACATCCGGGCAGCGAGGAGGCCGATCCCGGCCCACATCCCGCCGCCGAGGAGCAGCCAGGCGACCGCGGCCAGCCAGCCGCCGGCGCGGCCGGCGCCCCGGTGCCGCGCAGCGGCCCCGCCGGTCCTCGAGCGAGCCGGGGTTCGGGCGTCGATCACGCGACGCTCCTCGCAGGCGCCGCCGCGGGCGCCGGCGCGACAGCCCGATGGGACGATGCGGGCTCTCGGAGGGCCGCGATGAGCGTCATCAGCTGGTACGTGAGGAGGCGCGGCGTCGCGAGCACCGAGAGGGCGACGGCCGCCGCCCAGCCATACCGCGTCGGGGCAAGGCGAACCGCGAGCAGCCCGCCGGCCGCGACGAGTGCCACCCAGAGGGCGGGCGAGACGACGTACGGGGAGAAGTTCCGGACCTGGCCGACGTGGTCGAGGGTCAGGACGGCCGGGAAGGCGAGCGAGCCGCGAGGCTCGAGGACGAGCTGGAGAGCGATGAGGGCGACCATCCATGTGGCGAACCGGGTGAGCGCCGCCCAGTCGCGGCGGCCGATCCACCAGACGGCCGCGAGGGCCGGCAGGACCTTGAGGTTCGTCGCCAGGGCGAGCGCCAGCGGCGTGCCCAGCGCGGTCAGGAGCGTGACCGGAACTTGGGCTTGGCCAATCGCCATGCTCCAGCCGATCGGCAGGCCGAGCAGCCCGACGAGCAGGAGCGTCCGCCGGCCGAGACCCACCCGCCACAGGGTCAGCGCGAACGCCCCGACGACGACGACCTCCCAGACGAGCGCCGCGGCCTCGAACGGCAGCAGGGCGAGCGGCCGGAAGGCGATGGCGAGCAGCGGCGGGTACCGGTAGAACGCGGCCTCGTTGGTCCCAACGGCCTGGTCATAGAGGCCGGCGCCGGCGTTGAGCCGGGTCGCGGCGTCGTAGTACGCGCGGACGTCGGCGAAGGGATCGACCTGGAAGTGGATGACCGCGATCTGGACCCCGATGACGAAGCCGAATGCGGCGAGCGTGGCACCGACCGCACGGAGCACGCGACGGCCGGAGCCGGCCCACGGGGATGGCATGGGGCCGAATCTGCGCGGCGCGAACCGCCCCGTCAGCCCATCCGTTCGCCCCCCTCGCTAGCCGATTCGTACTGGTCCGATTGGCTTAGGGCCGGTGCTACCCTGCACCGCGCCGTGGGCATCCCCACCCTCCTTTACGTACTGGCGCTCGCGGCGCGACTGGTCCTGGTCGCGCTGTTCCCCGACCCTGCCTACCCCGACAGCTACTACTACACCGACGTCGCGCGGGCGCTCGCGACGGGCCACGGGCTGAGCGTCGACTTCATCTGGATCTTCGCCGAGGTCGGTGGCGGGATCCCGTCGGATCCGACGCTGCCGATTCCGAGCAACGCCCACTGGATGCCGCTCGCGTCGTTCGTCCAGGTTCCGTTCATCGCGGTCCTGGGACCGACGGCGTTCGCGTCGGCGCTGCCGTTCGCGCTCATCGGCGCCATCGCGGCGCCGCTCTGCTGGGCCATCGCACGCGAAGCTGGGGCGAGCCCGGCCGTCGCGTTCGCGGCAGGGATCCTCACCGCGATCCCGGCGCTGTCGCTGGTCTTCATGCCCCAGCCGGACAACTTCTCGCTGTTCCAGCCGCTCGCCGTCGGGGCGCTGTGGATGGCCGCGCGCGGGCTCAAGGGCCATCCCCGGTCGTTCGTCCTCGGTGGCCTGCTCGTCGGCCTTGCGACGATGTCGCGCAACGACGGGGTCCTGCTCGCGGCAACGTTCGGTCTCGCGGTGCTGTACGACCGGTGGCGGGCGTGGCGTGCGGGCGGCGGCCGTGCGCCGGCGATCCCGGCCTGGGCCGCGGTCGCGGCACTCGTGCTGTTCCTCCTCGCCGTCGGGCCGTGGTGGCTGCGCCAGCTCGAGGTCTTCGGCTCGCTGTCCCCGTCGGCGGCGACGGGCAGGGTCCTCTACATCCGCTCGATCGACGAGTGGAACAGCATCACCACGCCGGCCAACCTCGACTCCTTCCTCGGCCAGGGCGCCGGGCCGCTCGTCGCGAGCCGTATCGGCGGCCTCATCGCGGCGGCGCTCATCTACACGACGCTCGTCGGCGCGGGCCTCCTCGTGCCGCTCATGGCGATCGGCGGCTGGGCGCGGCGGCGGTCGCGCGACTTCGGGCCGTTCTTCGCCTACGCCGGGCTGCTGTTCGCATTCTCGGCGCTCGTCTCGGCGGTCCACGTGCCCGGCGGCACGTTCATCCACAGCGCGGTCGCGCTGGTCCCCCACTCGTACATCCTGGCCGTCGAGGGGATCGCCGTCGGCGTCGCCTGGACGGCCGCCCGCCGCCGGTCCTGGAATCCGGCCGGTGCGACGCGCATCTTCACGACCGCCGCGGTCGTATTCGCGCTGTTCGCCGCGGTCGCGTCGGCGGTCTCGGTCCACGCCGGCTGGGATCGCAAGCGCGAGGCGCGCTCCGCCGTCGCGGTCGCCCTCGATGCCGCGGGCGCGGGCATGAACGATCGAATCCTGTCGATCGATGCCGCGGGCATGCGCTACGCCACGGGCCGCGGCGGCGTCGTGACCCCCAACGACCCACTCGACACGATCGAGTCCGTCGCGCGCGCCTACGGCACGCGCTGGCTCGTCCTCGAGCGCGACGACATCGTCGCGCCGCTCGCGCCGGTGCTCCTCGGCCAGTCGCGTCCGAGCTGGATCGGCCGGCCGATCTTCCGGGCCTACGCGCCGCCCCGGCCAGGGCCGGAGATCGCGCTCTATCCGGTGTGCGTCACCGCGACCGACGATCGGTGCGGCTCGTGACCCGGCCGGCGACCCTCGCTCCCGTCTCGGTGCGGGCGGTCCTCACGCTGCCCGCGATCGCGGCCCTCGCGGCCGTCGTCGCCCTCGGTCTCGCGGTTCGAGTCGTCGCCGCGTCGCTCGTCGTGTTCCCGAAGCCCGAGGACACCGCCTACTACGTCGCGGTCGCCGCGAACATCCTCGAGGGCCGTGGCATGGTGAGCGACGCGCTCTGGAGCTACGGCACGCCGCCGCTCGAGATCCCGCGCGCCGCATTCGAGGTCTGGCTGCCGCTCCCGACGCTGCTCGCGGCGATGCCGATGGCGGTGCTCGGCTCGACGTTTGCCGCGGCGCAGCTGAGCTCGGTGCTCGTCGGCGCGGCCGTCCCGCCGCTGGCCTGGCGACTCGCGGCCGACCTTGCCGCGGAGCGCGGCCTGCCGCCGGGTCGCGCGCGAACGCTCGCGCTCGGTGCCGGTCTGACGGCCGCCGTGTCGCTGCCGCTCCTGCTCCACAGCGCCCTGCCCGATTCGACGATGCCGTTCACGGTGCTCGCCCTCGGCGCGTGCCTTCTCATGACGCGAGCCGCCCGGGCCGCCGAGGAGTTGCGGCTCCTCGACGCCCGGCTCGTCGGCCTCGGCGCGCTGCTCGGCCTCGCGGCGTGGACGCGGAACGAAGCGGCCTGGCTTGCGCTCGCCTGGGTGCTCATCATGTGGTCGCGACGCGGGCCGGACCGGCGCCGCAAGGTCGCGATGGTGGCGGTGCCGGGCGTCATCGCGTTGGCCCTCTTCGCCCCGTGGGCGATCCGCGACTGGATCGTCTTCGGCAACCCGCTGCCGGGACAGGCGCTGTCGAACGCGCTCTCCGTCCGCGGCTCGGACGTCTTCGCCTGGGCCGACCCGCCGACGCTCGCCCGGTACCTCGCGGTCGGGCCGGCGCGCCTCATCGAGATGCGCGTCGACGGCCTCGCCCACAACCTCGTCAACGTCCTGCTCGCGCCGGGCGCCCCCGTGTCGATCGTCGGGCTCGTCGCGCTGCCGTGGCTCGTCCGCTCGGTTGCGCTGCGGCCGGTCGTCCTCGTCTCGGCCCTGACGTTCACGGTGACGAGCCTGTTGTTCCCGGTCGCGACGACGTGGGGCACGTTTCTCCACGCCGCGGGACCGGTCCACGTGCTGCTCATCGTCTCGGCGCTCTTCGGCCTCGACGCGCTGATTGCCCGGGTCGGCCGGCTGCGGGGCTGGACGCGGCCGGTGGCCTGGCTCGGGGCGACGCTGACGGTGGCCGGCGCGGCGCTCTTCTCGATCGCGCTGCTGCCGTCGTTCGGCGCCGGCTCGCGCGAGACCGCCAACCGGTACGTGGCGCTCGAGGCCGAGATGGCCGCGGCCGGCCTGCCGCTGCGGGACATCGGCCCCGTCATTACCGACTACCCGATCTGGCTGGCCGAGACGACCGGCGCCCGCGGGCTCGCGCTCCCGGACGAGCGACCGGCGTCGGTGCTCGCGCTCGCGGCCGCGTTCCCCGGGACGCGCACGCTCGTGATCCACGGCGGCCAGCACGAGGTGTGGCCCGCGATCCTCGACGCCGGCGGACCGGGCACCGAGTGCTTCGACGAGGTCCCGCTCGGCACCCCCGACGATCCCCGACTCGCGGCGGCGCTCGAGGGCACGCGCGTCTTCCGGGTGGTCTGCCGATGAAAGACGTTCCGTATACTCGCCGCCAGATGGACGCAGCACGCGCCGGGGCCGAGTCGCCGGTCGGGCGCATCGAGGGGCTCCATGCCGAGGCGAAGGCCGCCCTCGCGTCCACCGCGAACAAGCTGCGCGCGCTCCGCGAGGAGTACCGCACCGCCTACGGCGAGGAGCAGGCGGCCTGGCTCGCGTTGCGACGCCGCGTCGAGGCGCGAGACGCCGCCCGGGAAGCGATTCGGCCCCCGGCCGCGGGCAAGATCGATCCGCGCCAGGAGCTCCATCGCCGCCGTGGCGAGCTGGGCCGTCAACAGGCCGAGCTCAACCGCCTCGAGCTCGCCGTCCGCAATCTCGAATCGCTGTGGCTCTTCCTCGAGCGCGGCGACACGAGCCTCATCAACCCATCGGGTGGCGGCGGCACCGCGGACGTGAACCTGCGGATCGTCCAGGCCCAGGAGGCCGAGCGCTCGCGGCTCGCCCAGGAGGTCCACGACGGGCCGGCGCAGGTGCTGTCGAACGCGATCTTCCAGGTCGAATACATCGAGCGGATCGTCGGCAAGGATCCGCGCCAGGCCCGGATCGAGCTGCTCTCGCTGCGCGACCTCCTGCGCCGCGAGCTCGGCGAGGTTCGGGGCTTCATCGGCCAGCTCCGGCCACCGCTCCTCGACGCCGTCGGCCTCAACGGCGCGCTCGAGGAGACGATCCGTCAGGCCGGATCGCTCATCCATGTCACCGTCGAGAGCGATCTCACGGCTCCCGACGGGCGGCTCCCGGACGCCGCCCAGACCGTCGCCCTGCGCGTCGCGCAGGAGGCGCTCCAGAATGTCCGCAAGCACGCCTCGGCCTCCAAGGTGTCCGTCACGACCCGGGTCGAAGGTGAGGACTGGGTCCTCGAAATTCGCGATGACGGGCGGGGATTCGACCTCGCCACGGCGACCACCCAGGGTCGCCGCCACTTCGGAGTCCGGTTCATGCAGGAGCGGGCCGAGCTGATCGGGGCCCGTCTCGACGTACGATCGCGACCCGGTGAGGGCACGGTCGTCCGGCTCGCGATCCCGATGGGAGCAAAGGAGACGACATGACGGCAATCGACTACAGCGGCCCGGAGCGCCGTCGGGGCGGCCCCGACCGGCGTGGTCCGGGCGAGAAGACCCGGATCCTCATCGTCGACGACCACGCCCTGTTCCGGGTCGGGATCAAGAACATCATCGAGCGCGAGTCGGACTTCGACGTCGTCGGCGAGGCCGACGACAGCCGCTCCGCGGTCGACCGGTCGCTCGAGACGTCGCCGGACATCATCCTCATGGACCTCTCGCTGCCCGCCCCCGGCGGCATCGAGACGACCCAGCGGATCAAGCGCGAGCTGCCGTCGACGGGGATCATCGTGCTCGCCGTCAGTGAGGACGAGGACGCGCTGTTCGATGCGATCAAGGCCGGCGCGGCCGCGTTCATCCTCAAGGACGTCGGACCCGACGACCTCGTCACGATCATTCGCCGCGTCGTCACGGGCGAGTACCTGATCAACGACAAGGTCTTCGCGAAGCCGTCGGTCGCGAGCCGCGTGCTCAAGGAGTTCCGCGAGCTGGCCGTCTACGGCCAGGAAGCGGCCCCGATCTTCGCGCCGCTCTCGCCGCGCGAGGTCGAGATCCTCGACAACATCGCCCAGGGCATGACGAACAAGCAGGTTGCCTACTCCCTGTCGATCAGCGAGCAGACCGTCAAGAACCACATGAGCTCGATCCTGCGCAAGCTGTCGGTGAACGACCGCACCCAGGCCGTCGTGTACGCGATGCGCCAGGGATGGATCCGGATGCCCGAGGACTGACCCCGGGCACCGGCCGACCCATCACCGCTCCACGAACTCCGACCAGAAGTCAGGGGACCGCGCTCGCGTGACCGATTCCGTGACCGCCTCCGCGCCCGCCGATCAGCCCCTCGCCGCGGAGCTTGCCGTGCTCGACAAGGAGCTCCGTGAGATCGAGCTGCTCATCAACCAGGCGAAGGCCGAGTCCGCTCGCCACGAGCAGAAGCGCAAGCAGGCTGCGGACAAGATGACGATCCTCGTCGACCGCAACGCCGACTTCAAGGAGCGCCTCGAGCTCAGCGACCAGCTCGTCACGCTGACGCGTCGGGCGGCGCTCATGGAGGCCCAGGTCGACGTCCTCGAGGGCAAGCGGAAGACACTCGCGCGCTTCCGCGAGTCGCTCGGCAAGCTCGCGGCTGCCGATGCACCGGCCCGGACGCTGTCCGCCGCCGACGGGTCGCTGCCGCCGGCGGCGTCGCGGGCCGTCCTCGCCGCCCAGGAGGATCTTCGCCGCGAGATTGCGCGCGCGATGCACGACGGTCCCGCGCAGAGCCTGACGAACATCGTCCTCCAGGCCCAGATCGTGGAACGGCTCCTCGCCACCGACACCGCCCGGGCGCGGACCGAGGTCGGGCTCCTCATCGGCATGGTCCAGCAGACGCTCGAGGCGACGAAGTCCTTCATCTTCGACGTCCGGCCGATGGTCCTCGACGACCTCGGGCTCGTGCCCACGCTCCGCCGCGCCGCCCGCGACCGCGGCCGCCGGGCGGGCGTCGCGGTGTCGTTCGACTCGCTCGGGGCCGACCGGCGGCTGCCGGTCGAGATCGAGAGCGCGCTCTTCCGCATCGTCGACGAGGCGCTCGCCGCCTACCTCTCCCAGGCCCCCGATTCGCTGGCGATCCGCCTCGACTGGTCAGACCAGCTCGAGGCCCGGGTCAGCGCGAAGCGAAGCGGTGAGCGGCCGAGCGTGCCGGTCGAGGCCGAGCGCGACAAGAAGGCCGGCAAGGACGTCCCGCCGGCGCTCGCGGCGATGATGGAGGATCGCCGCGCGGACCAGCTCAAGGCGGCCGAGGCGGCTCGCCAGGCGTGGCAGCTGACGCTCCCCGACGCCGCCTGGCGGGAGATCCAGCAGCGAGCGGCGCCAATCGGGGCGACCGTCCAGCTCATCGACGACGGCGGCACGCTGCTCGTGATCGCGGACGCCACGTCCGCCGAGCCGACGACGGCGTCGCGGTGACTCGACGCCCCGGTCGACCGGTGCCTCGGCGCATCGCCGGCCAGGGCATCGTCGAGTACGGCCTGATCCTCGGCGGCGCGGCGCTCTTCGCCCTGGGCCTGCTGACGTTCGCCGGCGGCACGGTCGCCGACGTGCTCGACTTCATCGCCCGGGCCGTGGAGGCGTCCGAGGGCCGCTAGGGGGCGCCCGGCCGTTGACCGGGCGGTGCCCGAACCCACGCTACTGGGACCCTTCGGCAGTACGATTCCGCTAGTTTCCCGGCCGGATGGGCGCTGCAATAGTGGCTGAGGCCCTCGACCGAGGGTGGAACTCATCCAGGAGGCAGCCTCAGATGGCGCTCATTCACTCGCTCTTCGCCGCGCTTCGCCGCGACGAGGATGGCCAGGGTCTCGCCGAGTACGCGCTGATCCTCGCCCTCATCGCGATCGTTGCGATCGTCGCCCTGATCTTCCTGGGCGCCCAGGTCAGCACGATCCTCAGCACCGTCGGCGACTCGATCTAGTCGTCACGCCAGAACGGTCTAACCGCCGGGCCTTCGGGCCCGGCGGTTTCGTTTTGCCCGCCGCCCACCGGGCGGCCGCTCTCCCCTCCACGACTCCCGTTGACGGGCTGCCCCGGGCCCGTGCGTGACGAGGGCGCCGACGCACCAGGTCCTATCCCTGAAGTCCCATTGCGGCACCCATGCCGGCGTTCGTACGTTGGCCTCGCCTTCGGCGTATACCGAGGGACTTTCTGAAGGAAAGGAGGTGTCGAAGCACATGTCGTTCCTTCATGCACTTATCGCGTCGTTCCGTCGCGACGAGGAAGGCCAGGGTCTCGCCGAGTACGCGCTGATCCTCGCCCTCATCGCGATCGTCGCGATCGTCGCGCTGATCTTCCTCGGCTCGCAGGTCAGCACGATCCTCAGCACGGTCGGCGACTCGATCTAGTCGCCTCCTGACTCGCGACCATCCGGACCGCCGGCCCGCCTGTCGGGCCGGCGGTTCGACTCTTCCGGGGAGCGTGGCGGACGCTCGTGGCGCCTCGTCACCACTCCCCCCATTCGGGTCATTGACACCCGTACCGGCAAACCTAGTGTGGCCTGTACGAGCGGCGCCGGACCGGCAGTAGCCCTGTGGCAACCGGGTCCGCCAACGACTCCGATGAAAGGAGGTGAACTGGTGGGCATCCGCTCCGCACTCGTCCGGCTCTATTCGCTCATCCGCCGCGACGAGGATGGCCAGGGCCTGGCCGAATACGCACTCATTCTCGCCCTGATCGCGATCGTCGCAATCTCCGCGCTCATGTTCCTGGGCAGCCAGGTGAGCGACAAGCTCAGCGTCATCGGCAGCTCGATCGACAGCGTCACGCCCTGACCCCCTGAACCGCCAATCAAAGCGGCCCGCCGGACGAACGGCGGGCCGCTTTTTCGTTGCCCGCGGAGCGTCGCAGACCGAGGCCGGGGTACGCACGTGGTTCGGGTTCGCGCCGCGTGGCAGGGCAGACGGCGCCGACGAGCACTCATGTACGCACCCGGTGCGTGTTGGCGCCGCGCGGGTAGGCGACGTGCGGGACCGAGGCTCAGGTACGCACGTGGTGCGTGTTGGCGCCGCGCGGCAGGGCGAAAGGCGCGAACGAGGGCTCAGGTACGCACCTGGTGCGTAGCCGATTGACGAAGCGGCCCGGTCCGCGATCTACCACGCGCAGGGTGCGTACCTGCGAGAAGGCGGGGGCCCGCGGGAGGCGCAGCGGGCGGCTCGAGAGGGCGCAGCGGGCGCCGCGGGCGGCTCCCAGAGGCGCAGCAGGCGCAGCGCTCGGCTCGAGAGGGCGCAGCAGGCGCCGCGGGCGGCTCCAGAGGCGCAGCGGGCGCCGCGGGCGGCTCGAGAGCACCCGCGCCGGCCCGCGGCCTGCCGGACCTTGCGTCGAACCTTGCCTGAGCACCGGTCGGGCCGGAGGGCCACCTTGCGGGCGACCTTTCGTCACGCGGCGTTTCCTGCCGAATCTTCCCGGGGGTCCTAGCCAATCCGTATAGTCGCGGGCCCCCGAGGCCCTCCCCATCATGGTGCCACCTGTCACACACGGGGAGAATGCACTTGAAGCGCTCGAATCGGCTCGTCCTGCTCATCGGCGTCTTCCTCGCGATCGTCGCCTTCGTCGGAATCGTGGTCGTCTTCCAGGGCGACCGCGGTGGCGGCGGCGGCACGCAGACGCCATCGCAGCTCCCGACGGTGTTCGCCGCCCGAGCCATCGCGCTCGGCACGCCGATCACCGCGGACATGCTCACCAGCAAGAACCTCGCGGTCACCCAGCGTGACGCGCAGGCCTTCCCGGACGCCAGCCTCCTGCTCGGCAAGATCGCCCGTCAGGACATCGCGGCCGGCAAGCAGCTGACGGCCCGCGACTTCGATACCGGAGCTTCGACCGGCCTCATCAACGTCACGGTGCCGCCCGGACAGCGCGCGATCGCGATCCAGGTCGACCAGGTCTCGGGCGTCGGCACCGTCATCCGACAGGGTGACTACGTCGACCTGCTCGTCGGCTTCGGCACCGACAAGTTCCCGGTCGTCACGCTCAACCCGTCGGACGACACGATCAACGTCGTCTCGGGCATCAACGCCACCAGCGTCAAGTTGCTGCTCCAGGGCATGCAGGTCATCGGCACCCTGCTCCCGCCGCGGGAGACGACCGAGGGCCAGACCCAGGGTGAGCAGGGCGTGACCCTCACCGGCCAGCAGGAGATCGTCATCCTCTCGGTGACGCCGCAGCAGGCCGAGGTCATCAAGTTCGCCCAGATGGACGGCACGGTGTCGCTCGTCCTGCGCTCGCCGAACGACTTCCGCGACGAGCAGGGCAACGTCATCCCCGGCGAGGCGGCCGGCACGACCGGCGTGACCCTGCGGGTCCTCGTCGACGAGTACGACGTCCTCATCCCGCAGCTCGTCGAAGCAATCCTGCCGGAGCGGCAGTAGTCACCGATCGAGCGGTCGCCAGGGGCGGCCGGCTCCCCGGACAGGCCCCGACGGGCGCGCGGACGCAACGTCCCGCGCCCGTCGCTCCCATCCATCGCAAGTCTCGCTAGGGAACTGACAGCTCCCAGATGGCCGACCAGATCAAGGTCCTGATCGTCGACGACATCCCGGAGACGCGGGATCACCTGACCAAGCTCCTCGGCTTCGAGGCCGACATCGAGGTGGTCGGGTCCGCGTCGTCGGGTGGCGAGGCGATCGAGCTCGCCGTGAAGCTCCAGCCGGACGTCGTGCTGATGGACATCAACATGCCGGACATGGACGGCATCAGCACGACCGAACAGCTCGCCGCGCGGGCGCCGACGGCATCGGTCGTCATGATGTCCGTCCAGGGCGAGGCCGACTACCTTCGGCGCTCGATGCTCGCCGGCGCGCGCGAGTTCCTCGTCAAGCCGTTCAGCAGCGACGAGCTGACCGCCTCGATCCGGCAGGTCTACATCCGCGAGCGGGAGAAGCTGTCGCGGATGGCCGCGGCCGTGCCGGTCGCGAGCGGGACCGACGGCCCGTCCCGCGATCCCGGGATCCTCGTCGCGGTCTTCAGCCCGAAGGGCGGCGTCGGCCGCACGACGGTCGCCGTGAACCTCGCGGTGGCCGCGGCGACCGAGCTCGGCAAGGACGTCGTCCTCGTCGACGGCTCGTTCCAGTTCGGCGACGTCGGCGTGCTCCTCAACCTCAACCCCCGCAACAAGTCGATCGCCGACCTCGTGCCGGAGCTCGAGGCGGGCGAGGCCGACTCGCTCGATACCTTCGTCATCAACCACTCCGCCGGCATCGGCGTCCTGCTCGCCCCACCGTCCCCCGAGATGGCCGAGCTCATCAACCCGTCCGGCGTCAAGAAGGTCCTCGAGGCGCTCCGGGCGAAGCACGACCTCGTCGTCGTCGACTGCACGTCGTGGTTCAACGACACGACCCTCGGCATCCTCGACAGCGCCGACATCATCCTGACGATGCTCAGCCTCGAGATCACGAGCATCAAGAACATGCGCCTCTTCCTGGAGGTCGCGGAGCAGCTCGGCTACGAGACGGGCAAGGTTCGCCTCGTCCTCAATCGGGCCGACTCAACGCTCGGGATCAAGGTCACCGACGTCGAGAACTCGATCGGCCGCAAGGTCGATCACACGATCGTCAGCGACGGCCGGAGCGTCGTCTACGCGCTCAACCGCGGCGTGCCCTTCTTCCTGAGCAACCGCGAGGCGCAGGTCTCGCACGACATCCTTCGGCTCGCCGCCGCCGTGGTCGGCGAGCGCGAGCCGGTGCCCGCGGCCGAGCCGCAGAAGCCGGCTGCCCGGAAGTCTCTCTTCGCATGGCGGTGATGACGGTGGTCGAAGCACGCCCCTGCGGGGCGAAAGGGGTCTGAGCGATGTCCCTCCTGAAGCGAATCGAGTCCGCCCGACCGGGCAGTGGCCCGGCCACGCCCGCTGGGTCCGGCGCCGGCTCGCCGGCCGCGCCGACGCCCCCGAGCGGCGGCCCGCCCGCGACGTCCGCGGCCCGGCTGATGGCCCAGGGCCCTGTCCGCGAGTCGTTCCGGGACGTCAAGTTCCGGATCCAGAACCGCGTCATCCAGGACCTCGACCCCAAGCTCGACCTGTCCAACCAGGTCGAGGTTCGCCGCCAGATCGAGGAGATCTTCGGCAAGGTCATCGACGAGGAGGGCCTGGCCCTGACCCGCGCCGAGCGGGTCCGAATGCTCGAGCAGATCACCGACGAGATCATCGGCCTCGGCCCGCTCGAGCCGCTCCTCCGCGACGAGTCGATCTCCGAAGTCATGGTCAACGGCCCGCGTCAGGTCTACATCGAGCGCAGCGGCCGCCTCGAGCTGACGAACGTCGTGTTCCAGAACGACGACCACGTCATGCGGATCATCGATCGGATCATCGCCCCGATCGGACGCCGCGTCGACGAGTCGAGCCCGATGGTCGACGCCCGCCTGACCGACGGCTCGCGCGTCAACGCGATCATCCCGCCCCTGTCGCTCGTCGGCCCCGTCATCACGATCCGGAAGTTCTCGGCCAGCCCGTTCACGGTCGACGACCTCGTCCGCTTCGGGACGGCGACGCCGGACATGTTCGACTTCCTCCGCGCCTGCGTCGAGGCCCGGCTGAACATCTTCGTCTCCGGCGGTACCGGCTCGGGCAAGACCACGACCCTCAACGTCCTCTCCTCGTTCATTCCGAACGATGAGCGGATCGTCACGATCGAGGACGCGGCCGAGCTCCAGCTTCGACAGGAGCACGTCGTCACCCTCGAGTCGCGGCCGCCGAACATCGAAGGCAAGGGCGCGATCCCGATCCGGGAGCTCGTCCGCAACTCCCTCCGAATGCGGCCCGACCGGATCATCGTCGGAGAGTGCCGCGCCGGCGAGGCGCTCGACATGCTCCAGGCGATGAACACCGGCCACGACGGGTCGATGTCGACCGGTCACGCCAACTCGCCGCGCGACATGCTGTCGCGCCTCGAGACGATGGTGCTCATGGCCGGCGTCGACCTGCCGGTCCGCGCCATCCGTGAGCAGATCTCCTCGGCGGTGGACCTCATCGTCCACCAGAGCCGCCTCAAGGACGGGACCCGGAAGATCACGAACATCACCGAGGTCCAGGGCATGGAAGGCGACGTCATCGTCATGCAGGACGTCTTCGTCTTCGAGCAGACGGGCGTCGTCGACGGCAAGATCCAGGGTCGCCTCAAGCCGACCGGGATCCGGCCGAAGTTCGTCGAGAAGTTCGAGGTCATGGGCATCCACCTCGCCCCGAACATCTTCGGCTTCGCCTACTAGGTCGGAAGGAGGAAGCGCTCGTGGACGGAATGACGATTGCGATCGCGGGGGTCGCCGCACTGGCGATCGTCCTGATCGCCGTCGGAATCGCGACGTCCGGCGGCAGCTCGGGAATCAGCGCCCGCCTCGAGCGCTACGCGGCCGGCCGTGACCAGAAGGCGGCCGCGGCGGGTCAGGGCGGCCTGGCCGACATCCTCGCCCAGAGCGCGGCGCTGACCCAGCTCAACAAGGTCGTCGAGCAGCGGGACTTCGGTGCGAACCTCGCCCGGGAGATCGCGCGAGCCGACCTCAAGCTCAAGGTGAGCGAGTTCCTCGGCATCTGGGCCGGCTCGATCGTCGGCACGCCGATGCTGTTCGTCGCGCTGTCCCTGGGCCTGCCCGCGCTGCGCAGCCCGGTCGCGCTGCTCGTGGCCGCGCTCCTGGGCTTCATCATGCCGCGGATGTGGCTCACCCGGCGCAAGAGCGGACGCCTCCGGGCGTTCGACAAGCAGCTGCCTGACACGATCACCCTCATCGCCAACGCGCTGCGCGCCGGCTCGTCGTTCCTCCAGGCGATCGAGCTCGTCGTCCGCGAGTCGCGGCCGCCGGTCTCGACCGAGTTCGGCCGCGTCATCCGTGAGGTCAACCTCGGCCTGCCGTTCGAGCAGGCGCTCGAGAACATGGTCCGCCGCGTGCGGTCGGACGACCTCGAGCTGATGGCGACGGCGATCTCGATCCAGCACACCGTCGGTGGCAACCTCGCCGAGATCCTCGACTCCATCGCGTACACGATCCGCGAGCGGATCCGGATCAAGGGCGAGATTCGCACGCTGACGGCGCAGCAGCGGCTGTCGGGCTACGTCGTCGGCTTCCTGCCGATCGGCCTCGCCGGCTTCATCTTCGTCGCCGCCCCCAAGTTCTTCGACCCGATGTTCGCGAATCCGCCCGGGATCCTCGGCCTGCCGGCCGGGATCATCATCATGGCCTTCGGCCTGTTCATGATGTTCATCGGGTTCATGCTCATCCGCAAGATCGTCGACATCGAGGTCTGAGCAGATGCCCGCAATCCTGCCGATCGTCATTGCCGGGGTCGCCGCGCTGGCGATCCTGCTGATCTTCCTCGGGCTCGCCGGCTCGTCGTCGGTCGACCCGGTTCAGGCCCGGCTGACCCAGCTGGGCACGATGCAGGCGAAGAACCTCGAGGAGCTCGAGCTCCAGCAGCCGTTCCTCGAGCGGACGCTGCGCCCGCTGGCGATGCAGCTGTCGGGCGCGGTCGCCCGCGTCACGAGCCAGTCGTTCACGGAGCGGACCGAGAAGCGCCTCGCCCTCGCCGGCCACCCGGGCAACCTCCGCGTCGGCGACTGGCTGGGCATCAAGGCGATCGGCGCCCTCGTCGGCGCCGGCATCTTCTTCGTCCTGATCGGCCTGCTCGGCCGCAACCTCACGATGGGCCTCGGCCTGGGTGGCGTCGGCCTGCTCCTCGGCTACACGCTGCCGGAGTTCTGGCTGGGTGGCCGCGTGCGGGCCCGCCAGAAGGCGATCCTCCTCCAGATCCCCGACGCGCTCGACCTCCTGACGATCTCCGTCCGGGCCGGCCTCGGCTTCGACGGCGCCCTCGGCAAGGTCGTCGAGAAGCTCAAGGGCCCGCTGACCGACGAGTTCCGCCGGGCGCTGGCCGAGATCCGTGTCGGCAAGGCGCGCCGCGACGCGCTCCGCGACATCGTCCCGCGCACCGACGTCTCGGCGCTGACGAACTTCATCGGTGCGATCATCCAGGCCGAGCAGCTCGGCGTGTCGATCTCGAAGGTGCTCCAGGTCCAGTCGGAGCAGCTGCGAATCGAGCGCCGGCAGCGTGCCGAGGAGCAGGCGGCGAAGGCGCCGATCAAGATGCTCTTCCCGCTCGTCGGGTGCATCTTCCCGTCGCTCTTCATCGTCATCCTCGGGCCGGCCCTGATCCTCATCATGCAGAACCTGGGGAACTGAGCCGCTCACTCCCCGGGGGACCGTCGTGACCTATCCGACCGTCGCCCGCAACGTCACCCGGCACCGGGTCCTGGCGGCGCGCCTCGAGACCGCGGCCGGGCTGTGGGCGAAGTTCCTGGGCCTCATGGGCCGGGCCGCGCTCGGCGACGGCGCCGGCCTGTGGCTGCCCGCCAGCAACGGCATCCACATGATGTTCATGCGCTTCCCGATCGATGCGGTCTTCGTCGGTCGGGCCGACGATCGCGGCGCGCGCCACGTCGTCTCCGTCCACCGCTCGCTCCGGCCGTGGCTCGGGATCGTGCCGCTCGTCCGCGCGGCCGACGGCGTCCTCGAGCTGCCGGCGGGCACGATCGACGCGACCGGCACGGCCGTCGGCGACGTCATCGCGCTCGAGGGCTCGTCGCCGGACTGACCGGCCGGGCCACGGCGCGGTCGAGTACGCGAGGGCGGGCTCGAGCTCGCAACCGCGCGGTAAGCGCCGGTCGCGATGATCTCGCGGTGGCGCTCCTCCGACCGCTCGCGGGCCGCCTCCTCGACCTGGCGTTGCCGCCGGCGTGTCCCGGTTGCGGGCGCGAAGGCGAGCCGATCTGCTCGTCGTGCGCGCCCGCGCTCGACGCCCGGCTCACGCTGCCCCCGGGCGTGCCGATCGGCCTGCCGGCGACGATCCCCGTGCCGCTGCTCCAGCTCGAGTGGTGCGCGCCGTTCGGCGGCGTCGTGCGCAAGGCGCTTCACCAGCTGAAGTACGGCGGCGAGCGCCGCCTGGCCGAGCCCCTTGGGGCGGCCGTTGCGCGGCGCTGGGCCCGTGCCGCCGCCGGTGGGGACGTCATCGTGCCGGTGCCGGTCCACGCGGACCGGCGGCGCGCGCGTGGCTACGACCAGGCGGAGCTCATCGCGTCGGCGACGGCGCGCGAGCTGCGGCTGCCGGCCGACCTCGCCCTCGAGCGGACCCGGGCGACGACCGCCCAGTTCGACCTCGACCGCCGGACACGGGCGACGAACGTCCGCGGTGCGTTCCGGCTCAGGTCGGGACGCCGGGACGCGAATGCCTGGCTCCGCGGCCGCTGGGTCGTGCTCGTCGACGACGTCATCACGACCGGTGCAACGCTCGCCGCCTGTGCCGAGCCGCTGCTCGAGGCCGGCGCCATGGCCGTGTCGGCGGTCGCTGTCGCCCGGGAGCGGTGACGCCGGACGCCGCTGAGCGAACCCCGGAGCGGCCTATACTCGGACGCCGGGAGGTGGTCGTGCGGACGATCGTCAAGGGCAAGAACATCGCCGTCCCCGACCGGGTCAGACGATACGCCGAGAAGCGCCTGCGACGGATGGAACGCATCCTCGACGACCGCAGCGATGCGATCGTCGAGCTCTCCGTCGAGCAGCATCGCAGCGCCGACGACTCCCACATCGTGGAGGTCACGCTCGTCATCGACGGCCAGACGCTCCGCGGCCACGCGGCCGGCGTGAGCCACGAGGCCGGCATCGACACGGTCGTCGACAAGATCGAGCGGCGGGCGGTCGACTTCAAGGAGAAGCCCCGCGTCCGGGCTCGTCCGGTCGAGGAGAAGGCCCTGCTCCGCCGCATCGCCGACGGCACGGCCGAGCCGGACCGCGATCGCCGCATCGTCAAGGTCAAGCGCTTCGCGATCGAGCCAATGTTCGAGGAGGACGCCATCGCCCGGATGGAGGAGCTCGGTCACGAGTTCTTCGTGTTCGTCAACGCCGAGACCGAGCGCGTCGGCGTCCTGTACCGCCGTGACGATGGTGACTTCGGGCTCATCGAGCCGGTGATCGGCGGCGAGTACACGCCCGGCCGGGGCGGGCGCCGCTAGCTCGGCTCCGAGCTCTCGCTCGCCGAGCCTGGGCGCGACTCGGCGCGCCGGTAGACCCCGGCGGCCCGCGTCGCGAGTCCGTTGTCGACCATGTACCGCCGCAGGGCCGCGACGTCCGGGTGGAACAAGGCCAGGCGCTGGTTGACCTCCTTCTCCGGGTACTCGCGATCCTCGGTGAACACCTGGTCGCGGAGCCAGCGCAGGATGACCAGCCGCTTCTTCTCCTGCGCCGGGATGGACGTGAGCCGGCCGTCCTCGAGGAACGCGCGCAGGATCTTCGCGTCCTCCCGAGCGACCTCGCCGTCCTCGCCAGCCGCCGTGGACCGCGCCGGACCGTGCTCGACGACGTCGAGATGGCGGCCGAGCGCCTGGAGCGTGTCGAGGCGCAGCTCGACCGCGGCGTCCCGGCCGCGGCCCGCCCGGACGAGTTCGACTCCGCGCAACAGGCCGACCGCCTTGATGACCGCAGCCAGCGGCAGCTCGAGCTCCGCCGCGAGCGAGCCGGGCGCGGTTGGGCCCGCCGCGAGGCGGCCGAGGATCCGCAGCCGGATCGGATCGGTGAGGGCCTTGAGCGCGGGCAGCAGGTCGGGGTCGAGTGTGGGGTCGCGTGCGGGTTCCGGCGCGTCGCTCATCCGGCCAGCGTGCCGACGCTTCGCCGGCGCGTCAAACCCCGCGAGCCGCCGGAGCGCCTCGCTACCATTGCCCGGATGCTCCCCGACCGACGCCGCATCGGCGCCCACCTGCCGCAGGCCCACGGGCTGGTGAAGGCGGCCGACCGGGCGGCCGAGATCGGTGCCGCGGCGCTCCAGATCTTCGGCGACAACCCGACGGCATGGAAGCGACGCAACGAGCCGTCCGCGGAGCAGGCGGCCTTCCGCGAGCGGATCGCGGCCCACGGGATCGACCCCGTCTCGATCCACGCGGCGTACCTCGTCAACCTCGCCGGCCCGGACCCGGCGTTCTTCGCCAAGTCGGTCGATGTCCTTGCGACCGAGCTCCGCGCGGCGCCGGGCTTCGGCGCGCGGCTCGTCAACGTCCACACCGGTTCGCACCGCCAGGCGGGCAGCCGGGCGGGGATCGAGCGTCTCGCCGACGGTGTCGCGGCCGTCCTGGCCGAGGTGCCGCCGGGTCCGAACGCCGCCACGCTGCTGCTCGAGAACTCCGCCGGGGGCGGGTTCGCGGTCGGCGCGACGGTCGAGGATCTCGCCGCGATCGCCGATGCCGTCGGGCGGCGCGGCATCGCCGACGAGCGAGTCGGCTTCTGCCTCGACACGGCTCACCTCTGGTCCGCGGGCTACCGGATCTCCGAGCCGGACGAGGTCGATGCCGTGCTCGAGAGCTTCGACCGGCTCATCGGCCTCGAGCGGCTGCGGCTCATCCACCTCAACGACTCGAAGTCCGAGTCCGGGTCGCGCCTCGACCGTCACCAGCACGTCGGCGCGGGGACCATCGGCGAGATCGGCATGGGTCACATCCTTCGCCACCCGCGGCTGGGCGACGTCCCGTACGTCGTCGAGACGCCCGGCATGGACGAGGGCTACGACGCGGTCAACGTCGCGCGGGCCCGGGCCCTGGCTCGCGGCGAGTCCGTCGAGCCGCTGCCGCCCGAGGCGCTCCATCTCCGCGGCGGGCGCGCCGGCATGCCCTCCGAGCCCGAGCCGGTCTGACCCCGGACGTGACGGCCGAGCACGCCCCGGTCACTCGCCGCGAGTGGCTCGGCCTCGTCGGCCTCCTCGTCGCCGCCATCGCGGTCCGGTTCGTCGACCTCGCCACGCGCGGGACGTGGGACGCGGACCAGGGCCACGACATGCTGGTGCTCCAGGCCCTCGTTCGCGACGGCACGGTCCCGCTGGTGGGGCCGCCGACATCCGTCGGCGGCTTCCACCACGGCGCCCTCTACTACTACCTCCTCGCCCCGTTCGCGGCCGTGTCGGGAGCGAACCCGCTCGCGGTCGTGGCGGCCATCGCCGCGGCCGGGGTCGTCGCCGTCGCCGTGGTCTGGTGGCTGGGCCGGGCGATGGCGGCGCCGGGGGCCGGCGCGGTTGCCGGCCTCGTGGCGGCCGGGCTCATGGCCGTCTCGGCAAGCGCGATCGAGGAGTCGACCTTCATCTGGAACCCGAACCTCATCGCGCTGTCGAGCGCCGCCGCGCTCGCCGCGGCGTGGCGGGCATGGACGACACGCCATGCGCGCTGGTGGCTCCTCGCCGCCGTCGCCCAGGCCGTCACGATGCATTGCCACGTCCTGGGCGCCGTGCAGCTCCTCCCCCTGGCCGGGCTGCTGTTCGTCGATGCCGGCCGCTGCGACCCGGGCGAGGGACGGGCGCGCGTGCTGGCTGCGGGCCTGGCGGGCGCGGCGATCATCGCCGCGAGCTACCTCCCGCTCCTCGCCCACGAGATCGGCCTGGGCTTCCCGGAGTCGCGGGCGCTCATCGAGTTCATCCGGTCGGACGTCGACGACGACGCCGGGCCACTGCCGGTCCGGATCGCGATCGTCTGGCTCCGGGTCCTGTCGTGGCCACTCGCCGGGCTCGCCACCGACCGGCCGCAGGTCGCCGTCGTCGCCGCGACGATGGTGCTCGCCGCCCTCGGCTGGCGGCTCGTCGCAGCCCGGGGCAGCGAGCGGACGGCGGTCCGCTGGCTGGCCGCGACGCTCGCCTGGGGTGCGACGTCAATCGCGATCGTGTCGTCGAGCCTCGCGCGGGTCGTGCCCGGTCTTCCGAACGACCACTACCACGCGTTCCTCGACCCGGTCGTCTTCGTCATCGTCGGGCTCGCCGCCGGCGCCGTCTGGCGGGCGCGCCGACGCTCGGTCCGAGTGGCCCGGGTGGCGGTCACGGCGGCGGTCGCCGGCATCGTCGCGGTCAACGTCGCGATCTGGCCGCCGCGCGTCGCTTCGGACGGCGGCTATCCCGGCGCCGAGCGGGCCGCCGCCCAGCTCCTCCAGGCGCTCGGAGGCCGGCCGTACGTCCTCCTCGGCGAGCCGGCGATCAAGTCGACGGACGCCTATGCGTTCCCGCTGGGTCGCCTCGGCCGGCCACCGGACGACGCCCGGTCGCCCCGCGACCACGTCGTCGTTATCGCCTGCGATCGGCTCCTCGAGGCTTTCTCGGGCCCGTGTGGCGGCACCGCCGAGGACCGCCGCGTGGCCTCGCTCGACGGCTCGTGGAGCCTCGAGGCCCGGTTCGATGCCTCGTCCCGGACGGTCCTCTCGATCTACGCCCCGGTGGCCGCGGTGGCGCCCTGAGGGCGACGGCCCGAGGAGCCAGGAATCGCGAACGCCGGCCCGGAGGCCGGCGTTCGCTGTCCCCGTGACCCGGACGTGGAGGTCATCCGGGTCGTGCCCTGGAGTGTGCTAGTAGCGCCCCGGCGGTCGGCTGCCCGGCCGGCCCACGGGCCGGACGGCGAGGCGGGGGGCGGTGGAGACGCCGGCGACGACCGGCTCGCTGCCCATGGGCGCGGCGGGCGACGGGCGCGGAGCGGGCCGCTCGACGGCGCGTTCGGTCGACGGGTCGCCGGGCTGGAACGCTCGGCCGAAGCGGCGCATCCGGACGGCGAGGTAGTACTCCATCACCTGGCGGACCTGGGGCTCGCTGAGGAGCTCGTCCGCCCGGAGCGCGTACTCGACGCGAGCCGTCGGGTTCGTCGCCCCCGCGGCCACGAGGCCGAGGTATTGCGGCGTGTCGGCGTCGTCGCGGAGCTCACGGAGGCCGCGGGCCAGCTTCGTGGCCGTGCCGAGCGAGGGCATCCGGTCGCCGCGAATGAGGCGCGAGATCGTCGAGTGGTCAACACCCGACTGCTGCGCCAGCTGCCGCTGCGACATCTTCTTGGCCTTGAGCTGGGCGCGGAGCCACTCGTTGAACGCTCGCCCGTTCTGGCTCGTCATGTCTGCCCGTTTGCTCCGTCAGATGGGCGCCCGCAGGCGGCGGCGCGCTGGAGAGATGATCCCGTGGCCCCCGATCGGGCCGTATCACCCGTTCGTACTTCCGGCTTCGGACCGCTCGGGGACCGGCGCTGGTGGTCGTGTGGGGTGTGCGCCGGTGCGGTGCCACCCGCGGTCCGATGGCCCCCTGGCGATTGGTAGTACGGCCGTTGGCCCCGCCCGGATGCGTCCCCTGTCCGGGCTCCGGGGCGGTGCCGCCAGGCAACAGGCTAGCCGCTTCCGGCTGCCTCCGCCGGCGGCCGGCTGAGGCCGGCCCCGCGGCGCTTCGGCGAGGCGAGATAGGCGATCGAGCCGAGGATGATGATCGAGAAGACGCTGATCGTCCGGTCGACGAGGGCGATGGCCGTCGCCTCGGGCAGGGCCACGCCGTAGGCATTGACGAGGACCCAGACGACGGCGCCTTCGACGATCCCGAGCCCGGCCGGGCTCAGCGGGACGGCCGTCAGCAGCGAACCGATCAGCGCGACGAAGAATGCCCCCGAGATCCCGAGGCTGACGTCGGGAAAGTTGAAGGCGGCGACGACGAGGAAGAGCCGGAACGCCTCGGTCGCCCAGATCAGGCCGGTCAGGACGACGAGCGGCGGGAGTCGGCGCAGGCCGACCGCACCGAACACGCCCTCCTCGAACCGGTCGTAGTACTCGACGATGCGGTGCGGGATCGGCAGGGCGACGAGGATCCGCCGGCCGAAGTTGCGAAGCGTCAGGAGCCCCAGGGCGAGCAGGACGACGACGACGACGCCGATGCCGAAGACCGTCTGGATCTCGGTCGACATCCCGGTCCGGAAGCTCCAGAACCCGGCCGCCAGCCCGAGCACGACGATCGCGAAGAGGTCGAGGATCCGCTCGATGAAGACGGTTCCGAACGTCCGGCTCAGCGACACCGTGCTGTTGATCTTCAGCAGCCACGCCCGGTACAGGTCGCCGAGCTTGGCCGGAACGAGGCAGTTGATGAGCCAGGACAGGAAGATGATCTCGGTCGCGTCGCGGGTCCCCAGGCGGAAGCCCGTCGCGCGGATGAGGAGCGCCCAGCGCAGGCCGCGCAGCGGGAAGCCGGCGTAGAACACGGCGAACGCGGCGAGGACGAGAAGCGGGTTGACCTGGAGGATGAGTCCCGGGACGCGGGCGAGCTGGTCCCGATTGAGCCAGGCGAACACGGCGATGGCCGCGATGGGCAAGGCCAGCCCGATGATCGTCCGCGGCTGGCGGAGGCGCCGGCCAATGGCGAGCTCGTCCGGCGAGACCTCGCGTTCAGTCTCTGCCGGTCGGGGCGCCTCGTCCGGCGGCACGGTCGTCACGAGCGCGGCGCCCGGGCCGGCGAGGCCGGTGCGGGATCGGCGGCGACCCGACGATTGCCACGCGCCCGCTGGACGAGCTTCGCGACCGGGGTGATCGCCCGAACCGCGTACGACGCCCGCCCGGTCACGAGCGACACCGACCCGAGCGCCGCCCGCAGGCCGGCCGGCGTGGACGGGTCGCCGTCGACGACCGAGTACGCGACGCCGACCTCGATGACCGAATGAGCGTCGGAGACGGCGACGCCCGGCCGGCCGTGCTCGAGCGCGAGCTCGGCGGCCCGCTCGTTGCCGCGGCCGACGAGCCGGGCGTTCCAGGCCTCGATCCAGTCGACCTCGGCCGCGATCGCCGCCATGCCGCCGGCCGCGGCGTCCGTGCCGGCGCGTCGTCCCAGCGTGCCCCGGAAGCGGTCGAAGGGGTGGGGCAGTCCGACGAGGCCACCCTGCTCCCGGATCGCGGCGGCCGTCTCGGCGGCGTTCAGGCCCGGCGGCACGGGGCGCTCGAGGAACACGCCGATCAGGTCGCCGTCCGCGGTCCGGATCTCCTCACCGACCAGCACTTCGAGCTCAGGGCCGCCCGCGGCCGCGAGACGAGCCGCCGCCTCGCGCCCGGCCAGCGCGCCGTCGATCCGGTCGTGGTCGGTGATCGCGAGGTGGGTCAGGCCGCGCGCGGCCGCCGCGCGGACGACCGCTTCGGGGGCCGCGAGGCAGTCGAAGCTCGCCCGCGTATGGCAATGGAGGTCGAGAAACGCGCGCAGGGAACTCGGCCTAGAGCTGCTGCACGAGCGACTTCTTGAAGAAGTCGAAGTGCTCGAGGGCGAGACCGGTCCCCAGGGCGACGCAGTTGAGCGAGTTCTCGGCCACGTGGCAGGGCACGCCGGTCACCTGCGTCAGCAGCTTGTCGATGTTGCGAAGCAGCGCCCCGCCACCCGAGAGGACCATGCCCTTGTCGATGATGTCGCTCGACAGCTCGGGCGGCGTCTGCTCGAGGACGCCCCGTACGGCCCCGACGAGCTGCTGAAGCGGCGCCTCGATCGCCTCCATGACCTCGGAGCTCGTGATCGGGATCGTCCGCGGCAACCCGGCGATCAGGTCGCGGCCGCGGACCTCCATCGACAGCTCGCGCTCGAGCGGCAGCGCCGTCCCGATCGCGATCTTCACCTCCTCGGCGGTGCGCTCGCCGATCATGAGGTTGTACTTCTTGCGGATGTAGCTCGCGATCGCCTCGTCGAACTTGTTGCCGCCGACACGGAGCGACGTCGAGACGACGATCCCGCCGAGGGCGATGACGGCGATCTCCGTCGTCCCGCCGCCGATGTCGATGACCATGTTCCCCGACGGCCCGCTGATCGGGACGTTCGCGCCGATCGCCGCCGCGAGCGGCTCCTCGATGAGGTAGGCCTCCTTCGCTCCCGCCTTGAGGGCGGCGTCGCGAACCGCCCGCTTCTCGACGCTCGTCACGCCGGCCGGGACGCTGATCATCACGTCCGGCTTCGTGAGCGCGATCCGGCTCTTCGTCGCCTTGCCGATGAAGAAGCGGAGCAGCGCCTCGGTGATGACGTAGTCGGCGATGACACCGTCCTTCATCGGCCGGATCGCGGTGATGTTGCCGGGCGTTCGCCCGATCATCTCCCGCGCCTCCTCACCGACGGCGACGATCCGGTTGTCGTCACTGACCGCCACGACCGACGGCTCCTGGATGACGATGCCCTTGCCCTTGACGTAGACGAGGACGTTCGCCGTCCCGAGGTCGATCCCGATCTTCATGCGCGGGTCGCCAGTGCCCTCTCTGCCAGGCGCTCGATCCTGGCCCCGACGTCCAGGAACTTGCGCTCGATGTTCTCATACCCCCGGTGCACGTGATGAGCCCCCCGGATCGTCGTCGTGCCCTCCGCGGCAAGCGCGGCGAGGATCAACGATGCGCCGGCGCGCAGGTCGCCGATCTCCACGTCCGTGCCGCGCAACCGGGCCGGGCCGTCGATCGCGGCGCGGTGCGGGTCGAGGATCTCGACGCTCGCGCCCATGCGCCGGAGCTCGGTCAGCCACTCGAGGCGGTCCTCGAAGATCGTCTCGTGGACGGTCGAGCGGCCGTTCGCCTGGGTGAGGAACACCGAGGTCGGCGGCTGGAGGTCGGTCGCGAGGCCGGGGTACGGCGCGGTCTCGATGTCCGTGGGCCGGTACGCGCCGGGGCCGACGGCCGTCGCATCGACCTCGATCGTGTCGCGGCCGCAGGCGATCGACAGTCCCGACCGGCCGACGACGTCGACGAAGGCCTGCAGATGCTCGCACGGCGCGCCCTCGAGCCGAAGCGTGCCGCCGGTGACGCCCGCGGCAACAACGAACGTGCCGGCCTCGATTCGATCGGGGATGACCCGATGCTCCGCGCCCCGGAGGCGGCGGCGGCCCTCGACCTCGATCGTGTCCTCGTACGTCCGTTCGACCTCGGCGCCCATCTTCTGGAGGAACGCGATGAGGTCGTCGACCTCCGGCTCCTGGGCGGCCGGCCGAATGACCGTGTGGCCGTCGGCGAGGCTCGCCGCGAGCATCGCGTTCTCCGTGCCCATGACGGAGACGAGCGGGAACCGCACCTCGGCGCCGCGGAGCCGGCCCGGCGCGGTCGCGAAGAAGTAGCCGTTGCGGTACTCGATCTGGGCCCCAAGAGCGCGCATCGCCTCGACGTGGAGGTCGACCGGACGCCGCCCGATCCGGTCGCCGCCCGGGTTGCTGATGATCACGCGGCCGAAGCGGCTCAGCAGCGGCCCGAGGAGGACGAAGCTCGCCCGCATCCGGGCCGCCGCCTCGAGGGGCACGAACAGCCACTCGACGTCGCCCGAGGCGACCTCGTAGACGTTCGGGGCCGGGTGGTCGACGACGACGCCGAGGTCCTGGAGCGTCTCGGTCATCGCCCGGACGTCCTCGATCTCGGGCACGTTCGTGAACCGGCAGCGCTCGCCGGTGAGCGTGGCCGCGGCGAGCATCTTCAGCGCCGCGTTCTTCGCCCCGCTGATCGGAACGGTGCCCTTCAGTGGGGTTCCGCCCTGAATCCGGAACACCTCCCGGGCCACGGGCTCGGGCGAGTACTCCCACTGGAAGGGCTTGGCGTCAGCCATCAGGCCGAATCATGACGGGCGACGGCCCCCGATGTGGTGGCAATCCGGCCCGGACGCCGTGGGGCACGGGTACGCGTCAGCGCCGGCGACCCTCGCGGTGGCGCCGCTCGGCGACCCGGATCCGCAGGAGCGCCTGCTGGAGGGCCGCCCGCGCGGCGGCGAGGTCGGCACCCTCCTGGTAGCCGGTCTCGAGGGCGCGCTCGGCCTCCTCGCGGGCCTGGCGGGCCCGCTCCAGATCGATCTCGGAGGCCATGTCGGCCGTCTCGGCCATGACCACGACCTTGTCCGGCCGGACCTGGAGGAACCCGCCGGCGATCGCGAACAGCTCCTCCTCGCCGCCCCGTCGGATCCGCAGCTCGCCGATCCCGAGGGTCGAGACGAGCGGCGCGTGGTGTGGCAGGACGCCCAGCTCGCCGTCGCTCCCCGGCAGGACGACGGCATCGACCTGCTCGGAGAAGACGAGGCGCTCCGGGGTGACGATCTCCAGGAGGAGCGGCATGGCTCAGGCCCCGAGCTTCTCGGCGTTCTTGCGGACGTCCTCCATCGTGCCGGCGAGGAAGAACGCCTGCTCCGGCAACGTGTCGGCCTTGCCCTCGAGGATCTCCTTGAACGAGGCGACCGTGTCCTTGATCGCGACGTAGGCGCCGGGCCGGCCGGTGAAGACCTCGGCGACGAAGAACGGCTGGCTCATGAACCGCTGGAGGCGGCGAGCCCGGGCGACCGTCGCCTTGTCCTCCTCGGACAGCTCGTCGATGCCGAGGATCGCGATGATGTCCTGGAGGTCGCGGTAGCGCTGAAGGACGCGCTTCGTCTCCTGCGCGACGTCGTAGTGCTCGGCGCCGACGACGTTCGGGTCGAGCACCCGCGACGTCGAGGTCAGCGGGTCGACCGCCGGATAGATCCCGAGCTCGGCGATCGAGCGCTCGAGGCGGATCGTCGAATCGAGGTGGGCGAACGTCGTCGCCGGCGCCGGGTCGGTGTAATCGTCGGCCGGGACGAACACCGCCTGGAGCGACGTGATCGAGCCCTTCTTGGTCGAGGTGATCCGCTCCTGGAGCTGGGCCATCTCCGTCGCGAGGTTCGGCTGGTAGCCGACCGCGGACGGCATCCGCCCGAGGAGCGCGGAGACCTCCGAGCCCGCCTGGGTGAACCGGAAGATGTTGTCGATGAACAGGAGGACGTCGCGGCCCTCCTCGTCGCGGAAGTACTCCGCCATGGTCAGACCGGACAGGCCGACGCGCTGTCGCGCGCCCGGCGGCTCGTTCATCTGGCCGAAGACGAACGCCGTCTTCTCGATGACGCCCGACTCGGTCATCTCGTGGATCAGGTCGTTGCCCTCGCGGGAGCGCTCGCCGACGCCGGCGAACACCGACACGCCGGCGTGCTCCTGGGCGACGTTCCGGATGAGCTCCTGGATGATGACCGTCTTGCCGACGCCGGCGCCGCCGAAGATCCCGACCTTGCCGCCCTTCGCGAACGGGGCGACCAGGTCGATGACCTTGAGGCCCGTCTCGAAGACCTCGGTCTCCGTGCGCTGCTCGTCGAACGGCGGCGCCGGGCGGTGGATCGGCAGCCGCTTGTCGCCCTTGATCGGGCCCTTCTCGTCGATCGGCTGGCCGAGGACGTCGAACACCCGGCCGAGCGTGACCTCGCCGACCGGCACCGAGATCGGGCCGCCGGTGTCGCGGGCCTCGGCGCCGCGGGCGAGGCCGTCGGTGGTCGTCATCGCCACGGAGCGGACCCAGTTGTTGCCGAGGTGCTGCTGGACCTCGCAGACGATGCGCTGCTTGTCGCGGGTGATCTCGACCGCGTTGTAGATCTCGGGCAGCCGGCCGGCCGGGAACTCGATGTCGACGACCGGCCCGGTGATCTGGATGACGTGCCCGGTGGCGGGCTGCGTGGCAGTGGCCATGGGTGGGTTCGCTCCTCCTGTCAGCGCGCCTGCGCGCCGGTCGCGATCTCGATCATCTCGCGGGTGATGTTCGCCTGGCGGACCTTGTTGTACGAGAGCGTCAGGTCCTCGATGAGCTCCTCGGCGTTCTCGGTCGCGTTCTTCATCGCGACCATCCGGCTCGATTCCTCGGACGCCTTGCTCTCGAGGACGGCCTGGAAGAGGCGCGTCGCGACGTAGCGCGGCAGGAGCCGGGTGAGGACCGTCGCGGCATTCGGCTCGAAGATGAACTGGTTGCCGGGAATGCCCTCGGTGTCCTCGGCCGGCGTGACCGGCAGCAGCGTGTCGAGCATCGGCCGCTGCACGAGCGTCGACTGGAAGCGGCTGAAGATGACGTCGACGCGGGCGAACTGGCCGCCGACGAACCCGTCGCTCACGAGGCGCGCGACCGGCAGGATGTCGGCGAAGGCGGGGCGGTCGCCGAAGCCCGCGAAGTGAGCCTCGAGCGGCACGCGCGCCCGGCGCATGGCGTCGCGGCCCTTGCGGCCGATCGTCACGACCGCGAGGTCGCCCGGGTGCTCGGTGATCTCGCGGGCCGCGAAGCGGATCGTGTTCGTGTTGAGCGGGCCGGCGAGGCCACGATCGGTCGTGAGGAGCACGATCAGGCGCCGTCCACCCTGCCGCTCGGCGAGGAGCGGGTGGTCCTCGCCGCCGAGGACGGCGGCGAGGTCGGCGAGGACCTCGTCGATCTTGTCGCTGTACGGTCGGGCCGCCAGCGTCGACTCCTGGGCGCGCTTGAGCTTCGAGGCCGCGACGAACTGCATCGCCCGGGTGATCTGCTTGATGTTCCGGACGGCCCCGATCCGGCGGCGAATATCGCGCTGGCTAGCCACTCGCCGGCTTCGCCTCGGCTTCGTCGGCCGGCTTCGAATCGGCCTTCGCGGCGGGCTTGGCGCCCGACGTTTCGGCTGACGTCGCCGCGGCCCTGGCGGCCGTCCTGGCCTCGCCCTTGTCGGGTTTCGCCGCGCCCTGGTCCGCGGGTTTCGCCTCGGCCTTGTCGCCCTTCGCCGCCCGGCGGCCGACCCCGAAGGCCTCGCGGAACGCCTCGATCGCCTCGTCGAGGGCTTTGGCGAGATCCGGGTTGAGGTCGTTCGACGAGCCGATCTCCTGGAGGATCTTCGGCCGCTCGCTTTCGAGGAACCGGTAGAACTGGCTCTCGAACTCCTTGACCCGCGGCGTCGGGACATCGTCGAGCGCGCCCGTCGTTGCGGCGTAGAGGATCGCGACCTGCTTCTCGACGGGCAGGGGTTGGTACTGCGGCTGCTTGATGACCTCGGACAGCTTCTCGCCTCTCGTCAGCTGGTCGCGGGTCGCCTTGTCGAGGTCCGAGGCGAACTGCGCGAACGCCGCGAGCGAGCGGTACTGGGCAAGGTCGAGCTTGAGCGGCGCGGCGACCTTCTTCATCGCCTTGGTCTGGGCCGCCGAGCCGACGCGCGACACCGAGATGCCGATGTTCAGCGCCGGCCGCTGGCCGGCGTTGAACAGGTCGGTCTCGAGGAAGATCTGGCCGTCGGTGATCGAGATGACGTTCGTCGGGATGTACGCCGACACGTCACCCGCCTGAGTCTCGATCACCGGCAAAGCCGTGAGCGAGCCGCCGCCGTTGGCCTCGTTGAGCCGGGCCGCCCGCTCGAGGAGGCGGCTGTGGAGGTAGAAGACGTCGCCCGGGTACGCCTCGCGGCCCGGCGGGCGGCGGAGGAGCAGCGACATCTCGCGGTAGGCCCAGGCGTGCTTGCTGAGGTCGTCGTAGACGCACAGGGCATCCTTGACCGTCTTGCCCTCGAGCTCCACGCCCTCCTCCATGACCTCCTCGCCCATCGCGGTCGCGGCGTAGGGCGCGAGGAACTGGAGCGGGGCCGGTTCCTCGGCGCCGGCGACGACGACGATCGTGTGGTCCATCGCGCCGTACTGCTCGAGAACGGCCACGGTCTTGGCGACCGTCGAGAGCTTCTGGCCGATCGCGACGTAGACGCAGACCAGGCCCTTGCCCTTCTGGTTGATGATCGCGTCGATCGCGATGGCGGTCTTGCCCGTCTGCCGGTCGCCGATGATCAGCTCGCGCTGCCCGCGGCCGATCGGGATGAGCGCGTCGATCGCCTTGATGCCCGTCTGGACCGGCGTGTCGACGCCCGTGCGGACGATGACGCCTGGGGCAATGCGCTCGACGGGGCGAGTGCGCTTCGACTCGATCGGGCCCTTGTCGTCGAGCGGCTGGCCGAGCGGGTTCACGACGCGCCCGAGGAGCGCCTGGCCGACCGGGACCTCGACGACCCGCCCGGTCGTCTTGACCGTGTCGCCTTCCTCGATCTCCTTGTATTCGCCGAGGATCACCGCGCCGACGGTCTCCTCCTCGAGGTTGAGGGCCATGCCCATCACCCCGTTCGGGAACTCGAGGAGCTCCGAGGCGAGTGCGCCCGACAGCCCGTAGATCTGGGCGATGCCGTCGCCGACCTCGACGACCGTGCCGACGCTGCGCGTTTCGGTCTTCTCGTCGAAGCCCTCGATCGCGGACTTGATGATCGTGACGATCTCGTCAGACTTGATGGCCATCGGGTCTCCAGGTTGGTGCTGTAGGGGTGGAGGTCGGGAAGGTCGCCGTCATCGGCGTCACCGCAGGCTCGCCACGCTGCCCGCGCCGCCGCGGCCGCTGAGCTGCTTGCGGAGTCGCTCGAGCCGGCCGCGGACGCTCGCGTCGAGGAGCCGGTCACCGATCCGGACCGTGAGGCCACCGATGAGCGAGTCGTCGACCGCGGTCTCGAGCTCGACGGTCGCGCCGGTCATCCCCTCGAGGCGCTTGCGGAGGGCCTCGAGCTCCTTGGGCGTGAGCGGGAGTGCGCTCGTGACGATCGCCTCGACGACGCCGTTCTGGCGGTTGAGGAGGCGCCGGAACTCGGCGGCGACCACGGGCAGGAGCTCGATCCGGTTGCGCTGCGCGAGCAGCCGGACGAGATTTCCGACCTGCCCGGAGACGCGCTTGCCGAGCAGCTTCGTGACGAGCGAATCGCGATCCGCGGTCGGAACGGCGGGGTTGTCGAGGACGCCCCGGATCCGTTCGTCGGCGAGGAGCTCGGCCGCGAGTCGCAGGTCCTTCGCCCAGGCGTCTTGGCTCTTCGCCTTCTCGGCAAGCTCGAAGGCGGCCTCGGCGTAGCGACGAGCGGCACTCGTCCCGCGGGCCATCAGCGGCGCCGGTCGCTGGTGGTCCCGGCCTCGGCCAGGAATTCGTTGACGAGCCGGCGCTGGCGCTCGTCGGTCATCGACTCGCCGAGAACACGGGTCGCGGCGGCGAGAGCCAGGTCGGCGACCTCGCGGCGGAGGTCGGCGATCGCGCGCTGCTTCTCGGCGTCGATGTCCTCGGCGGCCCGCTGGCGCATGCGCTCGAGCTCCTCGCGGGTGGCGGCGATGTCGGCATCCCGCGACTCCTGGGCAAGCCGCTCCGCCCGGCCGAGGATCTCCTGCGCCTCGCGCCGCGCCTCGGCCAGGGCCGCGGCGTGCTCCTCCTGGGCACGCTCGCGGTCGCGGCGGGCCTGCTCCGCGTCGCGGAGCCCTTGCTCGATCCGCTGGCGCCGCTCCTCGAGGACGCCGCCGATCCGGCGGAACGCGGCGAAGTACAGGATGACGAGGAACAGCCCGAAGCTCGCTGCCTGGGTGAGGATCCAGAACAGGTTGATCTGGAACGTTGCCTCGGCAGCGCCTTCCTCGGCCGCGAGGGCGGCCAGCTCCTGCGCCGCCGCCGCGACGGTGTAGAGATCCACGGTCAGCCTCGCGGGTTCGGCCTAGGCCGGGCGACCCAGGAAGATGACGAGCAGGCCGACCACGACGGCGAGGACGCCGAGGCCCTCGGCGAACGCGGCGCCGATGATGAAGGTGGCCCGGATCTGGGGCGTGGCGTCCGGATTGCGCCCGATGGCGCTCGTCGAGAGGCCGGTCAGGATCCCGATGCCGATGCCCGGACCGATGACCCCCAGCGCGGCCAGTCCCGCTCCGATCATTTCCATGTGGTGTCGCTCCTCCTAGCAGCCGGCTCACCGCCGGTTCACACGTTCCGAATTGACCCTTGTTGCGCTAGCCGTGGACCGGTGCGACCGCTCCCTTCGGCATCGCCTCGACCTCGTCGTGCGTCGCGTCGGCGTGCTCCTGGTCGTGGTGGCCCTCGATGGCGATGAGCGTGAACATGAGCGTCAGGACCGAGAAGATCAGCGCCTGCATGAAGTTCAGCAGGACCTCGAGGCCGAGCATCGCCACCGGGATCACCGCGATCGTCAGCGCGGTGATGACGCCGAGCGCGACCTCGCCGCCATAGATGTTGCCGAAGAGTCGCATCGCCAGCGTCACGGGCTTGACGAACTCGAGCATGAACTCGATCACGCCGACGAACAGCGCGATGATCCCTGCGCCGAAGCCCTCCTCACGGAAGGCGCGCAGGCTGAAGAACTTGCCGAAGTAGCCGCGGACGCCGAGGTTGCGGATGCCCTCGACGTGGAAGAGGGAGAAGGCGAACAGGGCCAGGCCGGCCGTGACGTTGAGGTCGCTCGTCGGCGCGCGCACCTGCGGGATGCGGCCGACCCCCGGCAGGAGGCCGCTCCAGTTCGAGAACAGGATGAACACGAACAGCGCGGCGAAGATCGGCACGTAGCGGCGGGCCGCCGGGCCGCCAAGCGATGTCGCGAAGTTGGCCAGGCCCTCGTAGACGTACTCGAGCGCGTTCTGCGCGCGTGACGGCATGACCTCGATGCCGCGCGACAGCAGGATCGCGAGCACAACGATGATCGCCATGATGATCCAGCCGGTCAGGATCGACGAGGAGATCGTGAGGTCGAACGTCACGAGGTCGTGGCTGGGCGGCGAGCTCTTGTCGAGGTCGACCACCACGTGAGGCGCCGGCAGCTCGAAGTTGGCCGCGATCGCATCCGTCGGGAAGTTGATGGGCTCTCCGGGCTGGCCGCCGGGCGGAAAAGGCGGCGCCACGACATAGCCGATCGCGAGAAGGGCGACGATCCCGAGGGTCGCGAGCAGGATCGGCCGGAGGACAGACCGTGACGGCTGAGCGACCTCGCCCGCCGCGGCGACGGCGTCGCCGGCGAGCTCCGGCCCGAGCGCCTCCTGCATCCGCCGCTCCGCGTCCGTGCGACGGTCGGGCTCACCTCGACCTGCCAACGTTCCTCCCTGTTGGTGCGCGGCCGGTCGCCGCGCCGGCGTCGCGCCCTGGGGCCGGACGGGTCGCCTCGGTCAGTCGTCGAAGCTCGCCAGGAACCGATCGATCAGCCGCTTGACGCCTACCGCTCCCATGCCGAGTCCGACGAACAAGCCCGCCACGGCAAAGATGGGAAGCGTTGCCAGCTGCCTGTCGATCCAGTACCCGACAAGCACTCCGACGAGGGTCGTGACCAGGAGAAGAAACCCGATTTCCGAGAAGAGGGCGAGATAGGCCCCCGCCCGGAAGGGCTCGTTCATGGGCGACCTGTCAAAGCGGCGGGAGTATAGCAGGAGAACTGGTTCGAGCCGGTCAGGGGATCTCGGTGACGAGCGGGGTCGGAGTCGGAGTCGGAGTCGGAGTTGGTTCCGGGGTCGGAGTGGGGGTCGGCGTCGGTGTGGGCGTCGGGGTCGGCGTCGGTGTGGGCGTCGGAGGCGGGGTCGGCACCGGCGTGGGCACCGGCGTCGGTCTCGGTGTGGGACGCGGCGTGCGTCGTGGCGTCGCGGTCGGGGCCGCCGTCGGACGAGGGGTTCCCGGAGCCGTGATGACGGGAGCCGTGGGCAGGACCGTCGGCTCGGCCGTTGGCGTCGGCGACGCGGTCGGCGGGGGCTGGGCCGATGGCGATCCGGCGGTGGGCGATGCGGTCGGCTCGATCGTGAGCGAGTACCCCTTGCTCGCCAGCACCGTGGGTGAGCTCGTGGCGTCGGTCGCGAGCCCCAGCACGGCCTGGTCCGGCCCCTGGTCGGGGCGGCCGGCGATCGCCAGCGCCGCGATCGCGAGCGCGCCCGCGGCCGCGAGCGCGAAGGCGGCACCGCGCCTGTGGACGACGGGGGCGGCGATGCGGCTCCGCCTGACCTTCCCGAGCGCCATCGGGCGGGCACGCCACTTCGCCTCGGCCGGCAGGTCGGTCCAGACGTGCGCTTCGAGCAGCGGGCGCGATCGGCGCGCCCGCGGCTGCCGCCTGGCCCGTGGAGGGGCGGCAGGGGCGCCCTCCTCGACAGGCAGTGGCGGGGCCAGCCGGAGATGCGGAACGTCGGGCCACGTCTCGGTCGGCGGCGAATCGATCGGGTCAGGCTTCGGCTGGCTGAGCGACATGGCCTCCCCACTGTCGACCCGGCGCTCCGACCCGGTCCGCCCTCAGGAAACCGGACAGTCGACCCCTCGCGGACGGCTCCTCACGTCGTGGGGGTGGCAGCTCCGGCCTGGAGCGCGGGAGCGTCGCCCCAGCTTACTCCGCGGTGCGAAATCGTTCCGTCAGACGGCCTGGTGGTCGTGACATCCCAAACCCGCCTCAGCCGCGATCCGCTCCGGTCTCCGGCTCGTAGGACTCCGCCTCGAGGGCGCCGTCGCCGAGTTTGCCCCACGCAAGCAGCAGCAACAGCAGGCCCGTCCCGACGAACACGCCGAGGAACGCGTAGACCTGGCTCGCACCGCTGAGAACGAGGGACAGGACGCCGAGCGCCGCACAGATCCCGTAGATCAGCACGACCGTCTGCCGGTGCGACAGCCCCAGGTCGAGCAGCCGGTGATGGATATGGCCGCGGTCGGGCGTGAAGGGCGAACGCCGCGCGACGAGGCGGCGGACGATGATCCAGAAGGCGTCGATGATCGGGACGCCGAGGACGAGCAGGGCGACCGCGACCTTCGCGCTGCCGAGAACCGACAGGACCGCCAGCGTGTAGCCGATGAACATCGTGCCGCTCGTGCCCGGGAAGATCGACGCCGGGTTGAAGTTCCAGCGGAGGAATCCCAGCAGCGCGCCCGCGAGCGCGAAGCAGAGCACCCCGACGAACGGCTGCTGGATCTGGACCGTCAGGCTGATGACGCCCAGCGTCAACGCCGCGATGAGCCCGATCCCCGACGACAGCCCGTCGAGGCCGTCGATGAAGTTCACGCTGTTGATCATCCCGATGATCCAGAGGACCGTGATGAGCGGGATGACCGGCTCGTCGAAGCGGATGACGCCATCGGCGAACGGGTTGTTGACCGTCGCGATCTGGACGCCGAGCAGGACGGCCCCCACCGCGAGCGCGACCTGGCCGAGCAGCTGCCATCGGGCGCGGAGATCGAGCGCGTCGTCGATGAAGCCGATCGCCGCCGCGGCCGCCCCGCCGCCGAGCAACGCGACGAGGTGCCACTCGTTGAGCGGGGGCGGCATCCTGACCCACTCGAAGACGAGGTTCAGGGCCACGAGCACCGCGGCCACCGCGAGGAATGCCGCCGCGATCGCGAGCCCGCCCGAGCGGGGCACCGGCCGGGTGTTGACCCGGCGGTGGTTCGGCCGGTCGACCATCCCGTAGCGAACCGCGAGACGGCGGACGACCGGCGTCAGCGCGAACGCGAGAGCCGTCGCCGAGGCGAAGGCGAGGACGAGGAACGGAACGGTCGCCCCGACGTCGGAGACGAACCTCACGCCGCGGGCAGCCCCGGGACCGGGAACCGGTCGCAGATGTCGCGAACCTCAGCCGCGAGGCGCTCGCCGGCGCGGGCGTCGTCGCGCCGGTTGATCGCCTCGACGATGAGCCGCCCGATCGCGCGCATCTCGGGTGGGCCGAAGCCGCGCGTCGTCGCGGCCGGCGTCCCGACCCGGATCCCGGACGATGTGTTTGCCGGGTTCCTGTCGAACGGGATCTGGTTCTTGTTGACGGTGATGCCGATCTCGTCGAGGAGGGTCTCCGCCTCCTTGCCGGTGACGCCGAGCGGGGTCACGTCGACGAGCATCAGGTGGTTGTCGGTGCCGCCGGACACGACCCTCGCGCCCTGGCCCGCGAGCGTCTCGGCCAGGAGCTTGGCGTTGGAAACGGTCCGCACCATGTCGGCCCGGAACTCGTCACCGGCGGCGAGGCGGAACGCGACGGCCTTGCCCGCGATGACGTGCATGAGCGGTCCGCCCTGGACCCCGGGGAACACCGTCTTGTCGATGGTCGCGGCGAGCGTCGTCTTGACGTTCGGGAACGCGGTCGCGTCGATCTCGCGGGGGAGGTTCTCGCGCGAGAAGATCAGCCCGCCGCGCGGGCCGCGAAGGGTCTTGTGCGTCGTGGTCGTGACGATGTCGGCGTGCGGGAACGGGCTCGGGTGCTGGCCGGCCGCGACGAGGCCGGCGATATGGGCCATGTCGACGAACAGCAGCGCCCCGACGCCGTGGGCGATCGCGGCCATCCGCTCGAAGTCGATGATCCGCGGGTAGGCCGAGGCGCCGGCGACGACGACCTTCGGGCGGACCTCCTTCGCCTGGCGCTCGAGCGCGTCGTAGTCGATCCGCTCGTCGTCCTCGCGGACGCCGTACGCGTGGACCTCGAACAGGCGACCCGAGAAGTTGAGCTTCATCCCGTGGGTCAGGTGGCCGCCCTGGTCGAGCTTCATGCCGAGGATCCGATCGCCCGGGTCGAGGACGCTGAAGTAGGCCGCCATGTTGGCCTGCGCGCCGGAGTGCGGCTGGACGTTGACGTGCTCGGCGCCGGGGAAGAGCGCGAGGGCCCGCTCCTGGGCGAGCGTCTCGGCGACGTCGACGAACTCGCAGCCGCCGTAATAGCGCTTGCCGGGCAGCCCCTCGGCGTACTTGTTCGTGAGCCAGCTGCCCTGAGCCTCCATGACCGCGGCGAAGGTGTAGTTCTCGCTGGCGATGAGCTCGATCTTGTCGTGCTGGCGGCGGCGCTCGCCCTCCATTGCCTCCCACAGCTCGGGGTCGACGTCCGCGAGCTTCGCCCAGCCGAGCCCCGAGGCCTGCGAGACGGTCATGCGCGCTCCCTTCCCGGCGGCGCGGGTCCCTCCCGCCGGCGCCGCTACCGCCGCTCGAACGAGGCGTATCTTCCCACGACTCGAGCGCCTGAGAGCGTCACCTCACCGGCGTCGACAGGCACTCGCTGACGACGAAGGTGAGCTCATCGTCAAACGCACCTCCGATCGCGCAGTCGTCGCGGATCCACGTGCCGCCCTCGACGGCCTGCCGGTAGACGAGGACCGGACCGCGTCCGACGTAGCGCATCACCTCCAGCGCGGACTCGCCCCCGCGAACGATGAGCTCGGCCGGACGGGCGTCCCGGACCGCCGCCCAGAAACAGGTGCGATCCTGACGGTCGTCCGTGTTGGGCAGGTCCTCGCCACAGAACGGCAGTGCCTGCCGGCCGGCGATCTCCGCCGGTACCGCCTCGCCGACCACCGGGGCCGCCGGCGGCGGTGCGACCTCGCCCGTCGCCGGCCACTCATCCCAGGCCAGCTGCTCAGGCTGGCCGACCTCCACCTGCCCGTCCCCGATCGCGACCCGGACCGCCATCGTCGCGCCCCCGTCGACGTCGAGCACGACGAAGGCCGAGCCGGGTGGCGGCGGGGCACAGCGCGCGTTCGGCGGGCACGGCGCGCCGTGGCGCATCCAGGCCGCCCGCACCGACGCCCGGTCCGGCCCGAGCGCGAGCAGCACCCGGCCGATGATCTCCGTGCAGGTCGCGACGGGCTTGACGTCGTCCTGGGACACGTCGCAGATCCGCGTCGGGTTGACCGCGCCAGGCGGCTGGCTGGGCACAGGCGACCCGACGCTCGTCGGCCCCGTGGGCGGCGACGGAGCCGGCCCGGCGCAGGCAGCCACGATGAGGACGAGCAGCGACAAGGCGCCCCTCACGGCCCCACCTCGTGGTCGATTCCAGCGGCTTCGAGGGCGGCCGCGATCCGCTCGACCGCGATCGCCCCGGCGCGCAGGACCCGGGGCCGGTCGGCGCCGCAGTCCACGACGGTGGACGGCACGCCGCCGCGGCTCTCCCCGCCGTCGAGGATGAGGTCGAGGCGCCCGGCGAGTCGTGCCGCGACGTCCGCGGCGGAGCGCGCCTCCGGCTCTCCGGACGGGTTGGCGGACGTCGTCGGCAGCGGCCCGACGGCCCTGGCGAGGGCCCGTGGCGTGGCGTGGTCCGGCACCCGAACCCCGAGCGTCCGCGTCCCGGCCGTGAGTGCGGCGGGCGGGGCGGCGCCGGGCCGCAGCGGCAGCACCAGCGTCAGCCCGCCCGGCCAGAGGCCCCGCAACGCCTCCGCCGCGGCCGTCACCTCGACGAGCGGCGCGACCTGGTCGAGCTCGTCGACGAGAACCATGATCGCCCTGTCGGGTGGCCGGTCCTTGGCCGCGAAGAGCCGCTCGATCCCGCCTGGGGCATCGATGCGGCAGGCGATCCCGTACACCGTGTCGGTCGGGATCGCGACGATCCCGGCCGCGTCGAGCACGGACACGGCCGCGGCCACTCCCCGCTCGTCGTCGGGGACGATCGGCGTGCTCGCCGACGCCGGCCGGCTCACGGCCGCTCGACCCTGAGGACGCGCGGCGCCCCGCCGAGATCGGCGGCGACGGCGGTGCGCCAGCCCGGCAGCCGCTCCTCGACGAGGGCCACGGCGCGGTCCGCCTGGTCCGCGCCGATCTCGAGCAGCGCGTGGCCGCCCGGCCGAAGCCCGGCCCCCAGCCGCCCGACGAGCGCGCCGATGACCGCCAGGCCGTCGGGCCCGCCGTCGAGCGCCAGTCGCGGCTCGAATGAGGCGGCCACCGGGAGCTTCGGCACGTCGGCGGACGGGATGTACGGCAGGTTGGCGACGACGAGGTCGAACGGCCCGCCCGGCGGCACGAGATCGGCCTCGGCGAACGTCATCCGGTCGGCGACCGAATGCCCGACTGCATTCTCACGCGCCAGGTCGAGCGCCTCCGCGCTCACGTCCGAGGCGACGATCTCGACCTCGTTCAGCACGCCGCGCCGCCGCAGCCCCGCCGCGAGGGCGACCGCGATCGTGCCCGCCCCCGTGCCGACGTCGGCGATCCGGATCGGCGGGGCGCCGGCAGGCCGGGGCGCCGAGGTGAGCCGGCGCATGACCTCGGCCTCGGCGAGCTCGACGAGGCGCTCCGTCTCGGGGCGAGGGATGAGGGCGCGCGGATCGGTCGCGAACGCCCGACCGTGGAATTCCTTGAAGCCGCGGATGTACGCCACCGGCTCGCCGCGCTCGCGCCGGGCGACGCCGACCTCGAACTTCTCGGCCGAGCCGTCGCCGACGCGGGCGTCGGGATGGGCGATGATCGCCGTCCGGTCAGTGCCGATCGCGTGCGCGAGCAGCAGCTCGGCGTCGAGGCGTGCCGTGTCCGAGCCGGCGGCGCGAAGCCGCTCGATCGCCGGCCGCAGCAGCTCCTCGACGGTCGCCACCGCCAGCAGGCTCAGAGGCGGATCGTGACCGCGACGTCGCCGACCTTGCGGAGGACCTCCGCCGAGGTCGTGCCACGCCAGCGGTGGAAGAGCAGATCGACGGCCGCGTCGCCGATGCGCAGGTTCGTCAGCGTGACCTTGCCGAGCCAGTCCGGCAGGTTCGGCCGGAACAGCTCGAGCTCGCGCCGGTCGGCATGCGGCCGGAGGCCGAGCATCGTCTGGAGGAACAGGAACGCCGCGCCGGCCGCCCAGGCCTGCGGCGAGCATGCCACCGGGTACGGCACCGGCATCGGCGAGGTGTCGCGGTCGAAGCCGCAGAACAGCTCCGGCAGCCGGAACTCCGGGAATCGCTGGGCCGCCTCGAACACGCTGCCGACGAGGCGGTTGGCCTCGTCGTGGAAGCCGTACCGCTTGAGGCCGCCGGCGATGAGCGACGTGTCGTGCGGCCACACCGACCCGGTGTGGTAGCCGAGCGGGTTGTAGCCGGGCTGCCCGGACGCGTACGTGCGAATGCCCCAGCCGGAGAAGAGCTCCGGAGCGAGGAGCCGGTCGGCGACGAAGCGGGCACGCTCGTTCGAGACGATCCCGGTCCAGAGGCACTGCCCGGCGTTCGAGCCGATCGCGTCGGCCGGCCGCTTGTCCGCGTCGAGCGCCATCGCGTAGTACCGCTCGCCGTCGAGCCAGAAGGCGGCCTCGAAGCGTTCGCGCAGCGCCTCCGCGTCCCTCTCGAGGCGGTCGGCGAGCGGCGTCTCGCCGCGGACGCGGGCGAGACCCGCCATGCGGAGCTTCGCGTCGTACACGTAGCCCTGGACCTCGGCCAGGGCGATCGGCGGCGACGCCGGCTGCCCGCTTCGGTCCCGGATCGCGTCGGTCGAGTCCTTCCAGCCCTGGTTGACGAGGCCGCGGTCGGTCCGTCGGGCGTATTCCACGAAGCCGTCGCCGTCCCGGTCGCCGTAGCGGTCGATCCATTCGAGCGCGGCGAGCGCATTCGGCCAGAAGCGATCGATGAGCCCGCGGTCACCGGTCCAGTCGTACGTCTGGCCGAGGAGGATGAGCCACAGCGGCGTCGCGTCGACGCTGCCGTAGTAGGGCCGGAACGGCAGCTCCCCGGTCCGTGCCATCTCACCGGTCCGGACCTCGTGCAGGATCTTGCCCGGTTCGGCGTCGCGTTCGTCGTCGACGGCGGTCGCCTGGCGGGCGGCGAGGACCTCGAGCGTCTCGAGGGCCAGCTGCGGGCGAAAGCCGAGGACCTGCAGCGAGGCGATGATCGAATCGCGCCCGAACAGCGTCGAGAACCAGGGCACGCCGGCCGCGATGTACCGCTCCGCCTCGCCCGGCCCGGCGTTCACGAGGAGCCGCAGGTCGTTGAGGCCCCGCGTCAGCGTGAGGTTGAACAGCTCATGGTCCGTCTGGACGGCCGTCGAGCCTCGCACCCAGGCGTGATAGGCGCCTGCCGCCTCGTCCGCCGCGACCCGCGGCGGTTCGGGAAACAGCTCTGTATCGCGATTGTCGCTGGGCGCCTCGGTCAGCCACGTCAGCCACGACACTTCGCGCCGCTCGCCCGGAGCGAGCGTGAACCGCCAGCAGACGCGAACCCAGCCACCCACCGGCGGGTGGACGTCGTCCTCGACCGCGGGGCCGATGGAGCGGGGGGCCTGCCCGAGGACGACGTGCGTCGCTCGCCGCACCCCGTCGAGCCCGTCGTAGCGGAAGGTCATGCGGCGATCGGTGCAGGCGATCGGCAGGCACGTGCCGCGTTTGGGGCGCGGGTAGCCGCGCACCTCGAAGATATCGGCACCGTCGGCGGCCAGCTCGAGCTCGATGTCGAACGTCTCCTGGTGCTCGGCGTGGTTCTCGACGACGAGGCGCTCCTGGAGCGCGCCGGCGCCGATGAGCCGCTCCCGCGTGATGCCGAGCTTTCGTCCCGCCATCGGGTCGCTCGCGCCGGTCTTGGCGGCGATGTTCCGGTCGATGTTCGGGTTCGTGAGGTGAATCGTGCCGCGGAAGTTGCCGCCCATCGATCCCTGGAGGAGCACGGGGCGCAGGCCGGCGACGCGCATGACGGAGCACGACAGCACGCGGGTGTCGCCGCAATAGAGGCCGAGGCCGCGCGAGTCGGCGTGGATGTCGCCGAACTGGTCGGTCAGCAGGAAGGCGTTCTCGTGCTTGAGGACCTGGACGCTGCCGAGGTCCGTCGCGTGCTGGATCGACACCGGCAGCGGGTCGATCCAGGTGACGCCCTCGGGCCCGCCGCCCGCGCGCGCCGAGGCCGGCGCCCCGTGGGCCGCCGTGCGGCCGCGCTCAGCCGCGCGCGCCAACGGGTGCCTCCGTGACCGCGGCGAGCCGCTCCGCCTGATCGGCCATCACGAGCGCGTCGACGAGGGCGTCGAGGTCGCCGCCCAGGATCGCGGGCAGGTTGTGGACCGTGAGCCCGATCCGGTGATCGGTCACCCGATCCTGCGGAAAGTTGTACGTCCGGATCTTGTCGGAGCGGTCGCCACCGCCGACCATCAACTTCCGCGCCGCCGAATCCGCCGCGCGCTGTTTCTCCAGCTCGCGGTCGTACAGCCGCGACCGCAGGACGGCGAGCGCCTTGGCCTTGTTCTTGTGCTGGCTCTTCTCGTCCTGGATCTCGACGACGAGGCCGGTCTCGAGGTGGGTGATCCGGACCGCGGAGTCCGTCGTGTTGACGGACTGCCCGCCCGGGCCCGACGAGCGCTTCACCTCGATCCGCAGGTCCTTGTCCTCGTCGATATCGATCTCGACCTCCTCGGCCTCGGGCATGACGACGACGGTCGCCGTCGACGTGTGGATCCGGCCCGACGACTCGGTCGCGGGGATGCGCTGGACCCGGTGGACGCCGCCCTCGAACTTCATCCGGCTCCAGGCGCCGTCCCCGTGGATCTCGACGATCGCTTCCTTGATCCCGCCGATGCCGGTCTCGTGGCGGCTCAGGACCTCCGCGCCGAAGCGACGCCGGTCGGCGTACTTGAGGTACATCCGCAGCAGCTCGCCGGCGAAGAGGGCCGCCTCGTCGCCGCCGGTCCCGGCACGGACCTCGAGGATGACGTCGCGATCGTCGTTCGGGTCGCGGGGCAGGAGCAGCAGCCGCAGCTGCTCGAGCAGGCCGGCCTCCTGGGCGGCGAGGCGGTCGACCTCGGCCCGGGCCATGGCCCGCAGCTCGTCGTCGCCGTCGCCGTCGCGGAGCTCTTTCGCGCCGGCCAGCTCCGATCGGGTGGCCTCCAGCCGGCGGAAGGCGGCCACCACGGGCTCGAGCCGGGCCATCTCCTTGCCGAGGCGGCGGAGCGAGTCGGGGTTGGTCACGACCTCGGGCCGTGAAAGCTCGGTCTGGAGGTCGTCGTACTGGCGGGCGACCTCGGCGAGCTTGGCGTCCAGCCCGCTCACAGCCCGGGGAGCGGCGGGTCGATCGAGATCGGGGCGACGGCCTCGGCCTCGCCGACCGGCGTGGCGCGGCGAGCTGGTCCGCCCGGGCCGGGGACCTCGAGGACATCGCGCTCGAGCGTGCCCGCACCGCGCGGCAGGGTCTCGCCGTCGGCCCTGAGCGCTTCCTCCATCGAGACGATCGCGACCTCGATCATGTCCGGCGTCGGCTGCTTCGTCGTGATCTTCTGGACGAGCATGCCCGGATACATGATCAGCTTGACGATCGGGTTCGACCGGAAGCGCGCCCCGAGGCGAAGCACCTCGTAGCCCAGCGCGGCGAGGACGGGGATCAGCGCGAACCGGCTGCCGATCATCACGACCGGCTCCTGCTTGCCGACGAGCGAGAACGTGAAGATCGACAGCGCGAGCAGGACGACGATGAACTCCGTGCCGCAGCGTGGGTGCGCGGTCGGATACTTCGAGACCGACTCGCGGTCGAGCGGATCGCCCGCCTCGAGGGCATGGATCGTCATGTGCTCGGCGCCGTGGTACTGGAAGACGCGGTGGATGTCCTCCATCCGCGAGATCGCGACGAGGTACGCGAGGAAGATGCCGACCTGGATGATGCCTTCGATCGCCGGCTGGGCGAGCCGGTTCGTGCTGCCGCCGGCGATGAACGTCGACAGGAGCAGCGGCAGGAGGAAGAACAGCCCGACGGCCGCGAGCAGCGTGATGCCCAGCATTGCCGCGATCGCGCCGCGACCGATCTCGACGTCCTCTTCCTGGGCCTGGACCCCGGCGCTTCGGACGAGCCAGCGCGTGCCGACGATGAGCGTCTCGTAGAGGACGACGAGGCCGCGAATGAGCGGCAGCTTGGCCCAGCGGGTGCCGTGGAAACGAGAGCCCAGCCGCTCCGTGGCGTACACGATCCGCCCATCGGGGTGGCGCAGCGCGACGGCGATCGCGTCCCGGCCACGCATCAGGACGCCCTCGATGAGCGCCTGCCCGCCGTAGTTGAACCGCGGCATCGTCAGAGTCTAGTGGGCAGACAGTGAACGGCGGGCCGTGCGGCCCGCCGTTCGTCGGTCGCGATGGAGCGAATGCTCAAGTCCGGACCTGGCGCTCCAGGCGCTTCTGGAAGCGCTCGACCTGGCCGGCCGTGTCGATGATCGTCTGCTTGCCCGTGAAGAACGGGTGGCAGTTGGCGCAGACGTCGACGCGGAGCTCCGGTTTCGTCGACCCGACGGTCCATTCGGTGCCGCACGAGCCGCAGTGGACTTTCGCCTGGTGGTACTTGGGGTGAATCTTCGGCTTCATGCGGTCGCCTCCGCGGCCTGGGCCGCCTCCGCCGCCTGGGCCGCGGGCTCGACGCGGACGCGCTTCTTGTCCTTCGCCTCGTGCTCGAATCGAACGGTCCCCGCGACGGTCGCGAACACCGTGTAGTCCTTGCCGATCCCGGCGCCCGAGCCGGCGAGGAACGTCATGCCGCGCTGGCGGACGAGGATCGTGCCGGCGGGCACGAGCTGGCCGTCGCCGGCCTTGACGCCGAGGCGCTGGCCGACGCTGTCGCGTCCGTTCTTCGAGCTGGAGCCGGCCTTCTTGTGGGCCATCGTTACTTGTCCTTCTTCGCACCGCGCTTCGGCGCGGCCTTCGTGTCACTGGTCTTGCCCTTGCGGTCCGGCGCCTTCGCCCGGCCCTTGTCCGACGCTGCGGTCTTGCCGGACCCGCTCGCCTTGGCCGGCGGCTTCGCCCCGGCCTTCCCGGTCGCCGCCTTGCCGGCCTTCTCAGACTTCGCCGGGGCCGTTCCGGCGGCCTTGCCCGACGGCTTGACCCGGGTCGTCGTGCGCGCCGGCTCGGCCTTCGCGCGCTTCGCCGGCTCGGCTTTGGCGGCCTTCGCAGGCTCCGGCCCGGCCTTCGCCGACCCCTGGGCCGGCTCGGCCCCGCGACCCCGCCGCGACTCGGCTGCCGGCTCCGCGGCTGCGTCGGCCGCCTTGGCCTTGGCCAGCCGATCGGCGAGCGCGGCGTCCTCGGCGGCCTGCCGTGCGGCGGCCTCCTCGAGGCGCTTCCGATCCGTCCGGGCGCGCTCCTCGGCCTTGCGGACGTCGTCGGCGGCGCTCTTCGAGCCGAGCCGGACGTCCGTGATCCGGAGGACCGTGTGGTCCTGGCGGTGCCCCTTCCGGGCTCGGCGCCGGGCCTTGGGCCGGTACTTGAAGACGATGATCTTCTCGCCGCGGTCCCGACGGACGACCTCGGCGACGACCGCGGCGTCTGCCACGAGCGGCCGGCCGATCGCGGTCTCCTCGCCGTCGCCGACGAAGAGGACGCGGTCGAGCGTCAGGGCTTGGCCGGGCTCGGCGTCGAGAAGGTCGAGCTCGAGCTCCGTGCCGACCTCGACGCGGTATTGCTTGCCGCCGGCCTCGATGACTGCGTACATGGGTCCTCAGGATTGCGGTCGCGGGCCGCGGGCGACCGCTGCGACGGACAGGGAGACGCGGCTCGACCGGGCCGAGGCGCGAGTGCGGAGTGTACGGCCGCCCGCACGGAGCGTCAAACGGAAATCGGGGGGATTCGACGTTCAGGCGGCGCCGTCGTCCTCGCCCTTGACCAGCAGCCGCTCGCGCACAATCCGCGAGGCGGCGATAGGGCGGCCGAGGGCGTCGCCGAGGGCGGCGAGAACTTCCTCGGGTCGTCCGGATCCCAGGGCCGGGTCGAACCTCACGCGGAGCCGGAGGGTCGTCGGTCGATCGTCGCCGACCTCGATTCCGGCCAGGAGCGGGCGCAGGTCGTAGGTCACGGCCGGGCCGCCCTTTCGGCCGCTCCTGACCCGCTCCCTCGGCAGCTCCGCGGCGTCCGTCAGGGTGCCTGCGGCATGACGGACGGCGGCGGGTCCGGGGTCGTCGCCGCCGTCGAGCGTCGCGCGATAGTCCGCGCCGATGACCGAGCCGGCGAGTGCCGGCGCGCCGACCCAGACGTCGTCGAGGCCCACGAGGCGGCAACCCTCGGGCATCGTCTGCGCGACGGCCTCGCGGACCCGCCAGGCAGGGAGCTGGTCGCCAAGCAGGAGGTCGGCCAGCTCGCGGTCCCCGTCCACACCGAGCGGGAGCGGCGCGGCGAGGCTCAGCGCCGGTCGCGGACGGCCGGTGGCGCGCGTCGCGAGTGGGAGGCCCGCGGCCACGAGCCGGTCGATCCACCGGCTGGTGAAGTCGCGCTCGGGCTCGTCGCTCGCCCGTCGGCTGTAGGCGATTCGCCAGCGCTGCCGGGGCGGTGCCTCGGCGCCCGCCGCGCGGGCGGAATCGGAATCCACGTCTGGTAGTCTGCGGCACCATGGACGACCCCGCCCGCGACGCCGCGCCGGACCGCGGACGGCCGGGGTCGGGGCCGGGGTTGGGGGCGGGAACCCCCACTCCGCCGGCCGCACGCCCGGCTGCCGAGCCTGCGGCCCGTACGGCCACAGCCCCAGGCCCGTTCCTGGGCACCGTCGAACCGGGCAGCCGTGTCGGCGCTCCGACGCCGCGGGTGGCGCTCGTCATCGGCGCTCTCGTGGTCCTCGGGTTCCTCCTGTGGCAAGGCCGCGAGGCGCTGAGCCCGTTCGTCGTCGGCCTGCTGCTCGTCTATCTGCTGAGCCCGGCGGTCGAGCGCCTGTCGCGCACCGGCGTCCCTCGCTGGATCGCGATCCTCGTCGTGTACGCGGTCGTCATCCTCGTGATCGTCCAGGGCCTGTCGTTCATGCTCGGCCCCCTGGTCGAGCAGATCAGGTCGTTCGCCGACGATCTGCCGGGGCTCGTGTCGAACCTCGAGCGCTACTATCGCGGCCTCGATCTTCCGCCGCAGCTGCGCGAGGCAATCGACCACGGCCTCGCGAGCCTCAGCGACGGGATCGACGTCGGTGTCCTGCTGCCTGTCGTGAACATCACCGCCGGGTTCGTCAGCTCGATCTTCGGCTATCTCATCATCCCGGTCTGGGCGTTCTATCTCCTCAAGGACCGGGCCGCGCTGACGGCTGCCGCCGACCGATCGCTGCCGCCGGCCTGGCGGGCGGACGCCTGGGCGATCGTCGGAATCGTCGAGCGGGTGTTCTCGCAGTGGATCCGCGGCCAGCTCTTCCTCGGCGCCACGGTCGGCGTGGCGACCTTCATCGGACTGATCGTCCTGAACGCGACGGTCGACCCCGTCTTCGGGCGTTTCGCGCTGCTGCTGTCGATCATCGCCGGCGTCTTCGAGCTGTTGCCGATCATCGGCCCGATCCTTGCGGCGGTCCCGGCCGTCCTTCTCGCACTGACGGCCGGGCCGCAGGCGGCGATCGCTGCGCTGATCCTCTACCTCCTCGTCCAGCAGCTCGAGAACAACCTGCTGGTCCCGAAGATCCAGGGTGACGCCGTGGAGCTCCACCCGAGCATCGTCATGTTCTCCCTCGTCGTCGGCGGCGCGATCGCGGGCTTGCTCGGGGCGATCCTCGCCCTGCCCGTCACCGCCGCCGGGCGCAACGTCTTCCGATACCTGTTCCGCCGCCTCTCGCCGCCCGAGCCCGGGGCGCCCGGCAGCGGACCGGCGGCCCCGCAACCGGCGGGGGCTGCGGGTGCCTGACGAGCCGGATCCGTACAAGGTCCTCCAGGTCGATCCCGAGGCCGACCCGGAGGTGATCCAGGCCGCGTACCGGCGGCTCGCCCGCAAGTACCACCCGGACGTCATGCCGGGCCCGGAGGCCGCCGCGAAGATGGTGGCGATCAACGCGGCCTGGGCCGTCGTGGGGGAGCCCGAGCCGAGAGCGGAGTACGACCGCGAGCGCGCCAGGCGGTTGGCCGCCGACCGACGTCGCAGCCGCGTTCCGGCGGCGCGTTCTCCAGCGGGCGCGGACACGACGGCCGGATCCGCGGCGGGATCCGCGCCCGCCGATACACGTCCAGGCGCGACCCGCCGACGTGGCGAGGCGCCACCGCCGCCCAGCGACCCGACATCGCCCGATTGGACCCCTGGGCGATCGACCGTCGGCAGCACCTACGACCCACGGACGATGCGCGCTCGCGAAGGCGCGGGGGCGGCCGGTCCGCCGCCGGGAAACCCATCGGGCAGCGTGCTCTCCTTCGGGCGTTATGCCGGCTGGTCGCTCGGTGAGATCGCGCGGCGAGACCTCGAGTATCTCGAGTGGCTGGACCGGGTGCCGATCGGCCGGCAACACCGGGCGGAGATCGACGAGATCCTCCGGCGCGCTGGCCGACGGCGGGCCGCAGCGCCGGAGTCCACCGACCGCAGGGGATTCTTCCGCCGCGGCTGAGGCGGAACCGCGCGACATCGTGGGCCCGGAGGGTGGACCGCCGAACCGGGCGTTTCGCGGCCCGACGGCGGCGCTACCAGTCTGCGCGAGTCTGCCTGATGGCGATGCTCTCGACGATTCCGAGCCCGATGGCGAGGCTCACCAGCGACGCGCCGCCGTGGGTGACGAACGGCAGCGGGATGCCCGTGATCGGCATCACGCCGACGACCATCCCGACGTTCACGACCAGCTGGAACAGCAGCATTGCCGCGACGCCACAGCAGAACACGGTCCCGAACGGATCCGCCGATCGCCAACCGATCACGAGGATCCGCCAGACCAGCGCGCCGAAGAGCGCGAAAAGGACGAGACCGCCCAGGAAGCCGAACTCCTCGGCGAAGACGGCGAAGACGAAGTCCGTCGTCTGGACCGGGAGGAAGTCGAGCCCGTTCTGGGTCGAGTTCGTCAGCCCCTTGCCGATCCACCCGCCCGACCCGACCGCGATCTGCGCCTGGTAGAGCTGATAGCCGGCGCCCTGGATGTCCGGCGCGGCGTCGAGGAACGAGGTGAGCCGCTCGCGCTGGTAGTCGCGCAGGACGTACGTCCAGACGAAGGGCAGGATCGCGATCGCGCCGGCGGTCAGCGCGCCAAGCCACTTGAGGCTGGCGCCCGACATGAACAGCATCCCGGCCGTGATCGCTGCAAGCACGAGGGACGTGCCGAGGTCCGGCTGGAGCATCACGAGGAGCCACGGCGGGCCCACCAGCACGCACGCGCCGAGAATCGGCCCGAGCCCGTGCAGCCGGCCCGACCTCGAGCCGAGGTAGTTGGCGAGCACGATGATCATGAGGATCTTCGCCAGCTCGCTGAACTGGAACACGAACGGCCCGATCGAGACCCACCGGGACGCGCCACTGACGCCGTCGCCGATCGCAAGGGTCAGGACGAGCAACCCGAGCTGCACGAGGTACGCCGGCCAGGCGAACGTCTTCAGCCACCGGTAGTCGAATGACGTCGCGGCGACGAATGCGACCAGCGCGATCCCGGCCCACATGAGGCCGCGGAGGAACGTCGATCCGGTCTCCAGGATCGACCGCCCGGCATCGACGCTGTTGCTGTAGGCCATGGCGATGCCGATGGAGGCGAGCAGGACCGCGTAGATCGCCAGCTGCGCGTCGAACAGGCGCCACGCCGCCCCCACGGGGCGCGAGGCCCAATCGGTGAAGCGCGCCGGCTCAACTCGCATCACGCCCATGTCTGATCCGGTGTATCGCTCATCAGTTGCTCTGGTAGAAGTTGCCGCGCTCGAGGAGGCGGTGGTTGCGGTAGTCCCTCTCGATTCCGAAGTGCAGCTGGAAGAAGTACTTCACGATCTCGGTCGCCGCGTTCCCCTTCGTGCGGGAGTCGTAGGCGAACGCGAGGACGACGAGCTCCGCGTCCGTTCGCGCCACCGCGTCGAGGCCTTTTGGATCGTCGGAATGCTTCTTCGGGTCCTTCGGCACGAACGCCACGAACCAGGAATGGAAGGGCAGACGGCCTCGGCGGTCGCGGACCCCGAATTCGGCCGTACCGGACTTGCCGGCCATGACGATCGGGAGGTCCACGAGGTTGTAGGTGTGCCGGATGAGCTGGACGTTCCTCGCCGCCTGGCGCATTTCCTTGAGCACGTCGGAGCCGACGGGCAGCTCCCGAACGAGCTTCGGCGCGAACGGACGGACGACGGTTCCGTCCGGGCCGACGATCTCGCGGACCACCTGTGGCTGGTACACCTTGCCGCCGTTCGCGAGTGCCGCGTACGCGGTGATGAGCTGGATTGGCGTCACGACGTCGTAGCCCTGCCCGATCCCCGCCTGGTAGACCTCGCCGGGGTAGATCGGCTCGCCCATCGTGTCGAGCTTCCACTGGTTCGATGGCACGATGCCGGCGACCTCGTTCGGGAGGTCGATCCCGGTTCTCGCGCCAAAGCCGTACTGCTTCGCCCAGTAGCTGAGGCGATCGATGCCCAGCATGCCGGCGAGCTGGAAGAAGTAGGTGTCGCTCGAGTGACCGAAGCCGCAATCCAGGTTGCAGGCCCCCCAGCCGCGTCGATTCCAGTCGTAAAACCGGGTCGACCCGAGCGTCAGGTAGCTCGCGGTCCGAAGCTTCGTCGAGGCCTTCACCCTGCCGTCCGCGAGGGCCCCGGTCCCGGTCACCAGCTTGAACGTCGAGCCCGGCGGGTAGTGGGCCTGGATCGCGTGGTTGAGGAGGGGCTTGTCGGGGTTCAGCAGCAGCGACCGATAGTCCTTGCTGCTGATGCCGCCACTGAAGGCGTTGTTGTCGTAGCTCGGGAGGCTGACCATCGCGAGAACCTCGCCGGTTTGAGGGTTCATCGCGATCACGACACCCCGTTTCAGGCCTGCGGCCTCCATGCCCCACTTGAGAGCCCTTTCGGCCTCGCGCTGGGTGTCGATGTCGATTGACAGCCGGAGCGAATCGCCGGCCTTCGCCGGGCGGACGGTCTGGAGAACCTGGATGGTTCGCCCGGTCGCGTCACGTTCGACGCTCTCGGCGCCGTACTCGCCGCGAAGATATCCCTCGTACACGGCCTCGACGCCGGCTCGGCCGATCAGGTCGTCCGGCTGGTAGCCGGTCTTCTTGAGGGCTGGCATCTGGTCGGGCGGTATCGGGGCGGTGTAGCCGAGGAGATGCGCGACCAAGGCCCCCTGCGGGTACTCGCGTCTGGGTTCGACGACCACCTCAACGCCAGGGAGGTCGAATCGCGACTCAGCGATCACGTCCGCCGTCTCCCTTGGGACGTCGCTGGCGATCCGCACGAGGTCGAAGCGCGACCCGGGGCTCCCGTCGAGCGCCATGATGATCGAGGTGGGGTCCGTATCCAGCAGTGCAGCGAGGCGGGCGACGACCTCGGTCCGTCGCGATAGCGGCAAGTCCTCGGGCCGGATCTTCACCGCGAAGGAGGGCACGTTCATGACGAGCGGCTGACCGTCACGGTCGATAATCAGCCCTCGCGACGAGGCCACCGGTCGGGTGGTCACGCGGTTGCGCTCGGCGAGGGTCGAGTAGTCGGCGCCCTTGGCGATCTGGAGGTAGAACAACCTCGCCGTCAGGCCGCTGAGCGCCAGGACGACGACAAGCCCGAATGCGACAAAGCGGACGACGCGTCGATCGTTGGCGGCCTCCCTCGGGCTGGCGGGAGTCACCACTCGGTGCCCTCCTCCGGCTGTCGTCGGTCGTAGGCCGCCACGACCAGTGGGCCCACGGCGGCGGCCAGCACAGCGTCATACAGGGCTCCAGGGAGGATGACGTGCACGGGGTCGATTTCGGGGACCGGGCCGCGAAGGGCGCCGTACACGACGATGAAGAGCAGCGAGCTCGCGAGGCTCAACACGAACGCGATGGGCACCACGGCAAGCCGTCGCGCACGACCGGACGAGGATCCAAGAAGGGCGGCGGCGCCCATGGTCGCGACGAGCACGAACGCTGTTGAGCCAAGCGGACGTTGTGCCAGCACGTCAAGAGCCAGGCCGCCGAGGAAGCCCCATAGCAGGCCGCATTCGACGCCCGCAGCGACTGTCCAGATGACGCCGGCAACGACCAGGACGTGGGGGTGGGCGCCGGCGACGCCAAGGTACGGGACGACCGTCGCGTCGGCCAGCGCCGCGGCCAGAGCGGCGATGGCGGTGACGAGGAAGCGCATCCAGGACGCCGACCCCCGGGTAGCCAGCCGAGGGTCGCCGGCGAGGACCTCTCGAGCGGCCAACGACCTCTGCAAACGGAGCGTGGGAGGAGTATCCCACGATGCCGGAGCCCCGTTTCAATAGGACTGAGGTCAGGGGTGGTTGAGCCCAGTTCGGACCAGTCGCCTCGTCTTGATGTTTCACGTGAAACAGCGACCCGTCGGCGGCGGTGGGGGAGCTGTCAGCGTTTCACGTGAAACCACCGTAAGCGGCGGCTAAGACAGGGGGAAGTGAGCGTCAACCGCCTCTTGGCATGCTCCGCCTGGGCCGTCCGTCAGGGGCCGGTCGCCGGGTCCAGGATGATAGAATTCAAGCCTTGTGATGGCGCGTCGAGTAGGTTTCTGAGTGGGGCAGACGATCGCCTGCGCCAACCAGAAAGGCGGAGTCGGCAAGACCACGACCGTTGTCAACCTCGCGACCTACCTGGCGCGGGCTGGCGAGCGAGTCCTGGTCATCGACCTCGATCCCCAAGGCAATGCGACGAGCGGCTTTGGCTTCGACAGGTCCGCCGTCGACCGATCGGTGTACGAGGCCGTCGTCGAGTCGGTCGCCTTGGCGGATCTCATCGTCGAGACTGGCGCGGAGGGCGTCCGCCTCATTCCGTCGTCGATCGGCCTGGCGGGAGCGGAGGTCGAGCTCGCGCCCATCGAGCAGCGCGAGCGCCGGCTGGCTCGCCTGCTGACCGGCATCCGCGACGACTACGACTACATCCTCCTCGACTGCCCGCCGTCGCTCGGGCTGCTGACCGTCAACGCCCTGACGGCGGCGGATTCAGTGCTGATTCCAATTCAGTGCGAGTACTACGCGCTCGAGGGCCTTACCCACTTGATCGCCACGACGCAGCTCATTCGTGATCACCTCAACCCGTCGCTCGAGATCAAGGGGGTGGTCCTCACGATGTACGACGCCCGAACCAACCTCTCGTCAGAGGTGGCCGCCGAGGTCCGCCGCCACCTTCACGAGCGCGTCTTCGATACCGTGATCCCGCGGAGCGTCCGGCTATCCGAAGCCCCGAGCTATGGCCTGCCGATTGCTCTCTATCGACCGGATTCCCGAGGCGCCGAGGCCTACAGGGCGCTCGCCGACGAGCTTCGCCGCCGAGACGGGCGGCCGGGCGTCGGGGCCCCTCCGGCTCGACCCTCGGGAGCCACCCAGCGGCCGGCGCCCGCCGGCCCAGAGGAGATTGAGGCGGTATCCGCATGACGACTCGACCGGAGCGGCAAGAACGCCACCAGGGCCTCGGCCGCGGCCTCGCGTCACTCATCCCCCAGCGGGCTTCCGCACCCGGCGGGCCAATCGAGATTCCGGTCCGCCGGATCCTCGCCAACCCGTATCAGCCACGCCGCCGGATCGACGAGGATTCCCTCCGCGGCCTCCGGGACAGCATCGCCGAGCACGGTGTCATCCAGCCGATCGTCGTGACCGAAACGATCGAGGGCTATCGCCTCGTCGCCGGCGAACGCCGTCTCCGGGCGGCTGAGCTGGCAGGCCTCGAGCGCATCCCCGCCGTCGTCCGCCAGCTGGCCGATCCGGAACAGCTCGAGATCGCGCTCGTCGAGAACGTCCAGCGCGCCGACCTCGACGCCATCGAAGAGGCCAACGCCTACAAGCAGCTCATCGACGAGTTCGGCTTCACGCAGGACACCGTTGCGACCCGTGTCGGGCGGGCCCGGTCGACGGTCACGAACACGCTTCGGCTGCTCGAGCTCGAGCCGACGGTGCAAGCGGCCATCGCCGACGGCCGGCTCACGGAGGGTCACGGTCGAGCGCTCGTCGGCCTGGAGCCGGAGATCCAGGCTCGATTGCTCGACTCGATCGTCGGGCAGGCGCTCTCCGTTCGCCAAACCGAAGAGCTTGTTCGTCGCCTTCGCGAGCCGAAGACCAAAGCCCAGGCGGTCAAGCGCAAGAGCGATCCCGACCTCGAGCGCGTCGAGGAAGACCTGCGCCGGTCGCTCGGGACGAAGGTGAGCCTCGCACGCACACGACGTGGCGGCCGGATCGTGATCGAGTACTACAGCGACGAAGAGCTCGGCCGGCTCTACGAGCGCTTGACCGGGGGTAAGGCGTGACCGAAAAGGCAACCACGATGGCCGTGCGCGACCGGAACGGTTCCGGGAACGGCCGCACGCGGAAGGGCCGCCCCGGCTCCGACTACACCGCGGCCAGCATCCAGGTCCTCGAAGGGCTCGAAGCGGTCCGCCGTCGACCTGGCATGTACATCGGCTCGACCGATTCCCGTGGCTTGCACCACCTCGTGTGGGAGGTCGTCGACAACTCGATCGACGAGGCGATGGCCGGTCACGCCCGCCGGATCACAGTCACGATCAAGAAGGACGGGACGGTCGAGGTCCAGGACGATGGCCGAGGCGTACCCGTCGGCCGGCACTCCACCGGCAAGGACGCCCTCGAGGTCGTCCATACGATGCTCCACGCCGGTGGCAAATTCGGTGGCGGCGGGTACAAGGTATCCGGCGGTTTGCACGGGGTGGGGGTCAGCGTCGTCAACGCCCTCTCCGAGTGGCTGCGTGTCGAGTCCGCGCGCGATGGACACGTCTTCATGCAGGAGTACGTCCGCGGCAAGCCCTCCCACGCCGTCCGGAAGCTCGGACCGCAGGGGGATCGCCGTGGCACCCTGACGCGGTTCCGCGCGGACCCCGGCATGTTCGAAACGACGGACTACGAGTTCGACACGATCGCCCAGCGTCTCCGAGAGTCCGCGTACCTGACGAAGGGCGTCTGGATCACCCTGGTCGATGAACGTGCCGACCGCGAGCGATCCTTCTACTTCGAGGGCGGCCTCCAGTCGTTCGTGCGTCACCTCAACCGGAACAAGGAGGTCCTCCACACCCGCCCGATCTACGTCGAGCACCAGGAGAACGGCACCGCCGTCGAGGTCGCCCTCCAGTACAACGACACCTACACGGAAAACGTCCTGGCGTTCGCCAACAACATCAACACCGTCGATGGCGGTACGCACGTCACGGGGTTCAGGGCCGCGCTCACGAGCTCGCTCAACGACTGGGCTCGCCGGGCCGGTGTCCTCAAGGAGTCGGACCCGAACCTCACCGGCGATGACGTCCGGGAAGGGTTGACGGCCGTCGTGAGCGTGAAGCTCACCGACCCCCAGTTCGAAGGCCAGACGAAGGCGAAGCTCGGCAACGCCGAAGTCAAGGGCCAGGTGCAGGCGGCCGTGTCGGACCGGCTCGGAGCGTACCTGGACGAGAATCCGTCGGACGGCCGGCGGATCATCGAGAAGTGCCTCACCGCGGCGCGCGCCCGGGAAGCGGCCCGCAAGGCCCGCGACCTCGTCATCCGCAAGGGCGCCCTCGACGGCCTGTCCCTGCCCGGAAAGCTGGCCGACTGCCAGGAGCGCGATCCGGCACGGAGCGAGCTCTACATCGTCGAGGGCGACTCGGCCGGAGGCTCGGCGAAGCAGGGCCGCGACCGCCGGTTCCAGGCGGTACTCCCGTTGCGGGGGAAGCTGCTGAACGTCGAGAAGGCCCGCCTCGACAAGATCGTCGCCAGCGAGAACATCCGCCCGCTGATCATTGCCCTCGGCGCCGGGATCGAGGGGATCGGCGACAGCTTCGACCTCGGGAAGCTTCGCTATCACCGCGTCATCATCATGACCGACGCCGACGTCGACGGCGCCCACATCCGAACGCTGCTGCTGACCTTCTTCTATCGCTTCATGCCCCAGGTCATCGAAGCCGGCTACCTCTACATCGCCCAGCCTCCGCTCTACCGGATCAGCACGGGCAAGGTGACGAAGTACGCCCAGAGCGAGAAGGAGCGGGATCGCGTCGTCAAGGAGTTCAACACGAAGAACCTCTCGGTCCAGCGCTTCAAGGGCCTCGGCGAAATGAACGCCGATCAGCTCTGGGAGGCGACGATGAACCCCGAGACCCGCACGCTGCTGCGGGTCGACAGCGAGAACGCGGCGCAGGCCGATGAGATCTTCACGATGCTCATGGGCGAGAAGGTCGGGCCGCGCAAGGACTTCATCAAGACCGAGGCACGGAAGGTCCGCAACCTTGACGTCTGATCTCCGGGCGGGCGTGGTCGACCGTCTGGCCGCCGCGGGGTCCGATGGCGCGGCCGGCCGCCGGCCGGCCGGCGCCGTCCCCGGACCCGGGATCGCGCCCTTCGAGATCGCGCCACACCACTGCTTCGCCTGCGGGACGCTCAATGCCAACGGCCTGCGCATGCTGATCCACGTCGAGGCCGGGCGGGCCTGGTCGGAGGGCGCGCTCGATCGCCGTTTCGAGGGCTGGGAGGGGATCGCCCACGGCGGAATCCTCTGCACGATCCTCGACGAGGTCATGGCCTGGGCGCTGGTCGGGGCGGAGAACTGGGGACTGACCGCTCGCCTCGCGGTCGACTTCCGACGCCCGGTCGAGGTGGGGCGCGCGTTTCGCGCCGACGGCTGGATCACGAGGAGCCGGCGGCGGCTCGTCGATACGGCGGGCCGCATCGTCGATGTCGAAACGGGCACCGAGCTCGCGACGGCCGAGGGAATCTACGTCGCGGCCTCGCGCCAGCGGCGCGACGAGCTCCGAGCCCGTTACGGCTTCCGCTACACCGGGTTGTCCGCCGCGGCTCAGCCCGAAACGCCCGAGATGGTGGCAGGCGCCGCTCGGAGCCGGGAACCGCGCGGGCAGGACGGCTCATGACCGCCGCGACCACGATCAAGGGATCGAAGCCCTCGCCGACCACGCAGCGCGCGGTGGCGTTCGTCGCCGCCCGACGAGCGGGCGCCGAGGAGCTCGGCCTCGAGCTGGCGGACCTCGTCGGCGACCCGGACCAGTTCGTGGTGGAGCTGCGGCGCGGCTTCGCCGGCCTCGCCGACCCGGAGTACGTGGCCGGGCAGCAGTTCATCGCCCCCGGCATCGGCGAGGTCCTCGGGATCCGCTGGCCGCTGATGGCGGGGATCGCCCGGACGTTCCGCCGCGCGACCCGCAAGGATTCGCCCGCGCCGCTCCTGTTCATCGCGGAGCGGCTGTTCCGGGAAACGGCCCTCGAGTACCGCTGGTTCGCGCTCGGCATCCTCGAGGCCCTGGTCCCGAAGGAGCCGGAGCGGGTCTGGCAGCTCCTGCGCCGGGCCGCCCGGGATGCGGGCGACTGGATCACCGTCGACACGCTCGCCCATCCCTACGGCCGGGGCATTCTCCTCGAACCGTACCGCTGGGCCGAGCTCGAGCAGCTCGTCTACTCGCCGTCCCGCTGGGAGCGCCGGCTCGTCGGGTCGACCGTCGCGACCATCCCGTTCATCGACCGCTCGGCAGGCCGCCAGCCGGACGTCGCGCGACGGGGCCTCGCCCTCGTCGGGGAGCTCATCGGCGACGCCGAGCCGGATGTCCAGAAGGCGCTCGCCTGGGCGCTGCGGTCGCTCGTCCTCGTCGACCGATCGGGGGTCGAGGCGTTCTGCCGGCGAGAGGCCGCGACGGCGGTGAGCGACGACGACGGCCACCGGGCATGGGTCGTCCGCGATGCGCTGGCGAAGCTCGATCCCGTCGCTGCCGACGAGCTCCGCGAGAGCCTGACCGGGATCCGCCGCCGGCCCGGCGCCGCGGCGACGTCCCGAGCCGCCGGAACCGCGGCCCGCTTCGAGTCGATGGACCTCGGCCGCCCGATGCCGGAGCCGCCGCTGACATGAGACCGTTCCCGCCGACCCGGAGGAAACCGCGACCGTGACCGAAGAACTGGGCGACGTCCGAGCCATCCGCATCGAGGAGGAGATGAAGGTCGCCTACCTCGACTACGCGATGAGCGTCATCGTCGCTCGCGCGCTGCCGGACGTTCGCGACGGCCTGAAGCCGGTCCACCGGCGGATCCTCTACACGATGGGCGAGATGGGGCTGAGCGCCACCTCGTCCTACCGCAAGTGCGCGGCGATCGTCGGCGAGGTGATGGGCAAGTACCACCCCCACGGCGACGTGGCGCTCTACGACGCCCTCGTCCGCCTCGCCCAGGACTTCTCGATGCGCTACCCGCTCGTCGACGGGCAGGGCAACTTCGGCAGCGTGGATGGCGACGCCGCGGCGGCGATGCGCTACACGGAGGCACGCCTGACGGGCATCGCGGCCGAGATGCTCGCCGACATCGACAAGGAGACGGTCGACTTCACCGACAACTACGACGGCACCCAGAAGGAGCCGACGGTCCTGCCGGCGAAGCTGCCGAACCTCCTCATCAACGGGTCGTCGGGGATCGCCGTCGGGATGGCGACGAACATCCCGCCGCATCACCTCGGCGAGATCTGCGACGCGACGATCGCCCTCATCGACGATCCGTCGATCACGACCGACGACCTCTGCAAGCACGTGACGGGTCCGGACTTCCCGACCGGGGGGACGATCTACCGCTACGAGGTCCAGCGGACGCTCACCGGCGAGAACGAGAAGGTCGACGCGATCCGCCAGATGTACGCCCACGGCCACGGCCGCGTCGTCATGCGCGCCAAGGTCGCGTTCGAGGAGATCCGGGGCGATCAGATGGCGATCATCGTCACGGAGCTGCCCTACCAGGTCAACAAGGCGGCGCTCCTCGAGAAGATCGCCGAGCTCGTCAAGGACAAGCGAATCGACGGCATCGCCGATCTCCGCGACGAATCGGACCGCGACGGCATGCGGGTCGTCATCGAGGTCAAGCGCGACTCGAACCCGCACAGCGTCCTCAACAACCTCTTCAAGCACACCGCCCTCCAGCTCGCGTTCAACATGAACATGCTGGCGCTCGTCGACGGGCAGCCCCAGACGCTGCCGCTCAAGTCCGTCCTCCAGCACTACGTCGACTACCGCCGCGAGATCGTCCGGCGCCGGACGGAGTACGACCTCGCCAAGGCCCGCGCGAGGGCGCACATCCTCGAGGGCCTCAAGGTCGCGCTCGATCACCTCGACGCGGTCATCAAGACGATCCGGGAGTCGGCCGACGTCGACGTCGCCCGGACCAACCTCATGACGAAGTTCAAGCTCTCGGAGCTGCAGGCCCAGGCGATCCTCGACATGCGCCTCGCCCGGCTGGCGGCCCTCGAGCGGAAGAAGATCGAGGACGAGTACCTCGAGGTCATCCAGCTCATCGCCGAGCTCGAGGACATCCTCGCCAACGCGGCGCGCGTGCTCGGAATCATCAAGGACGAGCTGCGCGAGCTGAAGCGGAAGTACGCCGGCGAGCGCCGGACCCAGGTCGAGGACGACGTCAGCGGCGAGATGAGCGACGAGGACCTCATCTCCCACGAGGACGTCGTGATCACGATCAGCGGCCGCGGCTACATCAAGCGCCAGCCGGTCGCGGCCTATCGACGCCAGCACCGCGGCGGCCGCGGGATCATCGGCCACGTCACCCGCGAGGAGGATGCCGTCGACAGCCTGCTCGTGGCCAACACCCACGACTGGGCGCTGTTCTTCACGAACCGCGGCCGGGTCTTCAGCACGAAGGTCCACAAGATCAACGACGCCAGCCGCTACGCGAAGGGCGTCCCGATCATCAACCTGCCGGGTGTCCAGGTCGAGGCCGGCGAGGTGCCGATGGCGACGATCGTCGTGCCGAATTTCGAGCCGGGCAACTTCCTCGTCATGGCGACCCGCAAGGGCATGATCAAGAAGACGCCGCTCGAGCAGTTCGAGCGCGTCCGCGCGACGGGCATCCGGGCGATCTCGATCAATTCCGACGACGAGCTCGCCTGGGTCGACGTCTCGGCCGGCAGCGACGACATCATCATTGCGACATCCGAAGGCATGCTCGCCCGGTTCGCCGAGGGCGAGGTGCGGCCGATGGGCCGCGACGCGGCCGGCGTCATCGGCATCCGCTTGCTCAAGAAGAAGGGCGACAGCGTTGTCGCGATGAGCGTCGTCGAGCCCGGCGCCGATCTCCTCGTCCTCACCGAGACGGGCTACGGCAAGCGCGTCCCGCTCGAGGAGTTCCGGCGGAAGCACCGCGGCGGCCAGGGCGTCCGGCTGATCTCGCTCGAGGGCCGCAAGACCGGCAGCGTGGCCGCCGTCCAGCAGGTGACGAAGCAGGACGAGGAGCTGCTCCTCATCAGCGCCGGCGGCCAGGTGATCCGCACGGAGACGAACACGATCAACCGCTACTCGCCCGGCGCGCGAGGCGTCATCGTCATGCGACTCGCCGAGGGAGATCGCGTCGTCGGCATCGCCGCCTTCCGCCCCGGGCTGGCGGAGCGGGGAAGCATGGGCGACAATGGCGCCCCCGACGACGGCCCCGATGGGTCGGACGGGCCGGACGATGACTCCGACGGTCGTTCGGGTGCTCGCACGGGCGGTCGTTCGGGTGTCCGCTCGGGCGGTCGGTCGGGCGGTCGGGCGGCGAGTCGGACGGAGGGCCGTTCGGCTGGCCGGTCCGGCAGCACGTCGGGCGGTCGCGCAGGCGGTCGTTCCGCCGGCAGCCGCTCGGGTGAGCGGTCGAACGGTCGATCGGGCGGCAAGTCGACTCGGAAAGGACGCCCGAAGGCCCGGTGAGGTCCTTCGGCGAGCTGGAGGCGAGCGTGCACGCAGACCAGTTCGAGGTCTACGCCGGCAACGCCAATCCGGACCTTGCCCGGAAGATCGCGCGCTACCTCGACGCCGACCTCGGCAGGATCGAGGTCTTCCAGTTCGCGAACGAGAACATTTTCGTCAAGATCCTCGACAACGTCCGCGAGAAGGACGTCTTCCTCGTCCAGCCAACGAGCCACCCGGTGAACCAGTCGATCATGGAGCTGCTGATCATGATCGACGCCTTCAAGCGCGCGTCGGCGGGCCGCATCACCGCGGTCGTCCCGTTCTATGCCTACGGCCGCTCGGACAAGAAGGACCAGCCGCGGGTGCCGATCACGGCGCGGCTCATCGCCGACATGATCACGGTCGCCGGCGCCGATCGGGTCCTGACGATGGACCTCCACCAGGGCCAGATCCAGGGCTTC